>CBDVCJ010000073.1:0-14706 GCA_965372445.1 uncultured Thermoplasmata archaeon | reverse complement strand
TCAACAGTGAGAACGATCGTAGAAAAACCAAAAATATATGAAGAGTTACCACAAACGGGGATGCCTTCGATACTTTCATTCGCACTTTGGCAGCATCAGGAAAAGACTTTGAGTAATTATATAAGCACAGGGATTTGTAATTTTCCACCTAAGGTCTTCAAGATAGTTGATGAGGTTGCCGTGGAAGAAAAATATGGCTTAACCGATGTAGTACTTCATATGATAGAAAAGGGCAATACCATTCGAGGGGTAATGACTGATACTTGGGCAGATGCAGTTTATCCTTGGGATTTGCTCAATATGAATGCAGTAGCCTTAAGCCAAGTAAAAAGCATAAAAAGTGGCAAACTTGAGAGCAATGTAAAGATCAAGCCCCCAGTTGAGATCGGAGATGACACCACCATACGTGCTAACTCATATATGGTTGGTCCCGTGATCATTGGTAAAGGTTGCGAGGTCGGGCCAAACGTCTGTATATTTCCATCGACCAGTATTGGTGATAATGTCACGATCGAACCCTTTACCGAGCTCAAACATGATGTGATCATGAATGATGTTCATATTGGTTCAAGCTCGATGATCTCACATTCTGTAATTGGCTCCGGCACCAATATAGGTTCGAATTTTGTTGCTGAAAGTAGTGTTGAGGAAGTGCAATTGAAAAATACGCTACATGAATTAAGGAATACTGGAACCATTATAGGTGAAAATTGTGTGATCGGCCATAATGTGGTCGCATTACCGGGAACCGTGATCGGAGCAAATTGTAAGGTTGCATCTCTAAAGGTACTCAGAGAAAATATCAGGGACAATAGCATAGTTGTATAAATTTTCTAATAATGAATGGATGATTTAATGATGTGATTGTTTTATGTGTGGAATAGTTGGATATATAGGAAATAGACAGGCCCAGCAAATATTGATAAATTCATTAAAAAGATTGGAGTATCGTGGATACGATTCGGCAGGTCTTGCAGTTATGGATAAAGAGCTTCAGGTTCACAAGCGTAAAGGTATGATCAATGATCTTGAAGTTGAAATGCCGAAAATTAGCGGCACATTAGGTATATCCCACACGCGCTGGGCAACCCATGGCGAGCCCTCGGAGCGTAATGCCCACCCGCATTATGATTGTGAAGGTAAAATTGCGATAGTTCATAATGGAATAATAGAAAATTATGCAACTTTGAAGGATAAACTGATCGACGAAGGTCATAATTTTAAATCTGAGACCGACACAGAGGTTTTAGTTCACTTGATAGAGAAATATTATAATGTTGCGAAGAATGCGAAAGTTAGTAAAGATAAGAAGTTAGATAGCAGATTAATTCATGCAGTTAGGAGCACCTTAAACGATGTGAAAGGTTCGTTTGCGATTGCGGTTATCCACATAGATGAGAAGGATAAGATCATTGCGGCTCGTCATGAAAGCCCACTGGTATTGGGGGTGGGTAACGGTGAGAATTTTATTGCATCGGATGTGCCGGCAGTACTGAAATATACAAATAAAGTCATATATTTAGAGAATCAAGAATTTGCAGTATTAACGCGAGATGCAATAATGATCACAGATTTCGAGGGCAAACCAAAATCTAGTAAACCCCAGAAAATCAACTGGACACTGAAAGATGCCGAAAAAGGTGGGTTTGAGCACTTTATGTTGAAAGAGATCTATGAACAACCCCAGGTCATTCGCGATGCTATGCTGGGCAGAATATCCAATATAACCTCGAATTTGAGTTTTGACGAGCTGAATAATATTCAAGATTGGAATTTGAATAGCATAAAGATAATTGCCTGTGGAAGTTCCTATCACGCGGGATTAATAGGAAAATATATTTTTGAAAAACTAACAAGAATTCCTACTAGTGTTGAATTAGGTTCAGAATATCGTTATTCGGAGACCACCAATGAACGACCGTTGGTTATCTTGATCACCCAGAGCGGTGAGACGGCCGACACCTTAGCGGCAGCACGAGAAGCGAAACGTCGCGGTTCTAAAACGATCGGTATTACTAATGTCGTTGGCAGTTCAATAACTCGCGAAGTTGATAATGTCATCTTTATACAGGCAGGGCCGGAGATCTGTGTCTGTGCAACCAAGTCTTTTATTGCACAATTAATAATATTATATCTTCTGGCGATAACTATTGGAGGAAATATTGGTTTTTTAAAGCCTGGTGAGGTTCGTGAACTTACAGATGCATTAAGAACATTGCCAACCACAGTTAGAAAGGTTTTAAATGATGCGGAGACAATAAAAAACGTAGCTAGTTCAATAGTAAATTCAGAAAATATCTTTTTCATAGGGCGCAATATAAACTATCCAACCGCATTAGAGGGCGCATTGAAGCTAAAAGAGATCTCCTACATTCATGCCGAAGGTTATCCGGCAGGAGAGTTAAAACATGGCCCGCTGGCACTTCTCACACCGGACACACCGGTGATCGCGGTGACTGCGCACGATCACACCTATGATAAGATCTTAGGGAATATTGGTGAAGTGGGTGCACGAAATGCACCAATAATCGCGGTTGGATATGAAAATGATAAAGAGTTAGAGAAATATACAGATATCATTCTTCGTATACCGGAGGTCCCGCCATTATTATCACCGATCCCGGCTTCGGTAGTTTTACAATTATTTGCATATTATGCTGCAAAAGAGCGTGAATGCCCGATCGACAAACCCCGAAATCTAGCTAAAAGTGTAACTGTCGAGTGAAAATATTACCTATTTTTACATAATTAAGATCGGATTCTTTTGGTGGCATTTGTTTGTCTATTCATTAATATGTTGGATAATATTGTTTTTATGTTGGTTTTTGGGATATGTTTGCCACAGCGTTAGTTTGTGGGATATGTTTGTCTACACGTTAGTTCGTGGGACAGGATTTCAAAATATTAGTTTATTGGATACCCTGTTATCTAATTGTCATAAGGATACCCTGGTTTAATATAATGGTAATGATGCCCTAGTATCAATATGAAAACATCAAAATGGGTATCCTATGACATTGAGGATCTGGGTATCCATATTCCATTTAAAGGGGTATCCAAAATATTTAATTGAAAGAAATTTTTCCCACGCACCAAACTATTGGCGTTATTATCCTACATACTAACATAATGGTGCCATATCTCAAAGACTTAACTGTTAGCGTTTAATCCAACATAGGTAAAAAATAATAAGATTTATAGTGTAGAAATGCATATCATTATATAATATAAGAAAAATTTTTAGTATTGGATTGGATTGGAATGTTAGTTGAATCCACAGATTTAATCAGTCTCGAAGTATTTACGCATAAAGGCATTTATCTTGGACGAGTCTATGATATTCAATTGGATATTGCAAATAATAGAATCTATGACCTGATGCTAGGTGAAACAAATCCGACCTTGGTTGAAGAATCTAGAACGCTTGGAGTGCCTTATAGATGGGTGCAATCCGTTTCTGAAGTTATAGTTCTGCGATATTTCCCGGGCAAGATAAAAATTAAACCGAAGGAACGAGTAATGCGTCGTGGGCGGCGTAAATTACGAGTGGTGAAACAATATTTTGGTGACGATGGTACATCGAGATTGCCGTGGAAATGAGTCAATATAATAAAAGTTTTCACTTTTAATACCTTTAAATCTAGTTTTCTAGAACGACCGCGCCCGCACTCGATTTTGGAGATTAACAAGTAAAGTTGGCAGATTGAGTTTTGAATTTTGGCAGTGAATGTTGCTAGCAATATTACAATAAAACAATAAATATTATATACTAGAACTACCATATAGTTATAGTTTAGGGAAGTGAAGAGAGGAAAGATATTGTATAAAAATGGTTTCATAATCCTTTAAAACCAATACGGGACGATTATGATATTCCCTAACATTTGATGTGAAGACATCAAGCTTATCCAAGAAAAAGCAATGAAGCGTTGGAGGGCGAGTAACAGTTTGAGAGGATTGGTTGACCTACATAACAAATTTTTGTTATTGCGGTGAGACTTGCCCTTCAAACCTCCTTTACATCTACCCATTCGCAAATCACGCTCATTCAGTAGAAGGGAGAAAACTACCAAATGCCCCACCGTTTGGTAAATACTGGAACTCCCCAGTAAGAATTGAGGGTTCAGGCGATCTCAAATTTAATCCCCCTAAATCCCCTGATAGGTTCTCTAAGCCTCCCCCCTAATAGAGAGTATTGTTCCGGAAATGAGAAAACCCTGTCCCTCAATCCTTTTTTTATTTTATTTTTAATTGTACCCATTTATTAATATCCACTTTCATTAAAGTTAATTTTAAGATGATTATGAATAATGTAGAAATAGATAAACATTAAAATTGTCAATATTAAAAGAATCAGATAGCAAATGCATTAAATAATGAAGTTTATACCCCCCCTTTAAAATCTATTAATTTATTCTATAAAGTTTAGTGAGTATTATGATTAAGAATATTAAGATAGGCATTACGGGCTTGCCTGGCGCAGGAAAGACCCACGCATTACGTAAAGTCATAGAAATGTTGGAAACCGAGGACAAAATTATCGGGGGAATGATAACTGACCCCATAATAGAAAAGGGCGAACGAAAAGGTTTCAAGGTCATGGATTGGCAAACCCGCGAAGAAAAAATCTTTGCCCATGAAAAACTCGAGTCCGAAATCATGGTTGGAATATATGGCGTTGATATCGAGGCTCTTGAAGCAATAGGAGTACCTGCAATAACAAATGCAACCGAAGATGCAGAACTAATTGTAATTGATGAAGTCGGTAAAATGGAAGTAGAGAGTCAATTGTTCATTGACGCGGTAAAAGAGGCACTGGATGCGGATAAACCATTGATATTAACGCTTCACAAGAAATCACGTAATCCGTTACTTCAAGATATACGAAGGCGTGACGATGTCAGAATTTTAGAGGTGACTCCAATCAACCGTGATTTATTGCCGCATAAGATCCTTAGATTGCTGAAAGGGGAAGGGGAGTTAGCGTAGCCGGCAAAATTCACCAATCCCAAACTTATTTTTAAATATTAAAATGAAAAAATAGGATCGAGCGATATTTATGAAACTTCAACTCCAGAATATAAAAGAGGGAAATACAAATTTAATTGTACCTAAAGTAAAAAAAACTAAAGGTCCGGCAACCTCAAAAGTTCCGGTTTTTTATAACCCGGCTATGGAATTCAACCGTGATGTATCGGTATTAGCTATGAACAATATCCTGAAAAGTGCAAAAAAAGGTACATGTTTTAGAGTACTGGATGGGCTCGCAGGTACGGGGATCCGCGGTGTGAGGTTTGCAAATGAAGTCGAAGGCATCGAGGAAGTGGTTATTAATGACCGTAACCCATCCGCATTTGACTTAATTAAAAAGAACATTAAACTTAACAACCTTAAAAATTCCACCGCTACAAATGAAAAATTTAATGTGATATTGATAAATAATCGCAATAGATTCGATTATATCGATATTGACCCCTTCGGCACCCCAGTTGAGTTCATTGAGCAGAGCTGTCGCGCGATCCGAGATAAAGGCATAATTGCGGTAACCGCGACTGATACTGCCACACTTTGCGGGCGTTACCCTAAAACTTGTCTTAGAAGGTATGATGCGATTACGATCAAAACATCTTACAGGCATGAACTAGGAATTAGAGTGCTAATAGGTTACTGTACACGTCAAGCCTCGAAATATGACCTGGCCTTGACACCAACATTAATCCATTCCACAGACCATTATTATCGCGTTTATTTCAGTGCGCGCAAAGGCGTTGGACGCGCCGACAAATCCATTAAAAATCTCGGCTACATTTGGCACGATCCCGAAACTGGCAATAGGGGTTTCAGCCCGGAACCAATCCCAGAGCTAAGTTACGCAGGGCCACTTTGGACCAATAATTTGTTTGATAATATATTCCTAAAAAAACTTGATCTGAATGTGTGCGATTTTGGCACCAAACGTAGATTGACGAAAATGCTTGCATTCTGGCTGGAAGAGGCCGAGGCGCCAGCATTATTCTATGAGATTAATGAATTAGCTTCGAAATTCAAGATCTCACCACCTAAAATGGAGAAGGCCTTAAATTCATTAAGAGAAGAAGGCTATGCTGCTACAAGAACTCATTTCAGCCCACAGGGGTTTAGAACTGATGCAAGTGTGGAAACTATGAAGAACATTTTTTAAAATTTCAAATTTTCAATCAAGTCAACATACTTATCTTGGATCTTATGATAAAAATCTTGATCAGCTGTTATATATTTACAATTCAACTTCATTGCAAGTATATAGTAAGCGGTATCATAAATTGTAGTATCGTACTTTTCTGCGTAATTTAAAGCGTCAACAAAATCAGAGCCGCCCAGGGCTATTGTTTCTAGATTTATGTTAAATAAATTCTTTACAATTCTATTTTTTTCGCGATTTGTTAAATCCTTATTAAATCGAACTGCATTTATAAACTCAAAATATAGTAAATCTGGTACGATAATATCGATAATATGATTCCTATATAGCTCTTTGATCTTATTGGATTGTTCACTACCTTCCTCCTCAAAATACCACTTTACGATCACGGATGCATCGAGAACTAATGTCTCTTTCTCCACTTGATCACCTCATCAGACATCTTCGTTTTACGGCCTTTTTTATGTATCTTTACCTCTTCTAGCTCCTGAAATGCTTGCTCGCGCTTCATATCTATTATCTTTTGTTGGATTGCAGTTCTAATGTACTCAGACCAATTAAGTTCGAACTCGGCCATAGCTTGTTTTAAATGTTCAGTGACTCTAATTGTCATTACATCAGACATTTAGTACACCTATATACAGTTATGTATTACATTGTATATATACGCTTTGGAAAAAAATATCATTTCAACTCAGAAATAGCCTTAAAAACGATCTCACCGCCCAGAATCGTCATCTCAACATGAATATCTTTTATCTTGCCAGCATTTTCAGGTGCAAGAATATCATCGGCCAGCACGACCAAATCCGCTAATTTTCCAGCTTCGATCGATCCCTTGATATTTTCATCAAAGGTAATATAAGCTGAACCTATGGTATATGCCCTCAAAGCCTCGTACGCAGAAATGCGCTGGGTTTCAACAGGGTGATTTACTGCAGAGTGGATGCCATAAAGCGGGTCAAAAGGCATGCAATCCGATCCGAACGCCATTGGAATATTCTCTTCGAGAATGGATTTATAGGCATTACACATTTCGAGACGCTCAGGCCCCAACCTAACTTCGTTCATGCCACCAGGTATTGACCACTGCCCCGCAAAGTTAGGCTGCATCGAAGCTATCAGGTCGAATTCTCGTATGCATTTAAGTTGTGCATTTGAAATTACCTCTAAATGCTCAAGAGTGTGATGTCCCGCACTTTCATCGGTAATTTCCGAATAAACGTCTAGAAACTGTTGTACTGCCCTATCGCCAATTGCATGTATCATTGCCTGATAATTATTATCAACTATCATCTGCATATGATCGGTCAGCACTTCATTAGAATTCAGCAACATCCCGGAATGTTCAGAGTCGTCGCTAAATGGTTGTGATAACGCTGCAGTACGAGCCCCTAGTGAACCATCTAAAAAGAGTTTAGCACCAGAGATCTTGAAATATTCTTCAGTTAATGATTCCTGGAATTTTGAGCTATTTTTTAAAAACTCACTAAATTGTTCAATTTTTATGTAACCAGAAATTCTAATTTTCAACTTACCCTCTTGTAAAAATTTCATATAGGCTTCAAGTGTCCTTAAGTTTAGGACATCACGCACCGAGGTCACACCTAATGAATGGGCGTACTTAATTGCCTCAGCCAGGCCAACCTCCATTTCATCCTGGGTCGGATTTACAAGCATATTGGTGGATAAGGCCAGATCTTCCAGTAATATACCGGTTTTAGTATCTAATAGTTCATTCCATTCTTCGAGCCCGTTTACCTGTAAGTATTTATTAATCGATTCTAAGGCTTTGCTATTGGCCACTGCAATATGTCCACACACGCGTCTGAGAATTAGTTGATGAACGCTTGAAATAGTATCGAGCTCCTCACGAGTCGGCAACCGTCGGTCTGCTTCTGGCTGCCATTGCATTTCATCGAAATCCACTGCGAGTATCCAATCTCCAGTTGGGGTCGTTGAGACACGCTCATTGACCATCTCGAGCGCATCTATGATGGTTTGGGCGTTGCTGAGATCTACGCGTAAAAAATTCAGCCCGAGATTCATGAAATGGGTATGTGAATCGTTGAAGCCCGGCACAACGGTTTTGCCTTTAAGATCTATGATCGTTGTTGTGCCAGTGTCTTCTTGGTTTATTGCGTCCAAAATTTCGGATGTATTACCCACCTTCAAGATCTTTTTGCTTTCAACCAGCACTGCTTCGGATCTTGGGTTGGACTCTGACAAGGTAATAATATTACCATTAACTAGAGCGAGCATCATTTCACACCCCCACGGGGTTAGGCTTGAAATTATGGGTTTTGGCTAACACCAGCAGCCAAATAATAGTTATGATTCCAAGAATTGTAAGTATGTAAAAAGGCACAGAGATCCCGTATTTATCTGCAAGCCATCCGCATAGATACCCCATTATGACACCACCACTGAGCTGGATGGCAAAAAGTATGCCAAAAGTCACACCTCTCATTCGTTCATCTGTTGAATCGGTTGTGAGCGTGAATAGTGCTGGGAATGTAATAAACATCATACCACCAAACCCAATAAAACCCAATATCAATATCGGTAAATACTCAAACCATCCAATAATCAAGCCCATAATAGATATGGTCGAAAATGCTATTATTAATGTTCTATACCGTCCGCCCAATAATTTTGTTATTCGGCTGAACATATATGCAGTTATAATACCAATCCCGATCCACCCACCTATGATCAATCCAACAGTTCCTTCACTAAGTTGTATTTTGTCGGTTAATAATAATGGCCCATAAGTTATGCCAATTACATAAGAAGCGCCACCCATGGCAAAGGGTAACATATACAATTTTATGCTACTAAAGATACTTTTTATAGTATCAAAATTTAAAGGAACTGCACTTTTAGGCGGAGTAATAAACTTGGGGTCACCCTTTACCGCAGCGAATCCGAAAATAATTGCGAGAAAGGTCAAGGTGGCCCAGATAATAAATGGATATTGCCAGCCAAACTGAGCTGCAATGAAGCCCGTAGTCATAAACCCAAGGAACACCCCCGAATCACCGAAACTGCTCTGGACGCCCATTGAGTGATCTAGTTCCTTACCGTGAAAGTTACGTGAAATCCAGGAAATCCCAATTGGGTGATAGAAACTTGCACCTAACCGGATGATCAAAATAGCAAGTAACAACTCAACGAAATTTGTGATTAAAGTGATCAGCACTAAAGCAACAGTAATAATAGTAAATCCACCTGCAAGTAAATATTTTGGGCGGTATCGATCAGAGATCCTACCTACTACAAGTTGAAAAATCAAGGTCATTAATAGACCTGCAGAGACCACAATACCGATATCGGCATATACCAGCTCGAATTCTTCCTTAAGTATCGGATACATAGCAGGTAAAGTGGAAAGTGCACCATCATTACAGGTATGATATATCCCAATTGAGGTAAACATTCGTCGCTTTGGAACTCCCATAGCTGTCGGATAGAATACATATATAAAAAAATTGCTCTTCAATAAATTGTCTTGATCGCAATTTTTTTAAGGCTGGAGGATGAAGGATGGAGGCAAGTTGTGGGGCGTGTGCCATGTTTAAGGAGATAGGTGGTAGGAGCTAGGAGATAGGCATATAAATGTCACTATGTCTAAGGTCGAAAGTCCAAAGTCAAAGGTCCTTAATTGGGATTCGACCTTAGACCCTAGATATTTGACTTTCAACATAATGTCCCTATCACCTATAACCTAAGACCTATAACCCAAATTACCTCAACCTAATATTCAGTGACCCTCATCCTCCATCCTCTATCCGTCATACTTTTGTTAGAAATCCAGTGCCATTATAAAACCCAAATATTTATCAATAATTAATGCCATTGGTTGTTGATTATTGCATACCTTTGAAAACTCGCGGGGTTGGAAAATATGGCGAATGAAAATCTAAATAATTTACTACTTAAAGGCAGAGAACTCATGGAAAAAGGCGAATATAAGAAAGCGGCAAAGAGATTTGATGAGGTCCTCAAGACCGACCCTAATAATGCCGATGGTTATTTTGGCAAAGCCGAAGCCTCAGTTGGAATACCTAAAGCGTCTTTAGTGGATGTTGCTCAATGGTATAGAATGGCAATTAAAAATGACCCCGAGAATGCTTATTATTACTCGGTATATGGCGATTTCTGTTTATCCAATGGATTACTTCCCCAGGCCGAAGAGAATTTCTTGAAAGCTATTGAATTGGATGCGGAAGGCGCTGTTTTTCATTATCTTGACCTAGCCAATGGATATTATAGAAATGGTATTTTGTTCTTAGAGCGTCAACTGAATTTAACTCGTGAGGATATAGTAAAAAAGGCATTGGAATTCATTTTTAATGCATATAGTTTAGAGCCCAAAAAGGGTTTAGAATTAGTTAAGACCCTGAGCGAAACCAAGAGTGGCGAGTCCGAAATAAACGCGTTAATAAATACCGATGAATATAAAATTGAGGCCGATAAGCTTGAAAAATTAGAAAATGTGGATGATTATAAATCATACATTAGTTCAGAGCCAAATAATCCTTATAATTATTTAGCATATGGTCAATTTTGTTTTGAAAATGGGTTGATCTCGCTGGGTAAGGAACAATATCTACGTGCAATAGAGCTGGACCCATTTGTATCAAATCAAAGCCTATATTATAATGAACTGGCCGGCTTCAATTATAAAACCGGTCTTGAAGTGTACAAAGACCCCAAATCGTCGGAGTTTATTGAAAAGATCACAAAACCCTCTTTAAAATATTCAATTAATGCACTTGGGATAGCCCCCGAAACCGTGCTTAGAACTTTTAAAAGTTAGGCATTAATTTTAAAGTTATCAATAAAATTTGAATATATATAGTAAGATATATATATAATTCAACTTATTTGAACTAGCATAAAACTTCGGTTTTGAGAGGATTTACGTATGATTATGTTTGGTGAGAAAAGCAAATCTACAGACGTTGAAGATGATTATACATGCCCGGCATGTGGAGTACCTAGACTGGCTTGGCAGACCGAATGTAGTGAGTGCGGCCGTAAATTCGATGAAGATATTGAGATCAAATCAGATGACGAGCTTGAAACCACCAAGCGCAAAGCCAAAGAAGTGGAAAAACTTGCAAAAAAGAAAAAAGGGCATTGGCGTAATCTCGACCCAAAAGAATATAGTAAGATTAAAAATAGCTTGTACGCGGTTGAAATCGTATTAATGCTTTTATTGGTGATAAATACAATCTATATGAAACTGGAAATGGACCCGTTTTACCTGCCTATAGGCCCATCGTTATTCATTATTTTGGTTTTTGCGATCATTTTTACGGTGGAAGGGTTATGGTTCAAATATATCGATATAATTCGAGCCAGGTCATATGATAAAAGGGTAGGGCTTATCAAAGAGCTAAGAATGAGAAGCCAGTCCGTATTGGTGGTTTGCATAATTCTGATCATTATTTTATTTAGTCTAGGATTCTTAGAATTTTTCGGTGATATGTTAAAAACGGAAAATGATGTGTACTTACCTGGTAGCCAAACCGAGAAATTTTCGTTTTACAGTCAGGATCCATTAGGATTGACTGAAGTAACAAATGTGGATGTCAAAATGAATCGTAGTATAGAAATTTATTTGATGGCAGATACGGATAATGGTGATATTGCTCCGGATAGGCATAACAGCATTAATTTCACGATAAATAATACAAAATTAGATTATGAGTTAGATGCACCAGGTTTTGAATTAGATTTCATAACGCGAGAAGGATATATTTTATACGGGTATAACGGCGGCAGTAATGCTACTGCAGAGGGGGTGTATACTATACACCGCGAACTTTCAAAACCGTTATTATTCACTTTGACACTTTTTATTTTTATTTTTATAATACTTAGCGGGTGTTGGATCGCATATCTTCACTCAAGCAAAAAGTTCTATGACAGACTTCATGAAGAAAAGATCGAGGAATTAACGGCAAGATATAAGGTAGATCCTTTTACGATAGAAGATGTGTTTCTTGTTTACTGCGATGGAACATTGATAACACATCAAACGCGTCGCTTGAAAGCTCTTGATGACGATATCTTTATGGGGATGTTAACTTCAATTAAAGATTTTATCAAAGATGCTATGAGTCAAGACACTAAAGGAGAACTTAATGAACTTTCATATGGAAAATTGAGGATATTAATAGAACATGGTGCCTATCTATTTCTAGCCGTAGTCGTGTCTGGCAGGCCCCCTAGTGAATTACGAAAACTTATGACAGGTGCTGTAAAACGCATACATCAAACCCATTTAGACCTTTTAAGAAATTGGGATGGGAATATTGGTAAAATGGATCCCGCGAAGAAGATAATTACCGAAATGCTCATAAAAGAAAGCAAAGGCACCGGTAAGATCCAAAAATTTGATAAAAGAAGTGCAACGGCTTGGAATGATAAAGGCGTAGTGCTTACCAAGATCGGCAAATATAAAGAGGCAATATCGTGCTTTGATCGTGCGATCAAGATCAAGCCAAATGTCAGCGATGTCTGGTCGAACAAAGGTATCGTGTTATTCAAACTTCATAAATATGAACGAGCAATGAGAGCTTTTGATAAAGCGTTACAACTTAATCCATATAACAAAAAAGCAACCCATCGCCGAGAAAAATGTTGGTATAAAATGCAATTAAAAGCCTCTAAAATAGGCCAACGAGTGAGCACAGGAGGCCTTCAAGATCGACCAGGGTATGCATCCCAACGCCAAGCCACACAAAGTTATGCTCGGAGTAATACACCAGCCGGTAGAGCCGCTACGTCAATGGATTATGGTAGCGCGCCAGTTAGTACTGGAGCGGCTGCAAGTGGCGCAGCGGGCACTCCGGCAACCGTTAATGCTGGTGGTCGAGAATTCAAGGGTCGTGCGTCCGGGTTTGAGGATTCAGCCACTAAAGGCACTGAACCCTGCCCTGACTGTAGCCAACCAATGAGATATAGTGATGAAAATAAAGATTGGTGGTGTGACAACTGTAATAGATATCCATATGATGAAGAGGATGAGTATGATCAACCATCAGAAGAAGAATACCCCTGTGAAACCTGCGGCCAATCCCTAGAATTTATTGATGAATATCAAAAATGGTATTGTGATCATTGTCAAAAATATGCATAACCATAACTAAAGTTCTTGTTCCCAATCTACAGCTTCTTTTACTATCATATCGCCGATTGTATAGAACATTTTTTCTACATTTTCGCCTGTTTTTGCACTTACGAGTAAACTTTCACCGTTATTCTCTTTGGCAAATTCGGTGATTTTTGAGATCGGAAAATCAGTTTCATTCAATAAATCAAGTTTATTACCCGTAAGAATTATGGGCACTTTACCCGATAGCTCAAATAGATGTTTTATCCATATTGCCATATCATTGAAGGTATCTTCACGAGTAATATCACATACGATTATGGCGGCTTTAGCATTTCGAAAATAATTCTTAGGTGGTACATAATGTTCGTACTGAGTGAGTGTCGTCGGCAACCGTTCGGCATGTTGGCCCATGATATCCCATACCATTAAAGTAAGGTCTATATTCCTTTCAAATTCGGGATAGGGGATCTTCATCGATTTTTTAGTAACTTTTGCACCTATTGTTGATATATATTTATCTTGAAAGGTGTCAAAGACGAATCTGCGGATCAATGAAGTTTTGCCTACGGCTACGTCACCCAGTAGACAAACCTTACCTTTAATTCGAATTGTCTGGACACTCTCTTCCATTTGCTCACCTATTATAGAATTAATTATTATAGCTCAATTCTTATTATATAATAAACAAACTAATATTTAATTATTTCCAAGTATTGCATTCCAAAAGAATGTTAATTATTATCGATGCATTCTTTGGCTAATTTTTCACCTAATGTCTGAAACATTTTCTCGACATTTTCATTGGTTTTTGCACTTGTTAAATATGATTTGGTTTTAAATTTCGTGGCGGTTTCCATTACTTGGTTAAGGTCAAAATCAGCTTCGGTAATTAGGTCATATTTATTGCATGCAAATTGAACAGGAACATCCCCAACGACTTCAAAAAGCGATTTTACCCAATCTTCTACGTGCTCCAGGGTTTCTTTGCGGGTAACATCACAGACAACAATCGCAGCTTTTGCATTGCGATAGAAATCCTTCTGGGGAATGTAATGTTCATATTGTGCTAGTGTGGATTTTAGTACTTCCCGCGCTTGACCCATAATGTCCCAAATGAGCAGGGTGACTTCAACACTGCAATTCTCTTCCGGGAATTCAAAATCCATTTTCTTCTTCGTTACCTTAGTACCAACAGTTGATATATACTTATCATCGAACTGGTCAAGCACAAATCGTCTAATTAGAGATGTCTTGCCGACAGCAATATCACCAAGAAGACATACTTTACCTTTGACACGAATCCTCTCTCCCATTGAACCACGTGATAATGTAATAGTATTAATAATATTTAATCATATCCATAATTCCAATATAAAAACCAAAAGTATTATTAAAT
>CBDVCJ010000072.1:0-14733 GCA_965372445.1 uncultured Thermoplasmata archaeon | reverse complement strand
CATATTATTGATCGTGATCATAATAATTATAATACTCATTTTGGCCCTAGCAGCCAGTCGCCGCAAACCGACCGAAGAAGAACTATTAGCCGCCGAGGAAGAAGAATAGGCCGCCGAGGATGAACTTGCAGGGATGGACGAAAATGAGCTTAAGGACTCTGAAAAAGTTGAAGAAAAGGGCGAGAGCGACGAGGAAGAAGATACGTTTGAGTGTCCAACCTGCGGCGCTAGTCTCTCCGAAGGTGATACGGTTTGCCCTGAATGCGGCGAAGAGTTTGAAGAAGACTAAATCTATTCTTAAATAGTCACGATGGGAATTGGGAATGGGAAACGATCCCCGCCCCCTTTTCAAACCGCAGAGGACGTTAAGGCAACTAATTGCAATATTTTATAGGATTCGAGATTTGAGCTTCGAGACGGACGGGGATATCGACTCATACGGTAACTTGCTTCGCCAAGTTACCTCACTTTAAAAATTCCTCTGGAATTTTTAAAGTTAGAGTTCCCTCCACCCTCCCCTTCATTCGATGGCATTCTTAAGACTATCACGAATCTGGAATCTTACCTATTATGTGGTCTCAGCGGTTGAAAAATAAGAGGTGGAGCCTTCGGTGCCCATTCCCTCTTCCCGAATATCAAATAGAAATTTATATAAAGTTCAACCTCATTCCTTTGTTCAATAATATTATGATTTTTTTGGGGGCAAATTATGAAAACTAAGTTTCTGTCCATTTTGGTAATATGTATATTGGTTCTAGCTGGATTTGTAATGCTATGGAATTTTGGTACTGAGAATATAAATGTGCAAGGTGCGACATTGTATGTGGGCTCGGATTCGACTTATAAGACAATTCAAGAGGCAATTGATAATGCAACCTCCGGTGATACGATCTATGTGAAAAATGAGACCTATTATGAGTCCGTATTAGTAAATAAATCTAATATCGAGCTTGTTGGAAATAGCACCACAGATTGCCAGATCATCCATTATTATGATGGTTCCAGTACTATTGATTTTGCGGCGGGAATTAATATAACTGCAAGTAATGTGAATGTAACTGGGTTTAACATAACGGTTTCAGGTAATTATACCTTCGGAATTTATTTAGCGATCGGTACTTCCTATGCAAATATAATTGGCAATAATATAACTACAACAGCTGGTATTCATGACTATGGCATATATTTGTATCAAGCTCAGCACAACAATATAACAGATAACACCGTTGATACTTCTGGCCAGAATGCTTACGGCATATTTTTAGAACAAAATTCAGATAACAACAATATTTTGGATAACAATGTTTCTTGCAACGGTACTTTCGCGGTCGGCATTCGTGTACTGTCCAGCTCGTATAATGATTTTGATAATAACAAGATCAATACCACGATCTCAGCGCGTTACGCAATATACCTATGGAGCGCTTCAAATTATAATAATATTACAAACAATGAAATTAACACCTCTGGTATTTTTGGATATGGTGTTTGTGTCGGTTCATCATCAAACAATGATGTTATGGATAATGAGATCACAACCTACAAACCGGATGGGATTGGAATTATAGTAACACAAAAATCATATTACAATGATATCATGGATAACACCGTTATGACTTATGGCTCGAAGGGGTATGGTGTGTATCTTAATTCCGAAGCGGATTTTAATAATTTGACCAATAACGAAATTGAAACCCTCAATTGGTGGAGTCACGGCATTTATATCAACCCGGCCTCGATAAATAATTCAATAATGAATAACACAATTAACATCTCTGGTAACTCCGCCCACGGTATCTACATAAAAGCTAGCTCGAACGCAAGTAAAATAGTTAACAATACATTCAATATCAAGGGTAATTTCACCCATGGCTTGCTCATCCAGACCTCGAATAATACTTGGGTGGAAAATTGCGAGATAAGCACTACCAATAATAATGCCTTCGGTGTTTACTTGGACGGTAACTTTGCGAGTTTTGTCAATACCTCGATCTTAGCCGCGGAAAAAGATTTCTACATTACAAATTATGGCAATCTTAGTGCAATAAACTGTAGTTTCAATGATTCGAAAGTTGATGTGGAGCAAGATGGGGGTGGTGTGGTACAAGTAAAGAATTTCTTGACGATCCAAGCATATTATGACGACACCGTCACCCCGATCCCAGGCGCTGATATTCAGGTCAAAGATGGTGGGTTCGTGGTTTATAATACCTCGGGATATGGTGGGACTAAGCCTCAGACCGATCTAAATGGAATGGTAGAGAACATAATTTCTAGCGATCGATGGTTTTATTATAATAATGTCTCGGTCGAAATAACCAATAATGTAGGTGTGAAGAAGACCAATGCTGCAAGCTGGGAACGGATGCGGGATGTAGATATGAACACCTCACATACCGAGATCTTTATCGCTACTGATATTATTGGCCCAAATATCCCAACAGGATTAAAAGTCGTACAGATCACACCTGGCATATACGACGTCAATATTTCTTGGGACCCGAATACTGATGATACAGTCAAATATTCAGTTTATAAATTTAATTTCTCAAACTTCCAGTGGGAAATATTGGTGAATGTGACCCACCCCACAAACTGGACGCATGATTTAGATTTATTGGACGGTATGACGCATTGGTATCGCGTTGGGGCCTGGGATGAGAATGATTATCCGTCGGGACTTTCAGGCTCTGCATCGATATCCTTCCCGGATCTGACCCCGCCCGCAGTCCCTTCGGGTTTGACCGTAACCCCCGTGCCGGGCGGCGATGCACTCAATGTTACCTGGGACGCAAATACGGACGACACGATAAAATATGAATTTTGGTATTTCAACCCCCATGCTCAAGAATGGTTCAAGATCGCCAATCTATCACAACCAAAAAATTGGTTCTTGTTCGAGTATGGTGACTTGATCAACGGCACAAAATATTTTTTCAGGGTGCGCGCGTATGATAATGCGGGATTGAATTCTTCATATGCCGTAGCCAATGGTACGCACAGGGATTACTTGGCACCGGTCGCACCTACAGACCTGATGGCAGAAACCATCTCCGAAACAAGTATATACCTAAGTTGGAACCGCAGCACCGATCTGGATATTGAAGGCTATCGAATCTACATCAACCAATCGGGTGCAGGCGCGGGTGGACCTTATATGCTCAATGATGTTGTTGACGGCGGCACTATGGACTTTGAGGTTAAGAATTTATGGGAAAATGAAACCTATTACTTTGTGGTATTAGCAGCTGATGAAGCGAACAACACCTCGCCGTTCACAAATGAATCGGTCAACACAACCACAAATGTTGCACCCTTAAGACCGACCATTGACACTTTGCCAGAACTGACGAACAATACAAAATTGAATGTGACCGGGACAGCATTAAATGCTTCAGGCATACCGGAATACATGGCAACAGTTCGGGTCTATAATGATAACCAATTTGCAGGTGAAGGTCTCGTCAACTCGACCGGGGGCTTTAAGATCGAGATCACGCTCGAAGAGGGCGGTAATCCAATTACTGCAATGGTAATAGACCGTGCCGATAACCCCAGCGAATTAACTGATCCTATATCTGTAGTATTAGATACCCAGAAGCCTGTGGTGGTTTTGGATGCATTTGTGGATTATACGAACGATCCTATTTTTTACGTTTCAGGCCAGACCGAAAATGAATCGAAAGTGTTCATTTATAATAATGACGTCCTGACGGCTTCTGGCGTGGCGGGTAGTGATGGTAGGTTCAAGATCCAAATAACACTTGTAGAAGGCGAAAATGCGGTCACTGCCACTGCACTTGATCCTGCACAGAACAATGGCAGCCAGACATTACCTCGAATTGTAATATTAGATCTGACAAACCCTGTTGCAATCGCGGGTAACGATATTAATATCTACACGGGTGAAAACGCAACCTTCAATGGCTCGGGCTCGACAGATAATTGGGTAATCGTTAATTATAGCTGGAGTTTCGATTATGAGGGTAATGAGGTCACATTATATGGTAATATGGTTGAATTTTCGTTTGGGCTGCAAAATGATTATGAGGTGACCTTAACGGTAACGGATGGTGCAGGTAACTCAGATACCGATATGTTATGGGTAGTTGTGTCTGAACCGACAGCAGATACCGAGCCGCCCGTCGCCCATGCAGGTGCAGACCAAACCATTGAGGTCGACACGGTGCTCACATTCGATGGCTCGGCATCTACTGATAACGATGCGATCGCGAATTATACCTGGACCTTCACCTATGATGCTGATTTGATCACATTATTTGGAGTGAGACCGTCATTTGTTTTCGATCTCGTCGGGAATTATACTGTGACCTTAACGGTCAATGATTTTGCCACCCCTGCCAATACAGGTCTCGATACCTTGCAAGTTATTGTAAAGGATAAGACCGAATTTGATGCGGATGGTGACGGGATGCCTGATTATTGGGAAGCCCAATATCAGCTGGATATGAATGACCCTGCAGACGCGGCCTTTGATCCGGATGTGGATGAGTTAACCAATCTTGAAGAATACGAAAACGGAACAGATCCCAAGAATTCGGATTCGGATGGCGACCAATTACCCGATAATTGGGAATTGGATAATAATTTAGACCCAAATGATGACGGAACGATCAATGAAAACAACGGCGCAAGCGGCGATCCCGATGGCGACGGCCATTCCAATTTAGATGAATTTGAGCATGGTACCGATCCACAAGATTCAACCAGTCACCCTAAAGACGTAGAAGAGGACGATGAAGATTATATGCAGTATATTATCATTATGATCATCGTGATAATCATTCTCGTAATAATTCTCGGTCTTGCATTTCGCAAACCCGTGAGCGAGAAAGAACTATTGGCCGCCGAAGAAGAAGAGGAGATGCCGGGTGAGGAAGCTGGTATGGAAGCAGGGCCCGATGCCGCGGAAAGCCCACCACCGGCGCCACCGCTCAGTGAGGGCGGGTTCGAATGCCCGACCTGCGGGGCACTATTAACTGAAGCCGACACAATTTGTCCGGAATGCGGCGAAGAGTTTGAAGATGAGGAAGAGTGATTAGTTCGTTCGAAATGTTTGCTTCAACGTTGGTTCGTGGGATATGTTTACCTCAACGTTAGTTTGTAGGATATGTTTGTCTTATCATTGATGCGTGGGATTTGGTTGTCTAATCATTAGTATGTGGGATATGGTTGCCTCAACATTAGTTTGTAGGATAAGTTTGTCTTATTATTGATGTGTGGGATATGCATACCTACACCTTAGTTCGTTTTTAATGTCCATAAAAAATTTTAAGTCTAACGAACTAAACCGAAGACGCCATATCCCACCCACCAAACTATTGGCGTTATTGTCCCACAAATCAACATAGTGGCAATATGTCCCACGAACCATACCATAGGCGTTAATATCCCACGCAGTTAATGTATGGCGTTATTATCCTACAAACCAACACAATGGCGCTGTATCCCACACACTTAACTTTTAGCGTAATTGTCCCACGGACTTAACTGTTAGCATCTAGTCCAACATACTACATATATTGATCCGCCCCGATCTCTTCATACCCCACTTTGCCTCGGGCTAACGCCCACAACAAGATCGTCACTGCCCATCCAATTGCCACTAAGATCGCTATCAACCCCACCACATAGTTTTGAGTCATTAAATACGCAGGAATTGCGCCTAAGAATAGTGTACATATAATGCAAACTGACATAATGAAGAACTGTGAGATCAGATCCGGCATGTTCCGCGCGGTCGGGTCGAAGTTTGGAAAGCGGCTGCCGCCCCAGATGCCGATACCGGTAAAGCCCACGATCAACACCACCCCAAAGGCGATGTAGAACAATGTGACCCAGATCGGGAACGTTGCAACTATCGGCAATACGAACGTCATTGGCATAATTACCGGGAACGCAAGTATCATTAATGCAATGGATTTGCCTTTTAACACATCTAGATTTTTTATGGGTAACGATTTAATTATATGCAATGCTCTGCCTTCGATACTTATCATTGCGAGCCCGATCAGCGCTGAGATCATCAACGTTCCAAGAAATAGAAAGATCGCGAGAATTCCCGGATAGAGAAATCTACTGACCGAAGTGCCACTCAATCCCTCGGGTCCGAAATAATAATAGACCCCAACAGATGCCACCGTTAAAAATACCGCCGTAATTATCGTGACGATCGCATCTTTTTCGCGTATCAATAAAATGATCTCCTTTTTCGCGATCAGCCATGCATTTCGAGGTATTAATCGGCGTTCGATCGGGTCTGCGGTCAATCTATCATATTGCATCGAAACCAGATATGCTAGGGGTTTTGAGATCTGTGCGCTCCAGGCTTCCAATATGAACCTGCTGGAATAGAATACTAACGCAACCGTCAAAAGTGTGCAGCCAACTAGGATCGCAAAGAATAGCAGGTCGCGTGGGTAGAAAAAACGTAAGGGTATTGATATCACACCGATAAGTATGGTATTGCTGCCTACGGTTACCACTTTTTTATACCATGATTTGAGCTGTAGAAATACCGGTAATGTAAACCCGAGCGCGAGCCCGGTAATTATCAGCAATAACCCTTCCGCTAAAATATCCGGGGGTATGCCAACGGGTCCGAGTTCGAACAAGATCCATCCATAAATTAAAATAAAGCCAGTTATCAAAATAACAGAAATATACACTAAATTTGCCAGAAACTTACCAATAGTGATCTGATGTAAACTGATCGGATGGGAGAACAGGGTCAGCATTTCACGCTCCTTCAACAATTTTCGATATGTATATATACTGACTTTTCCAAAAACGAATGCAAAGAATATCACCGAAAAGACCCATCTTTCGATAAACATCGGGTCCTCGCCCTGTTCCAAATTATCTAAATATAGACCTGCCATTACCGTCAAGCGCGTTCCGATTATCGCAATGATTATGAAAAATAAAGTTGTGAATTTATGTAGTTTAACTCGCTCAATAAAGACCCGGTAGGACGTTAGTAGATCCGATCTTAGTATGTGGTACCATTCCATTTGAGTCACCAATTTACTTCAATTGATATTTATCAATTAAGGATGGAGGATGGGTGGCAGATTCCAGATTTCAGATTTCAGTCTCCCCACCCCTCTATCGCCTATCGTCTTTCGCCTTTCTGATGGCTAACTGGAATCCCGAATCTCGAATCTTTTTATTCCTCTTCATCATCTCATACACTACGATGCCAATAGAGATTAATTCTGCTAAAGTTAAAATTCCGCCTCGATCCTGCCTCCCGCCAATTTAACAAATGCATCTTCTAAATTTGTGGTTTTGGTTTGGGTTATGACATCGGCGACGGTTCCATATGCTTTCATTATACCTTTATCCATGATCAATACTCTCTTACACACCGATTCTGCCAATTCGGTTATGTGAGTGCTGATGATGATCGTCTTATTACGCGCGCTCGTACGCGCGATCCAGTCCTTGATCAATCTCCCGTACCTTGCATCCAACCCGGATGTCGGCTCGTCCAATAGCACCAGATCAGGGTCATGAAGGATCGTCGCGGCATAGGATATCTTTTGCTTCATACCTTTCGAGTACGAGCCTAATCTGGAATCGATCCTGTCATCAAGCTCCAATATTTTGGCAAGTTTATCTACGCGTTTTTTTATCGCAGTTTCACTCATGTCTCTTATCCTGCCGATAAAATTTAAAAATTCCCTGCCGGTCAATCTTTCATAAATTGCCGGCGATTCCGGTAAATAACCCATGATCGCCTTAATTTCCAATGGGTGCTCCAGGATGCTGAGGCCATTAACAGATATTTGGCCATAGGTCGGTTTGAGTAAACCGGCAATGATATGTAATGTTGTGGTCTTACCCGCTCCATTGGACCCAAGCAGCCCGAAAACCTCACCACGTTTGACGACAAAGCTAATGTCATCCACTGCCAATATTTGCTCGTATTGTTTGGTAAGATGCTCGATCTGCAGCATAATAGAATTGTTCTTCATAGTATTCTCTCGTGTTAGGGTTTAATCTTAGTTTACAATAAAATCATTTAGAATATAAATTGTTTGTGATAAATAGTTTGGTTTTTCTCGAATTGGGTTTTGATGAGGATTGAAAGCTCTTTACGGGAATGGGGAATTGAAAATCGGATCCCTAGCTCCCTTCAAACCGCTGAGGACGCCGAGACCGCTGAATTTTGTATTAGATTTAAGATTCGGAATTTTAGATTCGATTCCACGTGTTCCTTTCGTCTTTCGCTCATTGCCTCTTAATAGACTAACTCGAATCTTGAAACAGGGATCTTGAATCCATATAAGATAATACTATTCAGCGTTTTCAGCGCACTCGGCGGTTAAAAAATTGGGGCGGAGTTTTATCTTTCCCATTCCCGTTATATATCTTTGACCTTGGACCTTTACCTAGAAAAAATTAGAATTACAATTTACCAACTTCAGTCTCGATATCTTTCTCCAATTTCTTGAACTCCTTTTGGTAAACATCATTTCCAATCGTTGCCATTCTTGCCAGCCGTTCACGCGCTTTTAACGCCCTGATCTTATCTATATTTGCACCTTTTTCGGCAGCTTCGGTTATAATGTCGTAATATTTCATCATAATCCTCATCATATCATACTGTTTCTGGTCTGGGCAATATGTATCTACATCATGGAACGCATTCTGCTGCAGAAAATCTTCGCGGATGATCCTGGCGCCTTCTAAAATTACCTGCTCTTTAGGGGGTAATGCATCTGGACCTACTAACTGTACGATCTCTTGAAGTTCGGCTTCCTGCTGTAATAACCGCATTGCGCGCTCGCGTAACTTGTACCATTCACCACCGACCTTTTTCTTCCACCAACCTTTAACCGATTCCAGGTATAACGAATACGATTTCAACCAGTTTATCGACGGAAAATGGCGTCTATCCGCAAGATCCGAATCTAACGCCCAAAATACCTTTACGATCCGCAATGTGTTTTGGGTGACAGGCTCCGAGAAATCGCCGCCCGGCGGCGATACCGCACCTACAACAGTGATCGAACCTTGACGATCGTCCGTACATTCAACTTGAACACGGCCTGCCCTTTCATAAAACTCAGCTAATCGTGACGCTAAATATGCTGGATATCCTTCCTCGCCCGGCATCTCTTCTAACCTGCCCGAGATCTCACGAAGCGCTTCAGCCCATCTTGAGGTCGAATCCGCCATCAATGCCACATCGTAGCCCATATCACGGAAATATTCAGCAATTGTGATCCCGGTATAGATACTTGCCTCACGAGCTGCAACCGGCATATTACTTGTATTGGCGATCAGAATCGAACGGTTCATTAATGGCTCTCCGGTATGCGGGTCTTCTAATTTCGGAAATTCACGCAGTACATCCGTCATTTCGTTACCGCGCTCGCCGCAACCTACATACACAATGATCTCCGCGTCACACCATTTTGCTAATTGATGCTGGGTAACCGTCTTACCGGTGCCGAACCCACCTGGAATTGCACCTGTGCCACCCTTAGCGATCGGGAAAAAGGTGTCATAGATGCGCTGACCCGTTAGCAACGGGATATTCGGATCGAATTTCTTGCTGAAAGGTCGACCAATACGGACTGGCCATTTTTGTGCCATTTTCAGGTCATGGATCTGACCATCCGCACTTTTAAGTTTCGCGACCGTATCGTCAACTGTGTATTCTCCTTCGGTTACGACCTCGGTAATTTCACCTTCCAACTCCGGCGGTATCATGATCCTATGTTCTATGATCTTGGTTTCCTGGACCTTGCCAATGAAATCGTTATCCTTGACCTTATCTCCGGACTTGATCATCGGCGTGAAATGCCATTTTTTAGTATGGTCAATTGCTGTGGATTCCACACCACGCGCAATAAAGTCACCGGTCTCTTCCATAATTAAGGTCAAAGGTCGCTGGATACCATCATAGATCATACTTATGATCCCAGGTCCTAACTCTACCGATAGCGGTATTTCGGTTCTTATAACCTTTTCACCGGGTTTCACACCAGTGGTATCTTCATAAACCTGGATGATCGCGATATCCTCTTCTAATTCAATAATCTCACCGATCAACCCCTCATCACCAACCCTTACAACATCATACATCTTCGCGCCACGCATCTTATCGGCCTTTACTACAGGTCCGGCAATTGACGCAATTCTGCCCTCTAATTGACTGGTTGTAAACGTTCCCATGGATCTCTCCGGCGTTTCGGGCGGACTTGATTCTTTATCCCATTCTACAGCCATTAATATCACCTTTTTTCTCGATCTTTATCTATACTCCCTGGCTTAAAAACCAGGATCTCTAATCTTCATATTTCTTCCATAACTACAGTTTCTTATCATTTCTTACTGACCTCAACGCCAATTGCGCGTTTGATCAATAACGAAATTGGATCTTTACGTCCCGGTATTTCTCCCTGTTTATCTGGGATCTCTATTATTATCGGATATAGCTCTTTATCAAATTTTAACTTATCAATATCTTCTCTTATCCTATCCGCAATTCTTTCAGTAATTATAACAATACCAATTTCCGTGTCTGCTAGGCATCGTTCTAATAGATGCTGTGCGCCCTTCTCGCCGGGCTCCATCACAAATAGATCCTTAACGCCCGCCATTGCAAACCCTAATGTTGTGTCCTTATCGCCAATTACTGCAACCTTTTTTAATGTTATTGCCATATGAATTCTCCATATTTCATCTCAAATAATTTATGTTTATGCTTTGAAATCTTAAATATTTCCAGCACTTTCTGTTACTAATAATGGTGTGATATTCTCGTCTGGCATACCTTCACTTAAACCCCGCAAAATTGTCTTGAGATTGCGGGTCTCATATTCTTTTGAAACTATATAACGTATCGTCGGGCCCGCAGTTATTATAAATTGAATCGATATATCTACTATTGACGTCAATATAAATCGATCTAAAGCGAGCTCAAGCGGTGCAATAGAGCGCTTTTTTTCATAATCACTAAATGCTTCGCGGATCGGTATAATATATGCAGTGCCTTCCAGCTCGGTCATCAATTCAGTTATGTCATTTGCATCGCACATCTGTTCTAGTTTCCAGGTCGGTAATGATCTGCCGGGTGGAAGTAGCGCATTCCTGCAATCCTCGACACTATATTTTTTATGTTTTGATCTTAACAATATTTTTATATTGGTCACATCCGTTAATTGATTGACAAATTGTTTGACCGGCACCATCACTGACGGCTCAACCTCTTCGATTGAATTTTTCAGTACATTAAATACATATTTATCCAATAAAATCTCGATCGTTTGAAAATTTCCATCGTACTCCTGGATCTTCTCTTTGAGATCCTTGCCAAACGGAGTTTGGGCAAACATATCGGCGATCTCTTCGGGGCGCTCGGTTTCCAGCATCATTGCAATTATCTCGGATGTTATATCACCTACGGGTCTTATATTCTTTTCAAGGTCTGAGGTTTGGGGTGATTTTAGACCACCGAACAGTTTGGTTTTCAACGCCTTTTTTATCATGCCCACCTCATATTTCTTGAGATAAGCTTTTAATAATGGCTTTAAACTCTGTGGACAATCGATCAAAGCTTGTTCTATTGAATTGATATTTAATTTATCCAATAAGACTTCAGCGTCGCTGAAATTCTTTACATCTTTAACTGGCACATTTTTCGCGGTCATTGCATTGATCGCATCTGGAAATCTTCGCGTCTCTATCAACGCCTCCAGCTCGTCGGTTTTGACATAGTCATTACCTAAAGCCTGAAGCTTTGCATTGGGATACATATAACTTGTTATTACCATCAACATTTTTATTTTACCTTTGATAATGAATAGAATAACACTTGTAATGCCAAAGACCAGAATCCAGAAATAGATATTACCGGGATCCATTATATCATTCATTACGAATTCTATGACCACTTTTTGCTCCTCCTAATATCAGATCATGATACTATCCTTCGGAAAATAACGCATTGGCAACTTCAGTCCGGATATCATCTTTATATCGTTCGAGTATCGCATCAAAGGTATTATTGACAATTATTTTACCGTCTTTGGATTTCAGTATTATTCCACCAATCGCGCCTGTGCGCTCGTTACTGAGTGTTAAGTTGCTGAATTCCTTTATTACCCCAAGATCATCATCTTTGGATGGTATGACGATCGTCTCATTTCCAATCAATTTCACACCTTCAGTTATTAATTTACGTATGGTTGTGCGATATTCATCGCCACTTAATTGCTTCAATTGGGCTTTGGCCTGGTAAAAACATTCGTTGATCAGCTCTTCCTTCTTGCCCAAGACGGTTCTTCGTGCAATTCTACGCGCATTGGAGAGATGAATATTGCGGGTTATTTCCATATTTTTCTCGGTCTTCTTCTGCTCTTGTAACAGTTCACGTGCCAGATCATTCTTGGCTTTGGTGATAACCTTTTGCGATTCGAGCTTTGAGGCTTTGAGAATTTTATTTATGTTTTCCGAAGTCTCCTTGTTGATTTTATCTATTATTGTTTCGATTGTCATTTTTCATCAACATCCTTTCTCTTAGGGCATATTTAGCCCAAGGATATTCGACTTTGATCTTTAGAATAGTCCAACTCCTACCATAATCAATATACCAACTAACAACCCAAAGATCGCTAGGGTTTCCGACATAACGGTGAATATCATACCTTTACTGAATACATCAGGGTTGCGCGCTGTACCACCAATACTGGCTCCTGCGGTTATACCTTGGCCAATCGCGGAAATGCCGGTAAGCCCAACCGCTAAACCAACGGCGATCGCCGATAAACCCACGATGGGGTCGACGTAAAATGAGACATCTTTACCGCCGCCAAGCAATCCGGCGCCCATGAGCAGCAGAATTGCCGTAAGCAATCCATAAATGCCCTGTGTCATCGGCAATGCTTGAAGGATCAACGATTTACCGAATCTATCCGGTTTCTCGGCGCATGCACCAATACCAGCGGCACCCGCGATACCAATACCCATCGCAGAACCGATCCCTGCAATGCCGATAGCGATCCCGGCACCGATTGCGATCATAGCTTTGGTGGTCTGGGCAGTTGAGTTCTCTTCTTCCGAGGTCTGCCCGTAGTCATTTTGACCAAATTGTTGCGGAACCTCAACGGTATTGTCTTCTTCGATGGCCGGTGTCGTGGCAATGGTTATGGATGATATTACAAGAATTGATAGAAGTGCTATCATCGTTATTATCATCACCTGTAATAGCTTGTGGCTGCCTGTTTGGGTTGTTGGCACTTTACGTTGTGCTGTGTATTTCATATCTTTTCACCTCCTTGACTTTAATTTTGTATATTGTCTAGCAGACGAAAACGGTCGAAAGAAATCACCACCGCCTTCATAACATCTGCTAAAGAACTCTACATATTGTAACCTTAAAGAATGCACACCCGCTCCGAGTGCCTGGAGCACAAGATTGATAAGGTGTGTAAAGGCCAAGAATGCTCCGAGGCCCGCCCCGATGCCGATCGTGATCATAATTTCCAATGAGGGATCATTGATTGCGATGCCAATGAAACCAATTATGCTTAAAATCAATAATAAATATCCGATATACAACATGAATTTCAGTTCCATTTGGCGCCAAAATTTGATCAAAATTATACCGAAAATTAACCCGGTAATACCCGTTAGCCATGACGGCATCAATTCTGCAATAACATTAATGGTCATAGCGATGCCGGCGGTCGCCATCCCCAGTGCTAATAATCGTGCAAATGATAATACATCGCCTAACCATCCGGTGATCTCAAAGAATGAAAGCGCCAATTTATTTTTTACTAATAGACCCAATCCAATAATGATGCCAATATAAGCCAGATACATAATGTGATCCGAGAATACGAAATTAAAGAACGCATAACAAATTAATATTAAACCTGATGGTACGAGAATGAACCACGTTATTTGATCGAATAATAAACTTTTATAATTTTTATTTCTAATATTCTGCCCAGCCGCCACAATTAAGCTGGTGACTAAATAAAGTATACCAATAATTAATGAAATGAGTAATAGTAGTAATGGGTTGCGGATCGGGTCATAGGGTAAATGGAAGCCCAAAACCGTTGCTCGATATAATGGTACATTTGCATCATTATAGATCAATCTTGGTATAAGATCACCAAAAAAGGTTCCCATTAAGAACCCAAAAATAACAGTTGAGAGCCCCAGACAAATTCCGATGTAGGATGCGATCTTCACATAGGGTCTTACTTTCCCGACATAAAAGAATCCATAAATACAAAACAATAGAATAACCAAACCATATCCCGCATCACCGAGCATCAATCCAAAGAATAGGACGAAAGGAATAGCAATTAACATAGAAGGGTCAATTTCGTTATAGCGCGGCGGCGAGTAAATTTTGACGAGATGTTCGAAAGGTTTAGCCCATTTCGGGTTATGCAACCTTATTGGTACTTGTTCAGGTTCCGGATTGGTTTTAGGATGGTCAAAATGGCAGGCAACATTACCACGCGTAACTTTATTACATAGATCTTTCAGCCGTTGCTCTTGACGCGCTGCAACCCAGCCCATGATCACATTCGTTTTATTGGTCTTGCCAAATTTATTTCGTATGTCCTTCCGTGATTTTTCGATCGTTAATTCTTCTTCTAAGATCAGCAGTCGTTTGAACCATTTATTTCTTATAGTAATTAGATTGTCCATCAATACTTTTTCTCTTGACTTTAT
>CBDVCJ010000071.1:0-14840 GCA_965372445.1 uncultured Thermoplasmata archaeon | reverse complement strand
GTTTCTATCTTCTATCCTCTAACTTCCTTTTAAATAACTTGCCATCTTGAATCTCAAATCACGAACCTCGAATCATCTTATCATCCTCCATCCTCTATTAACATCCTTACGAAATATTTGTATACTATCACAATCATTAACAAACTTGATGACTGCCAGGGGAGATTGGCTATATTTAGATCCAAAAGTTAAAAGTTGTTGGTTAATCAAAGGAATGCTTGGATTGTCCCTATTTCTTTTCTTGAGCGTGATCTTTCCTTCATTACTTGCCTACTTTTACGGGGGATCGATAAATATTTACACCATAATTTTCTTTTTATCTGTGTTCTTTGTTCTCTTAACCATTATGGTTGCCTGGATTCTACTCTTTTATGAACGTTATCTTTTTTCTATCGCAGAAGATGCGATATTAATAAATCGCGGTATTTTATGGAAACGGTCAGTAACAATACCTTATGAACGCATCCAGCATGTAAGCGTCAATCGCGGACCCATCGAAATACTTCTTGGAATTTATATCGTGAATGTCTTCACTGCAGGTACCAGCTCTTTTGGCGGTTCAATCGGCCCACCAGGTATGTTCGGCCAATTCGCGGCTGAGGGATATATTCCGGGCATCGCTGATGGCGAAGGTCTAAAAGAAACCCTAATGCGGCGCGTCAAAGCCACAAAATCAGGTAGCGGGCTCGGTGATGAGACTCGAACTCAGGCTCCTGCCCAGGCAAAACCATCAAAGGCGCTTCCAGTCTTAAAAGTCGAGGAATCTGAGATGCTTCTAGAGCTACGTAAGATCCGGAAATTGCTGGAGAAAAAGTGAAAACACCCTAACGCAAATTTATGACAGAATTTTTCCTAATGAAATCCCATTTGGCAAAATTCCAAGAACCAAGATACAAACTTTACTAATTCCGAAGGAATTCGTAATGCGAGGTAATGAACGAAGTTCATGACCGCAGTTCCAAATAAATTCCAAAATTCAAGGACCAAAATTCCAAACCAGTGTTTTGAAGTTTGGTAATTGGAGTTTGTTTGGTTCTTGGCATTTGGTTCTTGGTACTTGAAATATATAGTTCTATTGCCAATTGGGATTTGGCCGTTGGGATTTTATTGGTAGTATTGGTAGTATTTGGATTTGGGATTTAATATAACACTTAGCCAGCCTATTCGATTTCCGTACCAAAATATATATACCCAATGACAAACTTTATCATTCTTATATATATACAATAATAAAATTTATAAAACAATACAATACGTGTACCAATCAATATAAATACCCCCATATACTATTTATAAATATAATAATGTCAATCACTATCCACAAATTCGAGATCTGGTTAGAGTGAGGAGGCCAGTTGGTAGCAGGAAATCAGATGTTTGGCTTAAACCACCTTCAAACTTCCAGACTACCATCCCAACCCACCTACCAACATCCAAACCGGCTTCCTAACCACAACCTTCGAAATCTTGAAAAGATTTTGAAGGTGAGGTAATTTTCGTAGAAAATTACCGTAACCCAACCTCTTAACCATATTCAATAACAATGTCACATTTAGCAACATGAACTATATAAATATATATAGGGGGAAGAATTTAATCCAAACTATGTGGAGGTACCATAAATGAGAGGCAAGATTTTCGTGTTTTTGATAGCAATAATAATCATACTCATGAGCTGGCAGTACCTTCCTTTCATCGAGATGCAACCCAGTCAACATCAAGAGTTCGATAAGACCGAGCGTGAAGATATAGTACCAGGCATAGATTCCGATGGCGACGGCCTGAAAGATTACGAAGAAGATGCAAACGGTAACAGCATCTGGGAGCCGGAGCTGGGTGAGACCGACCCAACGGTCCCCGATTCAGACGGTGACGGTATTAATGACGGTGACGAGTTCAATTATTGGATCAACAGGTATGAAACGCAGCTCAAGGAAGGCACAATTCCAAAATGGTTGAAAGAGCTACATCCCTCACTGACCAACACGCAAATGTTCGAGCTTTACAGGCCGAATGGGGATCTTGATGGTGATAAGTTGGCCAATATAGTTGACCCGGACTCGGATAACGACGGGCTCGGCGATGGCTATGAATGGTTCATCAGCAAGACCGACCCTGCGCATCCCGATACTGACGGTGACGGGATCCCTGATAGCGAAGACGAATATCCGATAATGCTCACCGATTTCGATCAGGACGAATTGCCCGATGATTGGGAGAACTGGCATTTTGGCAATACCAGTGCAGACCCGTATGACGACCCCGATGGCGATAATATACCAAATATAGATGAATGGCGAAACGGCACAGATCCGAACCATCCTGATGGGCCTGGTGGGGACTTAGGTTATAGCTCGGTGGCGCTGGACGATTATTACGCCAAGGACCTGCAGACCGTGATATTTGAAGTTACACCCGCTATTGACCCAAGATACTGGCGGTTAACCGCTTTTGATCGGTATTCGTCCGGGTTATGGCAGCAGGACGGAATAACAATAAACAATTATAATGGTACAATAGTGCCAGAGGTCAAGAATTTTGAGATGTCAGAGATCCATTCTTACAACATCCAGTTCTGGGGTTCATACTCAGGTTATATGCCGACCGCACTATATGCTACAAGTATGTACGATATCGAACTTGACAAATATAACCTCACCACAAGTCTCACACCATCCATATCTGTAGATACGGCCGGTGGGTTCTATATTGAAGAGAAGGTCTATTCCTACTCTTTTTCGATGCTGAGCTACGAATTTGATCTGGCAGAGCTGCAGGATTCAGGGACGGTGATGGATAAGAGCTTCGATAATTATTTACAGGTCTCCAGCACGATCTCGACCAATGTCCAGGCACTGGCAGAGGATGTTACCGCCGGTTTTGATAAGCCGTTTGATAAAGCTACCAGAATTGTCACATATCTCAAGAACAATTATAATTACAGTTTTGATTATGAAAAGCCTTCAGGGTCTAACGACCCATTAAACTGGTTCTTAATAAACAGCAAGCAAGGCATCTGTACGAATTTTGCAACCGCCTTCGTGATCTTATCCAGGTTGAACGATATACCCGCCCGCTTTGTCGTTGGCTATGCGCTCGGCGAGGTCGATCGATATTCGCCGGAAAGTGACGGTACCGGCGAGATCGAGCGCAGGCTCGTGCGCGAAGGTCACAAACATGCATGGGCCGAGATATATCTGAAAGATATTGGATGGATACCGTTTGAGGCCACACCTTATAATCCTGATAGTAACCTCGGCGGGACCGGTATAGGGTCCGATGGCAAAGATACCGATATCTATTCTGATGTAGGGCCTGGCGCGGGTGACGGCGGCGGCACGCTCAAAGGCACCGGCGAGATCCCGCACGATCCCGATGACGAAGACGACCCTGACGCCGACCCTGACGAAGACGGGTTGATCAACAGCGAGGAATGGGATTGGGGTACGAACCCCTACGACCGTGATTCGGATGACGACGGGCTGCTGGACGGCCAGGAGGTCCATGACCTAGGTACGAACCCCACCCGCCGCGATACCGATGGGGACGGGTTGACGGATGGCTATGAGGTCAACCATAAATATCCGGACTCTGTGGTGGATTGGGACCAGGACGGTGAAGACGATTATTATACCGACCCACTTGACCGTGATACCGATAATGGCGGCACCTGGGACGGTCCCGAGGTCAGTTCGGACCATACTAATCCGTTGGATCCGACAGACGATCTGGGCAAAGATTCTGATGGCGACGGGCTGAACGATTTTCTGGAAGATGAATTGGGCACGAACAAAAGCAACCAGGATACTGATGGAGATGGCCTGGACGATTTCGAGGAGGTATTCCCGGGGATCGATGGTTACATCACCGATCCATTGGATAAAGATACTGATGACGATCTACTTTTTGATGGTAACGAATCCACGGACCTGGATGGCTTCATCACCAACCCATTGAAGAAAGATACTGATGGCGATATGCTGACAGATTACGAAGAGATCGTTACATATCTGACCGACCCGACCTCGAGGGATACCGATGAAGACGGGTTGGAAGACAACATCGAAGTTGACGATACAGATGGGTTCACCACGGACCCGAATGACCATGATACCGATAATGACGGGTTGATGGATGGCGAAGAGGACCGTAATAAAAACGGCAAGATAGATTCACTTAACCCTGCAGATTGGAATGACGGCCAAGGGCCGGGCGAGACCGACCCGAACAAACAAGATACAGATAGCGGTTATCTTAAGGACGGCCCCGAGGTTTGGAATGGGCTGAACCCCTTGGACCCGAACGATGATATTAGCACAAACGATTTTGACGGGGATGGGCTGACCGATACCCAGGAGATATTGATGGGTACGAACCTTTCCAACTGGGATACCGATGGCGATGGGCTGTCGGACGGTATCGAGGTCAACCATTATCAAACCAACCCGTTAAAAAAGGATTCGGATGCAGATAATATTACAGATGCAGAAGAGGTCTATATGGGTGAAGATGGTTACAAGACCAACCCGAAAGACAAAGATACGGATAACGATACTTTGACGGATTGGGAAGAGATCTTTATGTACCATACCAACCCGACATTAATGGATTCTGATAACGACCTGTTGGATGACGATTATGAAATAAATAGGGTCTATGTTAATTCAACAATTGACTGGACCTTAGACGGTCTATTGGATTATAAAACCGACCCGAATAACCCCGATACCGATGGCGGCGGTGCCAAAGACGGTGTGGAGGTGCATAACTTCAACCATGATCTAGGCAAGCCATTTGAGCCGCTGGACCCCGACGACGACCATTTTCTGAAGGACACGGATAACGATGGGTTGACCGATTTTTATGAAGAGGAGCTTGGTACAAATGCCACGAACCCGGACACCGACGGCGATGGGCTTAATGACGGCAACGAGATCTTGAAAGAGTTTACCAACCCGCTCGACCCTGATTCTGATGATGACGGGATCAATGACGGTGAGGAAGTATACAAAGGTCTCGACGGTTATATCACCGACCCGAACACGAACGATACCGACAGTGATAGTCTATTGGACTGGGATGAGATACATCTTTTCGGGACCGATCCGACCAAAAAAGATACCGATGAAGATGGACTGCTGGATAGTATTGAACTTGATAGCTCCAGTGGCAACACCACCGACCCGTTGGAATGGGATAGCGATAAGGACACACTCCCGGACGGGTGGCGCGATTTCAATCAAAATGATGTAAAAGACCTGGGCGAATTTGAAGACCGCAACCTGGATGGTAAACTCGACGCCGGTGACTGGAACGATGGCGCAGGGCCCGGCGAAACCGACCCGACCGAAAAAGATACCGATGGCGGTGGTGCTTGGGACGGTGATGAAGTGCTAAGCGGCGACCATGATCCATTAGATCCGGACGACGATGGTGATATCATTGATACTGATAGGGATGGGCTAACCGATGACGAAGAAATTAATATATATGGTACCGACCCCACCCGCCCCGATACCGATTTCGATGGGATCAATGACGGTGAAGAGGTCAAGGCCGGCGCGGATGGGTATATTACGAACGCCACAAATCCGGACACTGACGGTGATGGGCTCTGGGACGGTGTCGAGGTCTCGAACGATAACGGTTATAGAACGAATCCATTGACCAACGATACTGACAATGATACGCTCACGGATTATGATGAGATACATAAATACGGGACCGACCCGACAGATTCGGATTCTGATGATGATGGTATACCAGACAATTACGAAGTCGATATTGGAGGCAGCGCACGGCTTGATAGCGCTCGAAGTAGGGCAAAGACCGATCCAAATGATCAGGATTCGGACGACGATGGTTTGCCGGATGGCTGGATTGACGGCTGGGGCTATAACACCACCGAAAAGAGCTGGGGCAAATCGGGGTTGAAAAACGGCGAAAAGGATCGGGGAGTAGTGGTCGGCGACGTTATTTTAGCGGAATTTGAAGATAAGAGCAATTTTGGCGTTGTTGATCCGGATGAGACCGACCCTCTTAAGGCCGATACTGACGGTGGCGGGGCTTGGGACGGTGACGAGGTCATATACTTACCGGTAAAAAAAGACCCGCGTAACCCTGCGGACGATTTCGATATCGTTGATACCGACCGGGACGGACTTTTTGATATTTATGAAAATACGACCTCCCTGACAAAATGGAACCGCTCTGATACTGACAAAGATGGACTGTGGGATGGTATTGATACCGATACGAATTATGACGGGACAATCGATAATCTTGGCGAATTGACGCCTCATAACGATTACAGCCCGACCAACCCCTTGGATCCGGATTCGGATGATGACGGGCTCATGGACGGCGATGAAGTTACGCAAACTACCAATCCGAACTCAGAGGATACGGACGGTGACGGGTTATGGGACGGTTTCAATTTCAATGGCAGCCTCGGCGAGCTCTCGATCCATAACAAATATAACACCGTCACAGACCCCAAATTACGCGATACGGACGGGGACGAGCTCTGGGATGGGTTTAACGTGACGATCAATAATACCGTATATTGGGGAGAGATACCCTACAAAACCAACCCGATCGATAGAGATACTGATAAAGATGAATTGCTGGATGGCGAAGAGGTCAAAATCGGAACCAGCCCGATCCGGAACGATACCGATATGGGCGGTGTTAATGATAATATCGAGATCGTCAGGGGCACCAACCCACTCGACCCTACTGACGATATCCCGCACGATACTGATGGCGATGGCATTGTTAATTATTTGGAAAATAAGACCTACATAAGTTATTCCGAAGTGGATTGGAATGACGACGGCAAGCTTGATCATTATACTAACTGGAATAATAACGATACCGACGGCGATAATTTAATGGATGGCGAAGAGATCAACAGTTATGGCACCAATCCACTCGACCCGGACACAGATAACGATACGATAACTGATGGTGAAGAGGTTGTGCTGGGGGTCGATGGCTATATTACAAATGTAACTAACCCTGATACTGACGGCGACGGTCTGAACGACGGGTTGGAAATAATAACGGATTTTAACAATTCCAAGCCTGGCATTCAAGGTTCGGACCCGACCAACCCCGACACCGACGGGGGCGGTGTCAATGACGGTGAAGAAGTGCTGAACTTCACCAACCCGTTAAACCCCAAAGATGACGGCAAGCTCATTTTGCCGTCGAAAAATACACAAGTTATCATTATAGAAACCCCAGAGGAAGTGTATAAAGGCGGCGCGCTCTTCAATACCAAAGGCAAGGTATTGGATGAAGACGAATTCGGTGTTAAAGATATATTGATCGAATTGTACCTGAACCAAACAACCAGCGAGTATTTTGTAGGTAGCGATCGGAGCGATGCGAACGGTAACTTTGAAATTAGCGGCAACGTTCCGGATAATGTGACCATCGGTAGAAATATTGTGATCGCCCATTCAAATATGGATATTGTTAATAACATCCAATATAACGATTCATGGTCTATCACAGACCCAATGCTGCCAGAGGCCGAGAATTCGACTGTTGAAGTTCATTCTGATACCTTGATATTGTTATTTGATATCCCGTCGCAAGTCCCGAAGGATTCCTGGATCTTCGGCAGGGGCAAACTTACCGATAAAGCACGAGTAACCGTAGATAATCCGGCTGGCCAAGGCAATCCCCTGGAGGGTTACAGCGTAAATATTACATGGGACGGCAATGTTGTGAAGATCAAGTCAACTGATAGCAATGGTAATTTTACATTCGATTTCCAGATCATTGGCGATATCGGGCCACATAAATTAGAAGCTATTTTCAATGGTGCAGAATATTTATACTTTACCAATGCGAGTAGAACCATCGATGTACAGACCGATGTGACCAACATAACATTTGAAGTAGAGCCGAAATCATTGATCGTTGGGAATTATCTGTATGTGAACGGACAAATATATACCGAAGGCGCAACCAGCTATCCGCTCGAGGGGGAGATGGATATTAAGATCTACAGTGATATCACCAACGATATTTTTGTTAAGACCGTAGGCTTGGAGAACTCGACGTTTCAAGCCGAAATTTATATCGATCCCATCGAGCTTCATGCAGGAGATTATAAGGTCATAGCGATCTATAAAGGCACCAGATACTTTTCGCCGGATACGAGCGACGCAATTGATATCAAGATCAAAGGCACCAGCTATTTCTTTGTAGAATCGATCGATGTCAACCGCGGCAGCCTACGCAAGATCATCCCGGGGTGGTTGAAGGACAATACCGGTGACGGGCTGGGCGGTATGAAGGTCTATGCCTCGTATAATATCTCAGGCGACGAGTTCTCATATTCTTATATCACTGGCGCTGACGGCGGGTTTAGCTTCCCGTTCCAAGCCAGGTTGAACGACCCGTTGGGGATCGTGCAGGTGCATCTGCGATATGACGGCACCCTTCGCTATGAAGGCGAGAACAATACCGTGAATTTCTTCATCACCTCAATAACCAGGATCGAGATCACATCCTATCAATCGACCTTGATCCGCAACGACGCGTTTAAGGTCGAAGGTATTGTGCGCGATGACCAGGGCATTGGCGTTATTGGCGGAAGGGTTGATATCAGACTCGGGCCTACTGGTATTGGCACAACGATCACGGATTCTAATGGCGAGTTCAGTTTAACCTATGTAGTACCGAAAGTTTCACCGCTGGGTTTCGCGATCGTTGAGGTCAAGCTCGTGGGCGATGAGAAATATTCGAATTCGACTGCCGTTATTACAGTCGAAGTTTATGCCAGACCTATACTGGATATCCAAGTGCGGGGTACTCAAGATAACAAGATCGTACGAGGTGAGGACATCAAGCTCGAATTCACCTTGACCGAAGATAATACAATAATACCGATCGAGGGTGCGTTCATCATAATTGAAATTGACGGTACCGAGCAGCTGCCCAAAATTACTAATTATACCGGTAAAGTCTCCATTATTACTACCTTTCCGGAAAATGCTAATGTTGTTACCGTCACCGCTAAATATCGGGGCAGCGAAACCGAATATTACCTGGAAGCAAGTGATGAAACAGTAGTGGTGCCAAGCATCTCATCCAACGAAGATGATGTTATTGGCGATATCTCCGGAAGTTATTGGATCATTATTCTCGGTATAATTGCGATCTTTATCATTATATATATATGGGTCACATGGCGCCGTAGACATGTAGAGGCAATAAGACAGATCGTAACGGAATTGGTATATGAACTTGAGACCAAGGATAAGATCCGCAAGGCGATCTATAATGCCTACATAAAAATGCTGGAGGTTTTAAGAACCTACGGGTTTATACGCAAGAAAAGTGAGACACCCGCCGAATTTGAACGCGCGGTACGCAAGGCGCTACCAGGCATAAACAAACGTAATTTGAAAAGTTTAACACGTCTATTTATCGAGGCACGCTACAGCAACCACAAATTAACGAAAAAAGCGCGTGCCAAAGCAATCCGCAACCTTAAAAAAATAAAACGTAGTATCGAGCGCAGCGAATTTGAACCTGTAATGGAAAAGCGTGGTTTTTTCAAGTTACAGAAACCAACGGCTGAATAATGTTATTTAAATCTCAATAAAAACCCAACGAAAATGAATTATCATAAATGTGGAGGTCTAATCAAGATGGGTCTAATCCCGCAGAAAAAGAAAGCACCAATCCCACAATCCAAAACGAAAAAAGCATCTAAAAAAGTATCTATGTCAACAATGATCATAGTGATATTTATAATACTAATTTTGGTGCTGGTATCTGTTTTTGCATATATCGGTTCCCGTGATAAAACTTCGCAATTATCAGCATACTCAGATTCATGGAATGACATCTCAGAGTACCGTAAAACTATTTTGGCACAGAAAGATTTCGAGGGTAATGCACGCTATACAACCTCGTCGATCGTTTCGAGCCCCACGATGTTGAACAAGCTCCAAAACCCTGAAGAGACCTTGTTGGTGGTCATGGGCGTGGAACAAGAGTACAGTAATGACGAAGCCAAGGCAATTTATGATTACGTTAACGACGGTGGTAAATTAATTTTGGCCGATGATTTCGGATATGCAAATTCGGTGGCCTATTACTATTTTAGCGTGTTCTTTTTTGGCAGCAGATTATGGGACGAGCAATACGAAAAGAATCCACGATTTATCAAGATCGGCAATGTGGAAATATTGGATCGAGCCAATAATTACCGCTATTTTTCAGGCGACATCATGTTTAATGAACCTTCGGCAATGGAAACGACGCGCGGTAAAAATACCGAGAAGGCGCACAGCAGCGAGAATAGCTGGGTCGACCTGGATAATAATGGTGAACGGGGCTATGCAGATACAGATGATGATGGCATACCGGATCAGCTTGAAATTACTCAAGAGTATGCGGTAATGATCGAAATTATTGTTGGGGATGGCAAAGCTTGGTTCATAAGCGACCCCAGTTTATTCATAAATGAAATGTGGAATAAATCCGATAATGAAGCGTTCGCTATTGCACTTGTTGATTATCTTCTGCCTAATGGTGGCGAGGTGATCTTTGAAGAGAGCCGCCATATCCAAAATACGCCGCTTGATAATGCCCAGCAAGTATTTTACGAAGCGTTGGTGGTCCTAACCACCGATGACCAGTTGACATTAGTTACTGTGACCTTGGCATTATTGGCACTCGGGGTTTTAATTATCGTTATGGAAAACCCGAGCGAGTTGCGCCATCGCTTCGATCTGGGGCATATTACCTTAAAAAATCTTCATAAACCGTTTATCACGCATGAGGATTGTGATCGGATCAGGTATCTATTTCTCGAGAAGATTAGAATAGCCTATGGCTTATCAACCGAGGATTTTAAAGAGCTGAACGTGGATAAGCTAACTCAAATGATACACGAACCGGACCTGATCGATTTTGCGCTGGATTGGGAGCGGGTAATTTACGGCCAGGATCTCGAGAAGATATTATTAAAGATCAGGAAGTGGAGCTAAAATATCATAACTATGAAACTTAAGATAAATTAATGTGAGTTGGGAATAGGGAATCGGGAATCGACCGCACCCCACCCCTTAATTTAACACGAAGGACGCGAAGAACACGAAATTTAGTGAGTGGCGAAAATTCTTTCGTGTTTTCGCGCTTTCGTGTTAAAAATTTGGGTAGTGAGTTGTCGAATCCCGAGTCCCGAGCCCCGAACATCGAATCCCGTAAATATCGTATGTAACTGCAATTTAAACGAAATAACAATATTTAAGGATCAAGAGGTACGAAAGGATGTGGACACGTAAAACTGCGATACTGTCGGCAGCGGTCTTTTCCGCCACTCTTGGCGGGTTGATATTCGAAGATTATCAGTTATTAATAATTGGTATTATATTTTCGTTGATCATTGTGATCGCATATATTACAACCCAAAGCAGGATCGAGCTCATTAGAATGCTGCCGGAGCCCAAGACATTCGAGGGCGATCGGATCGTTGTGCATTTAAGAATTATAAATAAAGGCCGGTCTCTTGGGCTACTGGAGGTCTATGACAAGATCCCGACAACTATGCGGATCACCGACGGTAGCAACAAAATAGTCGTCAACCTTCGGCCAGATGAGGTTGTAGACCTGACTTACTTTATTGAATGCCCGCTGCGTGGATATTATTTACTCGGTCCTGTGTTATTGCGCAAACGCGATTTCTTCAGTATATTCTGTGAAACCCAGACGATCCAAAACCGGTCGTATCTGACGGTTTATCCAAGAATGGAAGAGGTAAAACAGCTGCCTATATCCTCAAAATATCGCAAAATGCATCCTGGGGCGCTGCTTATGAAACGCATTGGATATGGGTCGGAATTCCACAGCATTCGTGACTATGTCTCTACAGACCCGTTCAAAAGGATCAATTGGAAGGCCACAGCTAAATATCGCAAATTGATGGTGAACCAGTTCGAGCTCGAAGATGTATTCGATGCGATGATCTTCGTTGATGCACGCGATATCACCAAAACCGGTACGGTTCTCCGCAACCCACTCGAATACAGTATTAAAGCCGCAGCAACTTTGGCCAAATCCTTTATGCGCCGCACGAATCGGGTCGGACTGGTGACCTATGGCAGTAAAGTGCGTGTGATCCGGCCTGGTGCCGGCGAAACGCAGATGACAACGATTATAAGTACCCTGACAGGTACATATGCCGGCGGTAATACAACCCTAAAATCTGCGGTTAAGACCGCGATGCCGTACCTCACCCCACGATCACCGATCATAATAATTTCGCCTTTGGATGATGACGAAACCGTCAACGAAATCGTAAGAAACCTGACAGCCCAGAATTATGACATCACAATAATTTCGCCGTCTTCGATAGAGTTCGAGCGCGAGGCAACAGGCCTCTATTCACCTAAATATTTAATGATAAAATTAGAGCGCGAGAATCGGATCGCAGAGCTGACGAAATATGACGTTAGAGTTATTGATTGGACACCTGAACTACCTGTGAGTGAAGTTGTAAGGGGGGTGAGATGAATGAGTATGGAGCCGGGTAGAAGTCGATATGGTGGCGGTGATAGTTACGACAGCAGGTATAGTTATAATGGCTACGGCCGAGACGCCTATAACTATGAACGCGACGACCCAAACCGGTTTAATGCACGTCCAAGATCAGATCACCTTAGACCAATTTCTTATGCTGAAGATCCCTATGCAGAAAAATATTCCGAACCTTACTCTGATCCCTTTGTAGATGAATTTGATGTTGAACCGGATTATGAGCCCCACGATAGGTTCGAGCGTGAAAGATACCAAAGCTCGGATTATGAGGGGTGGGGTCAAGAGCGAAAAGCACGGAAAATATTTCCCAAACCATCATTTATTTCAGGTTTACCTTTTCAAGATACAGAATATAATGTCAAGATCCCGATCATGCAATTAACCGCAATGGCCGCATTGATCGTAATATTCTTACTTAATTATACGTTTAATAGCGGTTATGTCGAGGCTTTAGGTAGATTCTCGGATTATGTTGCCTATCATCCCCCCATCGTGGCAGCAGTTTTTGGCGCTCTGGCAGGCTGGTTTCTATATATTTTTCCATCAATGGGAAGAGATTTTAAAAGAACGATTATTATAGGTACCATAATAATTTTAATTTTCTTCTTCAGTGCTGCACCCTTGGTCGTGTTGATTTCGACCGGTGATGCCTATGAAGTAGGTAGAGCTTTTGCACTTACACTTCAAGAGTTCATTAAGATCTTTGCGGTGTTATTATACTGGGCTCCCGTTATGCTCGGAGTTTATGGGATATGGTCTCGTAAAAACCTGTTTGTAGGACTTGCTGCGATGTTCTTGTTCTTTATTATCATTCTTTATGATGGCATGCTGTTCTACTTCGGGTTATCGATGACCAAATCATTTGATAGCTGGCCGGCATTCGTACTGTTTGCATTGGCATTGTTCTGTTTTGTTGAAATGGCAGACTCGGCCATAGGGTTCACCAAGATCTCCAATGCTACACCTTTCTCAGATGAAAATATGACACATGAGAACCATTTGAATCGGATCTTACAGATCTATTATGTCTATTTTATTGTATTTGCAGTACTGATATTTATTATCACAGGTGTAATTTTTAGCTTTGAAGGTGTTTTAAAAGCCTTTGGCTCTGAACAAATTGGAGAAAGTATAGAAATACAATCGATCTATGGTATTACGATCGCACTCATCATTATTGTTTTTATCATTATTATTCTTGGTATAATCCTCAGACACGAATCTACAATTCGTGATCGATTAGAAAAAGCTATATATGGCGAGCGCACCCCTGATATCTATGAGGATCGAAAGAATCGCCACTATTCCACCAAAGAGCTTGCGCCTTATTGGCCCACAAGCGGTACTATGTCCAAACCTATGTCTGAAGGAGATGTTGAAGAGGACGATTATTTTTAATTTTGGCATTTAAAAGTATTTTTATTGTCATATAGATTCCCTCGGAAAGGCGATAGGCGACAGGCGAAAGCAGATCTTACCTCTCGCCTTTCGTCTTTCTCGTGACAGACTCCAATCTCTAAACTCCAATCTCTAATCCACAATATATAGACAACAAGTAACCATACCCCTAAAATAGATATTATCCAAAATTCAGCATTTTTAATTATTTACGTTTCTTACCCTTTTCTCCGGTTTTGCCTTTGGTGGATTTTGGACTTGTTGCGGATTTCTTTGTACCTTTGGATTTGGAAGGTTTTTTACCTTTTTTAGGTTTTTGCGGCTTTTTCGCGCGTTCGGTCTTAGCCGGTTTCTTAGGCTTTGGAGGTTTCTTGGGCGCCTTGCCTTTTTTCGGGCGCTTGGCAGACTTGCTCTTCCTTTCGGCCTTGAGCTTCTCCTCGATCTCCGCTGCCCTCATCTTTTTCTGCAACCTTTTCTGGGTCAATCTATCGAATATGACTTTCATATACATTGCGTCGTGCTCGAGTAACGGCGAACCTGAGATTATTGTAACGTCATAATCATCATTATCCAGAATACAATCTCCTAACGGTTCGAACCTCATATCTCCCTTTTTTATCGGGGTGATGCGCTTTTTATTGCCATCCTCGTGCTCCACGCCTGAAAAATAAGTATAGAACTTCGTGGATTTCATAACCTGTTGGGTTTTATCAAAAATCTCCTGAAAATCCTCTTTCTTTTTCAGACAACCCTTCCCACGGGCATGGATATGTGCAAAATTCAAGACCGGCATGGTGCCGGACACTCGTTTACAAACTGCTAAGATCTCATCTACGGTGCCAAAAACCTTCTCCTTACCACTCATTTCTAAACCT
>CBDVCJ010000070.1:0-14930 GCA_965372445.1 uncultured Thermoplasmata archaeon | reverse complement strand
CGCAAATTACCTCGCCCTAAAAAACCCTTCGGCTTTTTTACGGCTGCGGCAACTTGCTTCGCCAAGTTGCCTCGGCTTTGAAAATGCCCGAAGGGGATTTTCAATGCAAGGTAATTTACATCGTAAATTACCGCCAAAATCATTGTTATGGTTTTCGATTGAAAATTCCTTTGGAATTTTAAAAGTTCGGGCTCTGGACGCAGGACAACCGTCCCTACTACCTACCACCTACCACCTAAAAGGGGACGCAGGACTACGGACACAGGACTACGGACACAGGACTACGGACACCGGACCCATCCCCTACCACATCTCGCCTGTCGGCTATCGCCTCTCGCCTTTCATTCAATAGAGTATTCACTGGATAAGAAATAAAAAAAAATAAAAAAAAGAAGGGTCTTGATCTTAATTAGACCCCGAATTGTTGATCGTATCCAACATATCCTTAACTTGCTCAAGTTGGTCATGAGTCGAGTTAGGATCGGTTATTATACTCTCGGCATATGTAATTGCATTAGATAACAAGGTATCAACATTGCCATCTCCGGTAGAGTCCACCATCTGGTCGCCATCACCTTGCAAGTTCAACCAAGTGGCCAACAACTGCTGGACTGCCCTATCATACATCGTGTGTCTGCCTCTGAGCTCCAATACCATCAGCGCATCTCGCAAGGATAGCCCTGTAAGCTCAGGTACGGTCGTATGAGCACTAATGTTGTTTAGATACGCAGTCATATTAGCTGTTGGTACATGCTGGTGACCATTAGCGCCGAGCGCAGTTCTCAGCTGATGTTTCCAGAAACCGATAGTTCTCAACCCCCAACCACCAGGTCCTGGCGGTGGCGGGCCTTGCTGCTGCCAGATACATAACGTAGTCGAATCGAACGGTCCTCGCGGGCGTTCACCCGGGAACGTTGCAGTATCAGTACCACCAGGATAATAGACCTGGATATGTACTAGAATATCTAAACAGCTGCCTACAAGTGTTGGGTCCATAGTTGTCGGTACATCATTCGGAAGAATTCGTACTTTGCCCCACGGTACCATCCATTCAGCACCAGATGCTGTATCGATACCATCTGTATCTGTCCAACCGGTATGGTCATCATAATCCATAGTTCCGTCACGGTCCCAATCAATTCGTATCCACTGGCCTACAGTAGGTACAAGCCAATTCGGTGCGAGCATTTCGACGCCGATCCACAGGTACTGATAATTACCCGATGAATCAACCTCGACCTTTGCATAAATTTTCGCTACCGGGTTCGGATCATTTCGGATTAATATGTCACCAATATAATCATTTGCGTCCCAAGTTGAACCAACGTTAACCACACCATCCAGTACTGGTGGCGTGGTTGTGGTGTTGATATAATGGACATAACCATCCGGTGGATCCATGCCGCTGGGTACTGAGATAACTGTCGTTGTTGATGTTAGTGTCGCAATTAAAAGTATCAAAATTGCTATTATCGCCGATATCACAATTTTTTTACGCATTTCACCTTAACCTCCCTTTAATGTGTGGGTATGTTTAAGCACCCCCCCTTAGGTGCATATTTTTGTTTGTTGGGTTTAATTAGTTTGGATTCTAATATGATTTAAGAGTGTTCCAATAGGTTATTACATCTTTTATAGGGATTACTATATATAAATATTGGTTGTAAAATTACTCATTTTTAAGTAAATTTACCTTAGATATGTAAAATAACAACCTTGATGCTGTGATAGATTTGAGGTTAGAGTTATTTGGTAAACAGGATGTCGGAAGCCAGAAGTCTGAAGTCAGATACTCAACTCGGACTTCCGATTTCAGACCTCCGACTTCATTATCCATATATATCTAACTCCAACTTTAAAAATTCCGCAGGAATTTTTAAAGCGAGGTAACTTGGCGAAGCAAGTTACCGTAGGAATCGATATTCCTACCCGTCTCAAATCTCAAATCTCAAATCCACCTTGGCAAAAATTAATCAAAGTTGCCGCATACATCAGTCTATGATCGCCGCCTCATCTTTCTTGATATCGTCAAGTGCCAGATCATTATCGTCCCAAAACCCAATAGTTCTCAAAAATCTCTGTTTCGCCATCCTCGGCACCCAAGATATCGCAGTGCTCCAATAAAATAAGGGATGATGCTTGCGCGTGACCTTCAAATAATTCGGGTCATGATAATATTTATTGTACATCATCTGCTGCAGCACCCGCACTTCAGTTTCGGTCAGGTGTTTGGTTTTCACGTTGGCTAAAGTTCCATTATATCGCCGCAGATCATCATAATTCGTAATTAACCCCATATCTTCCAGATCCTCGCGGACCTTGGTTTTTGGGTACGGTGTTAATATTTGAAACACCGGATAGTCCACCTCAAGCTCTTTGGAGAATTTGTAGTTCTCCCAGAAATCCACTTCTCGATCTTCGGGGGTACCGAGCACAAACCCGCCTGCGATTATCATATCGTTATCGTGTAGATATTTCACTGCCTTGCGGGTTTTCGCCAAGATTTTAGATTTATTATAAAATTTGAGATTACGACCAGAAACGTTTTCTATACCGAGAAATACACCGTCGAAACCCGCCTGCGCCATTTTGCGCGCGACCTCGGGGCGGGACGCGATGCCGTCCACACCCGCCTGGGTATAATATTGGATATCATTATGCCCGGCCTCAATAATAGCCTCGCAGAGCTTGATCAATCTTTTGGGGTAGAGCGTGAGATTATCGTCCGTCACCATCAAGATCTTGGCGCCGCCTTCTTTTGCTACTGCAATATCTTCTGTCACCCTCTCGGGTGTGAACTCACGATAAACATTACCATACATGTGCAAAATACTGCAGAAATTGCATTTGAACACACAGCCTCTAGAGGTCTCGATACTATCTGCAGCCAAAAGGAACATATTATGGCCTTTCAATAATCTATCTTTGCGATCGGGCGGTTTTATCTCATCGGGTGCCAGCAATTCACGAGGTTTATTGTGGATGAATTTGCCTTTACTAGTTTTATAGCTCAACCCTGCTATTTTCTTAAAATCAGGTTTACCATCTAGCGCCCGCACTAACTCACGGAACGTGGCTTCACCCTCGCCACGCACAATGAAATCAATATACTGCGCATCATTACTCCCTACGATATCATGATATGTTAATGTCGGATGATAACCGCCAATTGCAATTTTGATCGAGCTATCGAGCTCCTTCACTAACTTTGCGATCTTTGTGGCGGTGGTATATTGAAACGTCATGCATGACAGCCCGACAAGCCCCGGTCGAAAACTTTTCACGAATTTCGCAACATATTTTCGGAAATGTTTCTTCTTCAGCACAAGATCCACAGTTGCTACATCAACATTTTCGTCCAGATTACCGGCGATCGAGGCGATCCCAAGATTCGGGATCTTACATACGGCATCGAAGCCCCAGGAACTGTCAGGCATTGCGAACAATAAGACTCGCATAATGGCAGTTATGGTGTCCTTTATATACTAAATTTTTTCCTTAAGCTGCCTTTTAAGTGGTAAATCTCTAAATTTTTCAATTTGGATTGGAGATTCAAGATGGCTATTGTGGATAAGGAAGTCGGAGGTCAGAGATCAGAAGTCAGAAACTGAGCTCTGTCTTCTAACTTCCGTCTTCTATCTTCCTATTTGACAATCATCCGAAATCTAGAATCTCAAATCCACTATGGAAGTCATATATTAGTCTTACCATTAACAATGCCTTTTTATGCATCTATTTCCATTACTACACAGTAAATTATGGGAGGAGTTCAAAATGGCAGACACCGGGGAGATACTTCAGGAAGCAATAAATTTAGAGATCTTCGGCAATTATTTTTACAACAGTTTGAAAAGTTTGGTTGATAGTGAACAAGGTAAAAGCCTTCTCGTATTTCTTGCAGATGCCGAGCAAGAACACCGACAGATACTTGAAGACCTACTGGTAAAAACAGGCGGCGCGCTCCAAACGACCAACGTCGACGAGGTCGTCGCGGAGATCACCAAAAATGAAGGCATAGAAACCGTGTTCAACGATCTATTAGCCAAAAATACCCTGGAGAAAATGGACTCGATCGAAGCGGTAAAAATAGGTATTAATGTAGAACAGAAATCCATCGATTTTTATTCCGAACATGCCGCAACCTCAGATAATACCGATGTTAAGGAGCTTTTTACCAAATTAGTGGTTTTTGAAAATACGCACAAAGAAACTCTTGAAGAAAACCTGCGCAACCTCCAGGACGAGGGTGTTTGGTACGGGTACTTGCCGATCTTGGAAGGGTAGTTGAGTTGTGTTGCGGTCTTTATTGATAATGTGTGGGGTTGGTAAATGTTCACCTGCAGGCGTGGGATTGCTAACTATTTGTCATATTGCGTAGGATTGTTAAAGTTCTAGCCATTAGGCGTGGGACATGAATGCTATTTAGTTGATGTGTTTGTTTGTCCACAGATTAATTTAATGCGTTCGAGCATTTCTTCGGTTGACTCACGAGTTTTATTAGATTTATTATGCATTGATTTTAAATATTTTTCGAAACTGATGAGTTTCCAATACAATTTTTCGATATCCTTATCAACAGTTTCATAATCGTCGTCGGTAATATACTTTCTTCGAATTGAAATTTTTAAGTTAGTATCAGTTTCTAACAATGAACCTATTGCAGTTCTAACATATCTAGCAAAATCCTTCCTACTACCTCTACCACTGCCCTCGGCAATGTTTAGAGGTATCAAAGTTGCTGATTTGGTGACTTGTATTGTAAGACCAAATCGTTCCTTATCAGGATACTTTTCTGTAATATCGTAGATTTTATCTGTTAGATCCATGCCCAGTTGCCATACTTCTAGATCTTCATGTTGAAATTTCATTTCTTTTCCCCCTTGGTGAGGATATGTATTGTTTTAAATTCACTAAATATTTTCGGCTATTTATTCTTAAAAATTTCATTGGAAAAAACTAACCTAACCAAACGCATTAAATTGATATTTGAGCAATCCCACGCCATTATGCGATTAAATGGCAATCCCACGAATCAACCATAAGACATTAGATCCTACGCATTATGGCAAACTTAAATCAATCCCACGCACTTAATCATTACTATAGCCATCCCACAACCACTCACAACTTCTTAGACTTAATTTTTGCCTTCTTGGGTCTTTTGCTTTCCATATCATAATAAGCTGACGCTGCGATAATTGACGGCGTTTTTTTGGCCTTAGGGTCAAGTTCCACGAAACCGTCCACTACCATCCCGCGTTTGTTGCGCCGCGGCAGATCCATCACACCCAAAATGTACTCTTGAAATTCCGGCAGCACCTCGAACACTATAATGACAAGAATTATCAGTACGAACAGTGACAGGAACTTGCCGATGTAATGGTGGGCAATATTGAACGTATCCGGTCCCAGAACTTGTTCATTCGTAGCATAAATTATGCCGGCGTTTCGGAATAAATTGATAATATAAATTACCGGCCCGGTGTACATGAACGCGCGCCATTTTCGTGAACTGTCGCTCATATTTAATAGTTTTTTCAACCGGTCCTTTTTCCAATTTCGTAACGTGAGTTTGAAACCGATAGGCTTGTCTTTGTCGGGATCCTCCAGGTCTTTATCTTCCAGCACATCCTTGGCCCAATCTTGCCAGAGTGTACGGTCGGTTTTGGTGACAATTATGGCACCTATGAACAGTGCGATCGCCTGGATGCCGGTACAGGCTAGAATTATATAGACATCAGAATGAATTAGGTCTAACCCCAGTTCGTTGAACGGTGGAATTTGATCGAACCCGCCGATGCCAACATTGTATCCAAACAGGTTCAAGATCCACACGCTTTTAACCGAAACGATGTAGATCAACCCTTTGGTTAAGATCTCTACTTTTTCAATAATATAATAGAACATGCCAGCGACGAACGCCGCACCTGCGAGAAAACGTAGGGGTATCAGGTTCTCGTCCCATTTGTAGTTCAGGTATTCATGGTATGCGAAGTACAGGAACAGCGGCATGGCGAGGGCAGCCATGGTGGCATTAACAGTATCCTCGATCTCTATGAAATGCGGTATTTGGGTCAACCAAAAGATCCCGAAAATTATCCAACCCGAAGCAAGAATTATATGACTATTTTTTTTGCGATAGATATAGCCGATACCTAATAGTCCTAATCCAGTAAATAAGATCGCAATCGTCAAGATCTGAGTGTAGATAGAAATTGCCAGAACTTGTCACCGTCCTTTGAAGTTTATCAATACCAGTCGGTTTTAGTGTATTCTTTGTATATATTATTTATTATGTCTCTTATCTAAATTATATGGATATCATAATTATACCAGCTATGATTTTTGTTGCCAATAGTTATTTATATGGGATTTGGGAAATGGAAGAGTTGGATTGAGGATTCAAGTCTATACAACGGGAGCAACGGGAGTAACGGGAGTAACGGGAGTAACGGGAGTAACGAGAATGGGTGCCATACCCAGAGATTTTCGGTACTCCCGATATTCCCGTCTGAGGTATTTATGACTCGGACTCCCGATACTCCCGAATAGATGAAATTTCTAATTAATCTTGAATTTCCAATCCAAGTAGGCAAAACTTAGAATCTTACCACTTACCACTAACTATGGTTTAACCATCGGTATTTGTTTGGAATTACGCATTTGATCAATCCCTGATCCCGGATTAGTGACAATAATTGTTGCGTCCCCAAATTAAATTGTAGATAGAAAATATAACAATTTTATAATATAAGGTTATAATATATAATCGAAATATTTTAATAGATATGATTCTATTCCCAGTTAAGCGGTTAACCATTAATTCTAGAATTGATTTGGTTTGAGGAGGGTATTCTTTCCAAATCCATTCTAACACGACTAAGGTGTAAAGATAGATACCGCTTGGCATATTAGCATTAAATGGAGAGGGAGGCCGATTTTTTCTAAAGGCTTTGCATGTCAAGTTGAGCGTATCAGAATTAAAGATTATTAAGATCGAATGGAGGATATTTGTATGTATGGAAAAAGAATGTTAGGTATAATAATAAGCCTGATTATGGTGCTATCATCATTTATGATGATATGGAGCTTTGGACCGACTGAGTTAGATGTCTCTGCGGCATCTTATACCACCCGCGCCCAAATACGAATTGACGGTAATTCGGACTTTACAGCTGCGAACGGTGTTTCCGGTGGTACTGGCACAGCCGCCAGCCCTTACATAATCCAGAACTGGGAGATCGACGGTTCAGGTTGGGGATATTGTATTTATGTAGGTAACACCACAAAATATTTCGTTATCCGCGACTGCTATTTTTATAAAGCTAGTGGTCAATCAGCCCAGTATTATCGTAACGCTGGCGTGTCTCTTTATAATGTAGGCAATGTGACAGTCGAAAATTGCATGTTTGAAAAAAACGATTATGGTATTTATATTGAGCTAAGTAGTGGTTTCAAGATCCAATATAACTATTTCAATAGCAACAATTATGGTATTTACTACGAATATTATTCTTTCAAGCCCAGCAAGGATTTAAATTTTATCGATATGTATATTGATGACAACGAATTTTGGCACTATACAAGTAATATTGTCATCCAATTTCTTGTTGACCTAGATTACAGTAATCCGGGTGTCGCATATACAGTTACTTTCGGTGATGTGTTTATTCGCGATAATGAGTTTTATATGAGCGGCACCAGCGCTACCGCAATCGACATCGGAAACAATAACAACTATTATCTCGGATACAATCTTGACAACGGCGGCTCGATAACTGTGGGAGATCTCGAGATCTCGGGCAACGAGTTTTATGAAGGAGATTACGGTATCCAATTTTATGGATGGGTTGGTGTACTTAAAGATGTAACTGTGAATTTTGGTGATATAATCATAGATGATAACTATTTTTTAAGTCTATCTCAAACAGCCATTACTCTAAATTACTACGATATCAATCCGTTAACTGGCCAAACAGCGGTAACTTGTGGTGACCTTTATATTAGAGATAATAACATTGATAATTGTAATAGTAATGGTATAGATATCAACAATTATGGTTATTTTACTACTATGACAGATTCTGCAAAAGTAACAACTGGTAATATATATGTTCGGAATAACAATATAGATGTGGATTCACAGGGTTTTTATTTAAATTTTAATAGAGTGGGTTATAATAATAACGTCGACACAATAGTTACTTCCGGCGATGTTTTTATTGAAAATAATGATATCTATGCTGATTCCGGCCATGGTATTTACGTTTATTTCACATACACGGCAAGAAGTTTGAGTAATAACGCTCAGGTAACAATGGGTGATTTATATATCAGGAATAATAATGTCGAATCTGGCACTTCCTATGGAGTATATATTAATTATGATACTCAGGATGTAGGTTCTAGGGTTTATAATGATGCGTCGGTAAGATTACCATTGATCTATATTACGGATAATACTATTAAAACCGGACCGCAACGAGGATTATACTATTACAACTATCGTTGTGCCTATGAAGTTCATAACAATGCATATGTAGACATGGGTGGACTTGAAATTGATAGCAACAGGCTTATTGGCAGTGGCGCAAATGGAATTGAGATCACTGTTAATGATCCTGGGTTCAATATTCATGATACATCAACCACCGTATTTCACGATATTGTGGTTTCGAATAATTATGTTCGAGGATTTACTAATTACGGTATGATTTTCTATCTTAATAGCATCCCGTACAATGTCCCAACTGCCGAAACCCCATCATTCAGCTTTGGTAATGTGATCGTAGATAGCAACCTAATCGAAAATTGCGGTTATGGAATTTATTTCTCAACGTATGATTTCTTTGCGGAAGAGCAAGCGACTGTAACTGTAGGAGATGTAAATATAATTGACAATATAGTTAGGAAGATGGACAATCACGGCATATATTTCTTCTACCGCCTCGCTGCAGATGACACTTCGACCTTGACACTCGGCACACCAACGATCTCGGGCAATGTTGTTCACGACTGTCAAATCTATGGTATTTATTTCTATAATCAAACATCTCAAGAAGCAGGGGCAACTTTGACCTACGGTAAACCAGTGATAACAGATAACGATGTATCTGGTGGTAATGCTGCTACCAATTATGGTATCTATCTTGAGGATGTTCACGGTGCTACGGTTTCAGATAATAATATACTGAGATGTGATTACGGACTTTATATCCATGATAACGAGAACGATACGATCTCGTATAATACAATTAATGATAATTTGCAGTATGGTATTTATTTGGACCACACCGGAACTTCCGGTCTATGGTGCCATAATAACGAGATCTTCAATAACAGTTTTGCCAATCCGAGCTCCGATGAATCTGATGAAGGTAGTGGTACATACCTCAATAATTGGTATTTCAACTTCTACGGCGATTACACAGGCCGCGATATGGACTCCGGAACCGACCCCTGGGGACCTTTCATGGGCGATACCGACCTGCCTTATGCAATCGGCGGCGTGTCCCCGCAGGTAGATTGGCACCCGCGCACCAAGATCAGCACTTCGATCAATACCACCTGGAACTATGCCTATATCCAGGATGCGGTGGACAATGTCGTCGGTACTGATATCAATGTAGCCGCCACGACCCCCAATGCCGGGTCGCAGACCATCCAGCAGACCGGTTTCTATTACGAGACCGTAGATATTGATGGGTTTGGGGTACTGAATTTAATTGGCGAGGGTAAGGATCTGACATATGTAGATAGCGAATCTTCCGACGATTCGTTCGATATCAGCGATACCAATGAAATGACCTTTTCCGGCATGACGATCCTGCACGGCAACCCGCACGGACTGAATGTTGATGACGATACGAAATTGAACGTTACCGACTGCAATATCTCGGAATGTTCTTCAGATGCAATCAATATCTATTATAACAACGACATGGAATATTCACAGTGGCTGATCAGTGAAGAAGGCGATGACCATAACCAACCCTGGATCGCAATCGATTCCAACGATAATGCACATATCGTGTGGTGTGGCGATACTTCTTCGTGGGAGTATGATGAAATCTATTACAAAATGTACGATGTTAACGGTAACATACTCATTGATGACACTGTGCTGACCAACTACGATCTCGGTGAATATGATATGAGACCTAGGTTGGTGATCGATTCTTCTAATAATCTACATATAACCTGGCTCGCTGAAGAGGATAGAATGTTATACTACACTAAGATCAATCCCTACTTAGATAACAGGAACGGTGACAGCGCCGACGAAAATGTGATCACAGTTGTCGATGATAAACCGCTATTGGACAATACCCATGAAGTACATGCAACCGATGTGGCAGTTGAGATCGATTCGAGCAATACCATCCATATAGCATGGGTTGAAGAAGAAGGCTCCCACGACGGGCTGCAATATATGAAACTGAACTCCGCTGGCAATATTATCTTCGGGCCGACAGCTTATTTCACCTATTTAGGGATTCATGAGGACTGGTGGTGGCGCCCGAACCCGAGTATGGACTTCGATTCCAATAACGATGTTCATATCGTCTTCGCCGATTGGTACCTCGATAACGAAGATGATTATATGGAGCTCCACTACTGCATGCTGGACGGCGGTAACGGCAATCTATTGATCGATAGAACCAGGATCACACCGTTTGACTGGGATAAGTCTGTGCACCCGTCGATCGCCGTGGATTCCAAGGATATGGTACATGTGCTCTTCCAGGATAAGGGCATGGTGAACGACAATGAGATCGCCTACCTCAAACTCGACCCGAGCAAGGACGACCAGAACGGTGACAAGGCCTCTGTAAGTGCGATCAAGGTCATTAATGACAAGATCATAACAATCGATGACGGCACCAAAAGCGTCTGGCCGTATGTGCAGATAGATTCGAAGGATGATCTACATGTAGTGTTCTCTCATGATTGGAGTAATGGCGATGTTTGGTATGTTAAACTCGATGAGTTTGGCGATGTGATCGGAGAATTTGAATCAATTTCTCTTAATTGGTATGCTTCAGGTAAAGGACATGTCAATAGAATAATTGTGGAGGTCGACAGCAGCGACGAGCCACATATAGTATACACCGATGATAGGGATAGCGACTATCAAATCGCTTATGTTGCGCCGCACGACTTCGGGCCAAATGTATTCAGATGGATCAATATCGAGGACAGTTATTTCTGGGACAATAAGGATAACGCGCTACAATATGACTATGAGATCGGCTGTGACCTCTATGTGAACATCCTAGATTCTTGGTTCTATTCGAACGACAACCATAATATTTATGTCGATCAAGATTTCGTTGAAAACACGTACTTCACAGTTGATAATTCGGTCTTCCATTACACAACCGAGGCAGATAATTCTGACTACCATATCTATTTCAGCAATGTCGCGGATGGACACTCCTTCAATCTACAGGTCACGAACTCGGAATTCACAGCTGAAACGACTGATGACGGGACTGCTATATACGACAATGACGGGTTCGAATATTACCTTGATGAAGTCTATGTAAATATAAACAATAATTATGTACATGATATGTATAGAGGCTTTTATTTCGCCGATTACTGGTATGCGGACTCAACCCTGATATGCCACGATAATGTATTCGAGAACATTAATCAAGATGCAATATACTGGTACGGTGTTGACTATCTATACAATGAGGAACAATTTGATTTCTCTTATGAGGTACAAATATACGACAACTATTTCCAAGAAGTAGATAGTTATGGATTCTATTTAGACTATGTATATGGTACCTTCGGAACCCTTAAAATAAATAACAACGAGTTCGTGGATGTTTATGATTGTATCTATATTGAGTATATCTACGGCGATGCAATGATCGAGATAAATGATAATTACATGACGGTAATTGAAGACTATGGAATATATTTCGATTACTGGTACTACGGTGAGACACTATATTTGGATATCAGCCGCAACACGATCTATGGTGATTATAATGGCGATTGTGACGGTATTTATTTAGACGATGTACCGTATGAAGCCGGTACAGCTTATATTACTGTCAACGACAATTATATCTCCGGGTGTGATTACGCTATCGTTCTTGACAACCCATACTATTCCGATGCATGTTATTTTTATGCGAGCGGTAATATCATTGAAAGCTGCTATTATGGATTCTACATGAACTGCATTGACTATTGCGACGTGTATCTCACCTATGAAAATGGCTACATGAGAAATATCGATGACTATCCGTTCCAATTAGATGATTGCTGCGGCGCGAATTATTTTGAAGCCTATATCAGAAATGTTAAAGTCGAGGGTTATGACGAATACGGAATTTACATTGACGAATTCCCGGGCGAAGGTAGTCAATGGCATATAGTTGTCGAAGACTGCGAGTTCTATTACACAGAAGAATTTGACCCCGATTATTTCTTATATGTCAGTTCGGATGATAATGCGGTAGTCACAATAGATATCATTAATACTACCGTAATAGGCTGGTGGAGTGATGCTATTTACTGCGATGGCGGCGGTAATGGAGTGACCACGGTGAATGTCTATGATTCGTACTTCAACGATCGCGGCTATCCGGATATTTATGGAGATGGTAAGCTTTACGCCAGCTCAAGCAGCGTATATTTCAATATCTACAGCACCCTAGGCTTGGAGGGAGCGGAATTACAATCCGATCCATCCTGGGCAAAATGGTATTGGAATCTGGATGTGGAGGTTCTAACAGGTCTCAACTTAGACCAACCCGCACCTAATGTCAATGTACATGTGTATGATCTTGACGGCGGTGTTGTGGCCAGCGGTCTTACGGACAGCAACGGTGAAGTTAACGACTTAACTTTAATGGCATATTCATATGTATATGACAATGATGGTAGATGGTTCAATTATTACACCCCGCATTCGGTCGAAGCGAGTAATGGTGCAGCTTCTGCCTCTACAGGTGTCGATATGTACGGGATGGACCAGGAGATTACGATCTACCTCACTGGTGACGCGGACGCGGACGGACTAAACGATCTTGTGGACCTTGATGATGATAATGACAATGTAACCGACGCTGAAGACGAATTCCCGAACGATCCAAGTGAATGGGTCGATACCGATAAAGATGGCCTTGGTGACAATAATGATACCGACGACGATAACGACGGCAGACCCGATGTAAAAGACGCGTTCCCGACCGATCCCGAAGAGTGGAAAGATACTGATGGTGACGGAGTCGGCGACAACTCAGATTGGGATATCGATAATGACGGGTGGTCGAACGAGATCGAAGAGGAATCGGGTTCTGACCTATATAATGCAACCTCAGTGCCCTCGGACATGGATAATGACACTATCCCCGATGCATTGGACCCGGATATCGATGGTGACGGTTGGTTAAATGAAAACGATGATTTCCCATATAATCCAGCGGGATGGTTAGATACTGATGGCGACGGTAAACCTGATGATCTCGATGAGAACGCGACTAACCCGACCGGTTTGGTAGAAGACGATGATGATGATAATGATAAGGAACCTGATGTATCAGATCCGTTCCCGAAAGACCCAACAGAATGGAGTGATCTGGATGATGATCGTACCGGCGACAACTCGGATTGGGATATCGACGGTGATAATTGGTCAAATGAAGTTGAAGTTGCAGCAGGGTCTGACCCATATGATGGTAGTGATACCCCAAGCGATATCGACCAAGATGGAGTAGCCGACATCTACGACGAAGACATCGACGGCGACGGCATCCTGAACACTGAAGACGAGTTCCCGTATGACCCTGACGAATGGAAAGATTCCGATGACGACGGCCTCGGCGACAATTCGGATGATGATGTCGACGGCGACGGTGTGGACAACGGCGAAGACGATTTCCCGACCGACCCCGACGAATGGAAAGATACCGACGGCGACGGCACCGGCGATAACGCCGACCCCGACGCAAATGGCGATGGTCTACCGGACGATACCGACGGCGACGGGCTTGATGATACCGAAGATACCGATGACGACAATGACGGTGTCGACGATACCGAAGACGACTTCCCGCAAAACCCCAACGAAGACACGGATACCGACGGTGACGGCATGGGCGATAACGCCGACCCCGATGACGATGGCGACGGCAGACCAGATGCCAAGGATGATTTTCCAAAAGACGGTTCTGAGTGGATCGATACTGACGGTGACGGAATTGGTGATAATGCCGACCCCGACGATGACGAAGATGGCATGCCAGATGAAAACGATGACCTACCCCTGAACCCGAACGAACACAGCGACTATGACAGGGACGGCATCGGCGATAATATGGATAACGATGATGATAACGATGGCGTGCTGGATGTACACGACGCGTTCCCCACTAATGACCAAGAGTCGACTGATACGGATGGTGACGGGGTTGGAAACAACGCCGACGCTGATGATGACGGTGACGGGATCGATGATATCGATGATGAACATCCACTGATACCGGATCTAGTAGATGATCAGGGAACAATTGATGAATTGACCGCGACCCGCGAATCGCAAAACAATCTCTTCTATCTACTACTTGGAATTCTTATCCTGATCGTGATCTTGCTCGTGGTCTTCATGTTCACGCGCGGTAAGGGCGGTGCCCCAACCGAGAAAGAGCGTGCAAAGGCCCGTGAACCTTCCCGAAGCTTTGACGAGGATGAAGAAGAAGACGAGATGGAAGATGAAGTGGATATGGTGAAATGCAGTGAATGCGGCTCGATGGTACCCGCAGATGCTACCGAATGCCCGAGCTGTGGTCTTAGCTTCGAGGAAGATGAGGACGTTGATGTAGAGGAAGAAGACGAGTCCGAAGATGAAGAAGAGGAAGACGAAGATTCGGAAGAGGAAGAAGAAGACGAAGATGACAAAGATGCAA
>CBDVCJ010000069.1:0-15061 GCA_965372445.1 uncultured Thermoplasmata archaeon | reverse complement strand
CTATATCTTTTTTAAATAATTCTGTTAAATATTTAAATGTGTTATCAATGCCTGCTTCTTCTATTATCTTTTTTAAAAAATTATCCTCATTAATTTCATCCTCAAATAGTACTATTAATTTATCTTTACATTCATCAATCTCAAAGCCTGTAACCTGATCATGAATGTGTTTAACACCATGGGCGGCTCTTTCTACTTCAATAATAAAGAATCGATTCTTTTCACAGTCTAAAATAAAACCATCTGGAATAGAAAATTTTTTTCCAAGTATGTTTTCGATTCTTTTTTTCCTAAACAATAGTGCTTTTTCTCCGAAAATATCTCTATAGTGTTCAAACACCATATCTTCAAGTACATCTTCATCTTCATTATAGTCGTATGGTAAATATTTTATTCCATCTTTAAGTAATATTGACATTATACTCCCCTTTGGTTTACAAGATAATCTGTAAAGGAAAATAGAATGATGATATTAAAAGATTGCTAAAAAGATAATTTCTAAGTTTAAATGATTTAATTCTTATCGACGATTCCTTCATTAATCAGTTTGTGGCATCGTTCACAAATCATTATGCTGTTCTCTTTATTATTATAGCAATGATGCTCGGTCAGTTTGACGTTTTCACTTTTACATAATATGCAGATGCCCATTTTTTTCAACTAAATCACCTTTTTCAATCTTTAGGTTAGAAGTATAACCAACATAAATAATATTTTCTATAATTAATATTTCCCTCTTGTATCACACAATCCTACTTCACCGTATTCATTTTTAATTGATTAGACATAAAGAAAAGAATCAAAAATAATCTAATACAAATCTTTTTATCGCTGGAACCTATTACCATCTCAGTTGATTGAGGGAGTCTAAATTAAGTATCAATGACGTTTATATTTAAGGTACTTAATTACTTATATTTATCCAAACCTTCTGAACCACTTCATAGATATTAATATTTAAGATAAATTTGGAAAAGGGGGGTTTTATTAATAACAAAAATTAATGACCCTTTTGAAGCGTTACGAAAGCCCTACGTACCTTCAGAAAGCGATATATCCATAGAAGATATTATTGATGAGGTTTTTGAAGATGATTTAGATGATGCGTTACCTCTTATAGAAAGGTACATGAAAACTTTAAATCGCCAAGTTGCAGGCCCTGAGTATGAATCTTTTCAAATCGTTTTACAGTCTTTATGGAATTATTTTGAAGCAATAAGGTTAAACCGAACCGAAAGGAATTTTGAAGAAGTATTAAATTTACTAGAATCGGCTGCAGATGGATTCGGACAAGTTAAGCAGAAAGAACTTAGAGATCTTTCAATAGGTATGAATTTATATGTAAAAGCGACTATCGAATTACTTAATAAAAATATTGGACAATCTTTAATCTTTCTTAACGACACAAAAAAGCATCTTAGGAGTGCAGGAAAATTTGGTCATAAGTTCGAACCATTAGTTTTACTTATAGAATCAGATGCGTATTTTATACAGGGGGTGAATGCTTTATTAGCTCTTGACTATGATAATGCCAAAACCAATATCGATAGTGCTTCCCAGACCTTAAAATTGGCAGCACATAAATACCACCAAAAGGGAGGACGAACATACAATTCATTAATAGGAAAGTCGTATCTCTACGAAGCTGTTTTTATTTTTGTTCAAGCTAATAATGAATTTAACCAATTCAAATACGATAGATTAGCTGCTGAACAAAACTTAGCTCGTGAAGCAATTAAAGCTCATAAATTCTTAAAAAAAGGCGATACTGAAGACATTACTCTTAGAGACTTTATTTATTTATCCAAGGCACTTACCCTGTTGTTAGAGGTAACCAATGAACTTTCTAAATTAATGCAAAATATATTTCATTCAACTTTCAAACCAGATATTCAAGCTCTTATGGTTTTCAGGAAGAAAATACGTAAAGCTACTAATCTAATTTCAAAAGGGAGTCCGAACATTGTTGTGTATATCAAGATGTGTAATCAACTATCAGAACAAATTAATAATTTAGAAAGGCTTGCAAAACCAAATAAAAAAGATTTTGGCGCATTCTCAGGAATTGTAGCTTGTGCACTATTTTTACCTTTATTCTTAATCATCTCTTGGGCTAATTTTGCCCTCAAAATTGGTTTAAATCCTTGGACTATGATATTTTCAAGTTTAGTTTTAGGGCTAATTGGTGGCTTCGGATATGGGGCAATTAAGTTTAAGAGCTTAATTTCTCTAGGTCTTGCCAAAGGGTGATAGTTGGGACGTATTTTGTATCAGACTTTCCCCCTTGGTACTTAATCAAATTTCCCTCTTGTTTCACACAATCCTCCTTCATCTCATTAAATAATATTTAACCAATTTGTATTTTCAACAATCAATTCTGAATATTCTAAATATTTTCTCTTTTTTTTAAAGAATTTATCTTCTTGTTTCAATACCAATTTTATGGCTTTGATAATATCTTCGTTTGTAGTAGCTCTTAGATTAGGATTTCCTATCCAAGCCTGCGAGTAACTATATAATGGATTTATATAGATTCCACGTTTATGGCGAGGATATTCTCTTTCATTCCTATGCTTGTAGAAATGATATCCTAGTATTCGACTGCGACCCTCATTAGCTACTTCTACGAAACCATATATATCATTATATCTCCATGGCCCTAGAGACCAAAGATGCTTTAGATTATTAATTAAATCAGTCGAAGCCCCTTCATATGCATTAAGCCGTTCATTACACATTTCTTTAAAATCTTGATTAAACTTTTCTTTTCTTTTATTATGAACGATACAAGTCATTAAAATCATTATAGTACCCCAATAATTGCTTTATTATGTTCACCATGTCAATATGTGTCATGGTATTAATGATATATATATTTTAGGGGAATTTAAACAATCTATTGGGATGAGGATCTTTGTGCTCCCAATGTTAAAACTCAACAGTGGGCATTTAAATGGGGTATATGGTTATATTTGATGTGTTGTAATTATTTATATTATAAATGTTATTATCCTTTGATATTATGGCGGGGAAAGTAAATAATAATATAATGTATTTTGAGAAATATCTAAAAAATGACATGGAAAAACTTGAAAAGTTAATTTCCGAAATGATCAGAGACGCAGTCATTGCTGAAAAAAATCTTGAAGAAGCAAAATCAATGTTAGAAACTTTTAAAGCTAAATCGTTGGACATAAAAGAAGACCAAATGCAAATTCCAAAAGAAGATTTAGAATCTATTAATGAACTTATTGAATCAACTACAAGATTAGTATCTCTTTGGAAAAAGTTTCCTCTTATGGGTTTTAAAAGTTTGTTTTTTAATCTTCAAAAGGAATTTGACATTGAAAATATTAGAACCACCAAGAAATTTTTCATAGATCTATGTATAATACTTAATGAATCATTAATTCCGATAACTTTAGAAAAGAAAATTGATATGTATGATATTTTAACAAAGTTTTCGAACCTTTTTCTAATTTATATTGAAGATGAAGATACGGACGATATTAAAAATATCTTGAAAGACATTGAAGTAGCAAAAAAAGAGATTTTAAAATTAGGAATAAGTTCATCGCCAGAAGATAATGGAGAAGTAACTAAAAAAATACTTAATAGTCTTCTCATTTTACAAGGATTTGCTTTAATATTTATAAAATTCCTTTCAACTGTTGAGCAGGAATATGAATTAAAAGTTGCCAAGTCTACTCCTAAAGAGAAAAAGATTAAATGGAAGGAATTACAAAATAAATCTTTAAAGGTAATTAATAAGCTATCTTCAATTTGGAACTTAATAACAAAAATATTAGGTTCTGTTTTATAATTGTTTATTCCTATTTGTTAAATTGATTTTTTAACTAAATACTGTAGTTTCTTCTCACAATTTTTACTGATCTTCCAACCACATATCTAAACAACACTATCCTCGTTTGTTTAACTATTCTGCAATGAAATAAATTATTATCCTTAAAATTATTTTTTATTTCTTTTTCCAATTATTATAATGATTAAAATAACTACGATTAGAATAAAGATTATCAATACAATATTTAAAGTTAATTCAAAATTGATTTTATCATTATTATCTTTATCTTCTACCTTATTATTTTCATCTTCAATATCCACTGGAAATAATGGTTCAACAATTCCATTGGGATTTGTTGTGATCATCTTTAATCCATATTCCCAATTATTGTCTTTTAATCTATTAGCCGTGTACCATAAAACATAAATTTCCCCCTTAAAAACTATGGCTTTTGCTAGCCCATTATAAGTACTATCATTGATATCGGTTAATTCAAAATATTCTCCCCAATTTTTACCATTATAAGATCTTATTACAATACTTACATTTGAACCTGAGATTATAGTATTATCATTTGTATTAAATATTAAATTTAATTGATTATTATAAATAAGTAAAGATGGATTACTGTCAAGGCCAAAATCATTACCTGGAGATATTATTTTGGGTTGAGTCCAACCACTACCATTAAAAACCGTCATCAATAAATCTCCATCACGAAACTCATCTCCATTATCTATAATATGACGATCAGTGTACCAAACAGCATATAATATATTATTATATGAAATCAATTTGGGAGTACAACTTCCCATATGTCCTCCAGGAAATGGATCTGATTCGTTTATTGAAATCTCAAAAACTTTCCCAAAGGATCTTCCATCATATCCTCTAACAAAGATTCTTTCATCATCGTCATTTTTGAAATCTGTGATCCCCCAAATAAAATATAAATGTTCATTAAATATTGTTAAGTCAAAATATCTTTTTAAACCAAAGTGATATGGAGATATTTCTATAAGATCGTTCCAGACATTACCATCAAACTTTCTTGCTAAAAATCGGCCTTCATTTGTAGGTAGAAATCTTGAAATCCAAACTAAATACAGATTATCTTTAAAAACAGTTAATTTTGGATAATTATTTTCTTTACCATCATTAAAATCAGTTAATTGAGATATATTAGACCATCTTTTTCCATCATAATTTCTATATAATATATCGATCTCTGAACCGCTAGATATGGGTTTGGAAGTGGACCATGCAATATGTAATTCATTTTCAAAAACTGCTAAAGTCGGATGGGAATCATTATATAAATCATTTAGAGATGTTACTTCGATTATGTCACTCCAACTATTACCGTTATAACTTGTCATAACTATATCATAATCAGTTCCATTGCTGAATATTGTTGAGTTTGTTTGCCATATGATATAAAGTGAATCTTGATAAACAGTCATTTCTGGAACTACGTGGGCAAATCTACTATATGGAACAAAATCAATAATATCACTCCAATCATCATCATTCCAATTTTTTACAGGTTCTTCGCCATTACTACCTTTTATCGGCATAGCAAGAAAATACGGATATGCTGTAACTAATAATAAGCATACAATGATTATTGATAAATTAAATTTCAAATTTTTCGTGTGACTCTTCCCCCAATATTCAGTTGAATTTCAGAGTAATAGTATTGGGAAATTAAATAGTTTGCTCTGAACAAACGTCTTCATTATTTATTTTTATTTTTCCTAATAATGTCTTTTGCCTTCTTTTTTAGATCTCGATTAATATCTTTTAAAATATATTCAATATATTCATTCGTGCCAGTTAGGTTAGTTTGTTTTTTTTCTAAGTCTAATGCTTGACGATATGATATGAACAGGGCATAATTCTCTGTTGTATTTATAGGAATTACCATGCGTATAACATTTTGATCCTCGATAAATCCTATTTTTTCGCCAAGCTTTAACATGTCTTTAATTCGAATTCGTTTCCATCCTTCTTTATTATCGAAGTCACATTCAATGTAAGTATTTAATATTTCCAATGGAAATTTGGATTCGGTTAATCCAATTTTTTTTAGCCCTTCTTCTAATCGCTTTTCAAATTTTGGTATCGTTACCCAAGCTTTTTTATTCCCATTATATTTTTTTACATATTTCATGATCTGCCCTACATATCTTTTCTTAAATTCATCATTTGGTAGATGGCTCCCAATAGGATATTTTTTCTCTTTTTTGGTCTCTCGACCGTCTTTAATATGCCAGGAGAATCTTCCATTTTTCTCCATAATTAATAGATGGACATCTCCTAACTTCTTATGTGGAATTGTTAGCATGATTCCGTCTTCGGTCTCTTGCCACAACATATAAAATAATCTTTCACCTGCCAAAGTGTAATCAACTTTTGTCCCTTTTTTAATACAGTAACCCCCTATCTCGTATACGACCTCGGTATTGGTCTTCCGTTCTTGTCTAGAAATACTAAAAACCATTTGTTTACTAGAACCGATGGTTTTAGTATTCTCTCATTATTTTCGGTTCTAACCTCAATATCTAATTCATCATCATAGAAGATTTCGGTACATATACAAGTTGCCGCAGATTCTGGCCATTTAATTCTCCATTCTTCTCCAGGATTTGAGGGTGATTTTTCATGTAAACACTCATCTGGAACATCAATTTGATCGCTTTTGTTTACTTCTACACCATCAGCCCCATAAAGATAGATATGAGGGTCAGTCCCATCCACTCGAATATTTAATCCGTACCAATATTCACCTGAGCTCGGTCGATTCTTTCGGTATTCAACATTATCTTTTCCATAAATTTCTGATTGACGAATATAGTGATTATCATACCGAATTGTCCTTCTATTAATTTCTGGCAATTTTCCAACTCCAATAAATCTTTTTCCTCATAATTATTACATCTATATGCTTGAAGCTTCACATTAGAGTTAACTGAATGTACTGTTTTATCAAAACATTAGATAATTAACTGTTTTTTCTGTTTCCTAATTTGTTGCTTCCCCCTTTCAATATCCTCTTCTACTTTTGCAATTTCATCTTAAAATAAGTTAACGTTTTCCTTATCACCTTCCTTTTCGATCTCTATAAGCTCTGTTTTCAATTGCTTTAACCTTTGGATTTTACTTTCCAATAATAATTCCCATTGGTGTATTACTTCTTTCATGAACTGCACTCCTAATGGTTCATCTATTATCATAATGCATTCCCGCCAAGTTAATTCAGATATATTTCCTAAAAAACTAATGTTATGGAATATCAACTTTTGTTTCGTAACTATCTGAATCGTATTTGATGTAGTCTAAATCGGATTCATTATAATATACATCAAACCACAAAGCAATTTTCCTACTCCGAGTACTATTGCCAGGTTCTAACTTAGCTCCACCGGCGCTTATTGATTTATGTTTACTTCCATCTTTAAGCACTAAGGAGAAATCAGATGAGTAAACCCAAATTGTTTCTGTATGTGGATTATCAACCGTTACATTTATACCTACAACACGAAAACCTTCAGATTCATTATATTCATCTTTAATAACTTCATTGAATGTAATATTAATTGATTTAGATTTCTTTTCATCACTGCTAACACATCCAGTACTGAAGACAACAAGTAGCAATAAAGTACATATTCCTAATATCAATAACCTTTTATCCATATCTAATCCCCCTGTGGTTGATACTTTGTAATGGCATTGTAGAATATATAATAATTACTGAAAATGTGACTTTGGAACTAAAGGAGTTTCGATCTTGTGAATATAAAAAAAATTGCCATTGGGATTTAGGATTTTATTGGTAGTATTGGTAGTATTTGATTATTGGGAATTCTCCTTTAAATCGAGCATCATTCCTTAATCGAACAATCTCTATGTTATCATAAAGCAATACTTATATATCCTCAAACTTTATCACAAAATCCAATTGAGGAACATCCATGCCTAAAGTTCTTGTCATTGGCCTAGACGGTGCAACCTGGGACTTGATTCTCCCGTGGGTGAAGCAGGGCAAATTGCCGACCTTTAAAAAGTTGATCAATGAGGGTACTTGGGGCGAGCTGAGGAGCACGATCCCGCCCTACACGGTCCCCGCCTGGAACTCGCTCACCACCGGCAAAAGCCCGGGCGAGCTTGGTATCTCGGGCTTGATCCAGAAAGTACCGAACTCTTACGAGTTCAAGCCGTTCTTTTTTATCGTGCCGGACAAACGCAACAATATCTGGGACATCCTCAGCGATCTGGGCAAACGCGTGGTGGTCGCTAATATACCCTCGACGAATAAGGCTTGGAAGGTAAACGGTTATATGATCGCCGGCAGTTTCATGAGCGTCCATCCTGATAAATGGTCATACCCCAAAGATCTCAAGAGCCAGATGAAGAAAGATATCGGGTTCTACGAGATACCTTCCATCGGGGAAGTGAAACTGGTTGATGTCTACATGAAATATTTATTCAAGCTCATCGACCGCGAATCCAAGATGTTCCAATATTTACTGACCGTCAAACCTTGGGATTTTGGGTTTATCGTCTTTGAAGCCCCGGATAGGATCCAGCACAAGAGCTACGATAATAAAAAATACATATTGGAGATCTATAAACGGATCGATCAAGAGCTCGTCAAGATCCTCAAAGCCGTAGGTAAGGACACAATGATATTTTTCGTATCCGACCATGGTTTCGGGCCGTCCGAATATGCCTTCAATATCAATGAATGGTTGATCCAGCATAACTTTTTAAAGTTCAAACAGGGGAAAGGGGGTCGTTTCAGATTTCGGCAATTTACCAGCAGGATGATCTATGAGAGAGGGATGAAGAAATCACTCTCCAAAGTCGTGAGCAAATTCCCCAATAAATGGCAAGCGAGCATGGTTCAGAGTGTGGTGCCGCAGGAGCTGGATGAGAGCAAAGTGGATTGGCGCCATACGCGCGCGTATTGCAAACCGGCCTGCGGCGAGATCTATCTCAATGTCAAGGGTCGCGAACCGGAAGGCATGATCGAGCCCGGTAAGGAGTATGAAAAGGTGAGGACCGAGATAATAACGAAATTGAGCCAAATAAAAAATCCCAACACCGGCCAGATCTTAAAACCCCAAGTGTATAAACGCGAAGATGTGTTCGGCAAAGACGCGTTCGACGGTGCGCCGGATCTGGTAATAGTGCCAGACGATAATATCCCGACCGTAAACGCTCGGATCGGTATAGGCAAGATCTTCTCCAAGACCTCCCTGCCGGGAGAGCACCGTGTCAACGGTCTATTTCTGGCGACTGGCCCAACCATCCGAAAAAATCATAAATTCAACACTACAATTTACAATATCACCCCGACGATCCTGCATATTTTCGATATTCCCATTCCGGAAGATATGGACGGTCAGGTCATACTCGATATATTTGAAAAGGGTAGCAAATATCGAACCCGGAAGGTCAAGCGCGGCTCTGTGCAAGAAGAGGATCTGATCAAGGCTAAGGTTAAGTCGATGGTGGATTTGAAAAAAATACGGCTTTGATGACTTTTTACCACAACGGGAATGGGGAATGGGGAATTGGGAAAAGGGACCTTTCGCCATATGGCTTTCGGCTAGGTGCGATTTGTAAAAAAATTAATATATGTGCAAACAAAAACAGAGAGCCTTTAAAAATATTTTTACCATTGGATAATGGTTGGGTTCTGTTGTCAATTTGTTGACATGTGGCATTAAATTGTCCATGTGAAAAAATGTTTTAAGGACTCAATATTATAAATTGTATCCACATTAATAATTTAACTAAAAGTCACCCGTCAAGAGCCAATTGGCGAGATGTCTCCATTCCCCATTCCCGAGCTTTTAGATCTTCTCACGTACAAACTTCGTATTCGGTCCCAATTCTTTGAGCTCGTCGGTCATCTGTTTTATTACCTCGGCGAACTTGCCGCCTTCGGAAGCCGAGACCCAGCTCATCCTGAACCTTCGCGGGTCCACACCGATATATTCCAGTAACGATCTCATAACGTTGAACCTGCGCCGTGTAAAATAATTGCCTTCTGTGTAATGACAATCGCCGGGGTGGCACCCTGATATCAGTATACCATCCGCGCCCTCCTGAAAACTTTTCGCAATGAACAGCGGATTGACACGGCCCGAGCACATAACACGGATGATCCTGATATTGGGCGGATACTGTATTCTGGAGGTGCCGGCAAGATCTGCACCGGCATAGCTACACCAGTTGCACAGGAATCCGACGATCCTTGGCTCGAAATCTTTTTTTGTCAACGTATCACCATATTAAAGGGGTGTTTGGCATTGGATAGGCGAAAGGCAAAAGGCGACAGGCGAAAGACATAGTACGGACAGCCTTAAGACGTTGCCATCTTTCGTCTTTGTACATTAGCTATGATTTTTCAAACTAACTTTCGCCTTTCGTCTGTCGCCTCTCGCCTGTCGCCTCTCGCCTTTCCTTAGGCTACCCTTCTCAACAATTTTAATTTCGGGTAGCAGTATCTTCATCTTCGCGGCTTGTTTGCGAAGCTTTTGCTCGTCTTTTGATCTGGATTGTTGTTTATATAATATTAATAGATTAAAGTAAGATAATGGGAACTTCTTATCGATCTTGATCGCTTTCTTGAACATTTTCTCGGCATCGTCATATTCTTTACGCTTGGCGTGTAACGCGCCCAAGCAAGTCCATGAATATGCATTTTTCGCGTCGAGCTCAATAGAGTTATTAAAAGAATCCTCGGCTTCTTCCAATCGTTCTTGTATGACCAGCACATTCCCAAGAATCGTATGGGCCGATGCATGGTCCGGGTCGTATTTTATTGCTTTCCTTAGCTCCTGCTCGGCCTTCACCAGCTCGCCGGCATCTCTTAAAAAAACGCCGTAATTATAATGCGCTTTGGCATCCTCCGGGGCAAGTTTTAACGCTTTTTTGTAGAGTTGTTTGGCACTTGTTGGTTTATTCAATTGTTTGAACAGCGCACCTATTATCAATAATAGATCAAGATTTTTATTTTTAGTGCCGATATCTTCGGCCATTCTCCGGGCTTGAGAATATTTTTTATTAGCGATCAATTTCATGATATTTTGGAACTCAGGGCTCTTGCTGAGGTTAATGTCTGCACCCTTTTTGGCATCCCCTGTTCTAGCCATCCTAAGCCTCCACCTCCTGATCTGCGCCCTCGTCCTCCTCCACGAGAAATGATTCCAGCATCGAAAGTATCTGTTTGTCGTCGAATTTCTTCTGCTGGATCGCGCCTGATAAACACGCCGCCGAGCACGACCCGCAGCCTTTACACAGCACCTCGTTCACGCTCGCGACCTCGAGCTTGTGGCCGAACCAATTGAACTCTTTGAGGTCGATCGCGTTATAGGGACAAACCTCGATACATATCCCGCAACCCCGACATAGCGGTTCATTTACCTTTGCGACCGTCCCTTCGGCCTCTATTACATCTTGCGCGAGCACGATACACGCGCGTGCCGCAGCGCCTTCGGCCTGCGAGATCGACTCGTCGATGAATTTCGGGGAATGGGCCAGCCCGCACAGGAACACGCCATCGGTCGCGAAATCGACAGGGCGTAATTTCATGTGCGCTTCCAAAAAGAACCGGTCTTTACTTAAAGGCACCTTCAACATTTTCGCCAGCTCTTCACTATCTTCATTCGGTATTATTGCGGTACTTAGCACCACCAGATCGGGGTTGAGTTTGAGCGGTACATCCAAAACCGGATCATTAACTTCAACTTGTAATTTATTGCCTTTTTGGGTAATTTCCGGAGGAGATCCTTTGTCGTAACGAATGAAAAATATACCGCCGGTCTCCCCACATTTTCGATAGAAATCTTCTCTAAAGCCATAAGTACGGATGTCGCGATACAAAATATAGACGTTAATGTTGGGGTTGAGCGCGCGGAGCTTCAATGCATTTTTTATCGCGTTGGTACAGCACACCCTGCTGCAATACGGTCGGTCTTCGTTACGCGAGCCTACACACTGGATCATTACGACGCTTCGGAAAGACGAGAGGCGAGAGACGATAGACGATAGCTTGTCGCGTGTTTTGCCTTTCGTCTTTTGCCTTTCGCCTTTCATGAGTATTTCCTCTAGCTTCAATTGTGTCATTATCCGGTCATCTTTGCCATACATATACTCAGTGGGTTTGTATTCCTTTGCGCCTGTTGCAATGACCACAGCGCCATGTTTTAGCTCTTGCTCTTGACCATCGACATCCAGCGTTGTAGTAAAATTGCCGATAAAGCCAGTGATATCTTTTATTTCGGTGTTAGTATGAACTTGGATATTTTTGGAGCTTTTCACGCTATTGATAATTTCGGCTAATTTTTGGGTAGTATCAATAAAATCATCCTCTGCTTTGGCGGTCGGGTTCAAAACAAACTTCAAGTTGTTTAAGTTGCCGCCCAGTACATTCGTGCGCTCTACCAGATGTACCTGAAAGCCCTGGCTTGCGATCTCCAAAGCCGCAGTCATCCCGCTAAGCCCGCCGCCGACCACAATCGCACTTTTATTCACTTCAAGCGGCATTCTCTTTAAAGGTTCTAAAAGATATGACTTGGCCGCCACCATCCTCACAAGATCTTTGGCTTTGGCGGTGGCCTCTACAGGCTCGTGCATATGCACCCAGGAGCACTGGTCGCGGATATTGGTCATCTCGAACAGATAAGGGTTTAGACCGGCTTCACGGACCGTGTTCTGAAATAACGGTTCATGGGTGCGCGGTGTGCACGATGCAACTATTACACGATTAAGATCGTATTCTTCGATCTTCTCCTTGATCCTTTCCTGAGTGTCTTGCGAGCAGGTATAGAGATTGTTATCTGCGAAAACCACCCCCGGCAAGCTCTTGGCATATTCCATGACCTCAGGTACATCCACCACCCCGCCAATATTGATACCGCAATGACAGACAAACACCCCGATCCTGGGGCGTTCCCATTTCGTATCTTTTTCGGGTGGGTATTCCTTTATAGTGATAAGCTTACCCCGCTCCGATGAGATTATACTGCTTGCTCGCGCTGCTGCACCGCTTGCCTGCGCGACGGTGTCGGGGATATCCTTCGGTGCCGAAAAAGCGCCACTTACATAAATGCCGGGTCGTGAGGTATCGAGCGGTGTGAAAATGCCGGTCTCGCAAAAATTGTATTTATTTAGCTCTATTCCAAAGATATTGCTCAATTCCTCGGCGTTCTCAGGTGCATTCAAGCCTACAGATAAAACAACCAGCTCGAAGCTCTCTTCTCTTAAATTATCTTCTTCATCAATATATCTTAAAGTTAAATTCTTATTGGTTGGATCCTGAATGATCTCGGCAACCCGATTTCTAATAAACCTAATTCCATATTCGTTTTCTGCGCGGGTATAGTAATCGTCAAACTCTTTGCCAAATGCACGCATATCCATATAGAAAATCGTAGTTCTCAAACCATCGGTATGTTCCTGCGCAATTATTGCTTCCTTGATCGCATACATACAGCACACGCTGGAACAGTATTCGTTCCCGCACCCTTTTTCCGCTGTGTTTCGCGAGCCGACACATTGTATGAACGCGACTTTCGAGGGGATATCGCCGTCCGAAGGCCGCAGTACCATTCCGGTGGAAGGGCCTGTGGCGCTCAATATCCGTTCGAATTCGATGCTGGTCAAAACATTGGGATACTTGCCATATCCGAACTCTTCTATCATTTCTGGTATGAACTCGTCGAAGCCTGGTGATAATATTATTGACCCGACATTCAATTCAACCTTTTCGAGCTCTTGTTGATACTCGATCGCGTCTGCTTTACAGATCCTCTCGCAGATCCCGCAGCCGATACAGTGCTCGGGGTCGATCGCATATATCAGCGGGACCGCTTGCGGATATTTGATGTGGATCGCTGCTCGGGTTATGAGATTTTCATTAAACTCATCCATAACCTCGATCGGACATTCACCCGCGCATTCGCCACAGCCTGTACATTTCTCTTCGTTCACCCTCCGATAATTCTTGACCACCGTCACCTTAAAATTACCTGCTTTACCACTAACCTTTTCAACCTCTGCATTGGTGATCAGTTCAATATTGTGATGACGGCCGGTCGCGACGAGTTTGGGCGCCATAATGCACATTGCACAATCATTGGTCGGGAATGTCTTATCGAGCTGCGCCATCACGCCGCCAATACTCGACGATCTATCCACCAGATAGATCTTAAACCCCGACTCTGCAAGATCCAGAGCGGCCTGCATGCCCGAGATCCCGCCGCCCACCACAAGTACCGCGCCAACGGTCTTTGATCGCGCCACTACTCCGCCACCTCCTGCTCCGGCACCTTGCTTGCCAGTAATATTAACGGCGAGGTTAGATATTGCGGTGAACGGCCTTCAACACCAGTCATTATCAACGACCCTTTACGTTTCAAGATCAGAACATGTTTGAGGATAGTCTCGGTCGGAAAATTCATCAACTTTGCTATTCCTTTTACCGACATTGGGTTATCTTTTACAGATTCCAAGATCTGGTTACGGATGAACTCGGTGTCAACCACTTCATCCATTAAAATGTCGAAATCGGTTTCGGTCTTTTTGTCACCGTACACATTCCCGTCTTCAACGAGTTCGCGCTCCTTACCGATCAAAGTCCTAAGTCGAGGTGAGTTTACCATATCCTGTGCGGTTCTGATCCTTACGAACTTGCGCTGTAATGTATCCTTAACAGGGCGTCGGGATGGATTGGGGCCCAACTCTCTGACCTGCTCAATGAATTCATTAACTACCTCGGCAAATCTCTGGCCTTCGGATGCAGATACCCATTCCAACCTAAGTCGTTTTGAAAAATCAGGTTTGATCTTTAACCGTTTTAAGATCCTGAGGGTCTCTTTGATCTTGTATTGCGCCATATAATTCCCCGAGATGTAATGACAATCGCCGGGATGGCACCCTGCAACCAGTACCCCATCGATCCCGTTCGCTAACGCTTCCATCACGATTTTCGGGTCGATCCGGCCGCTGCACATTACCCTGATAACGCGTAAATTAGGCGGATACTGCACCCTACTTACGCCCGCTAGGTCGGCGCCTGCATAAGAGCACCAGTTGCATAAGAAACCCAATATCTTTGGTTCAAATTTTGGCATCTTTTAGCCTCATTATTGTCATTTAAGATTGGAGATTTTGGATGATTATTAAATAGGAAGATGGAGGTCGGAAGTCAGAACTGAGAGCTCAGAGGTGAGTGCCCAG
>CBDVCJ010000068.1:0-15103 GCA_965372445.1 uncultured Thermoplasmata archaeon | reverse complement strand
CTCTTGTAACAATTATTAAAGTTTTACGGTGCAGGTTTGTAACTATGAACATATCTGAGCAATATTTTGAATTTTAACAACAACTTTAAATCTTATTATTGTATAATGATAAAAATCTTTTAAAATGATGAACCTTTAGCTAATCCTATAACAACAAGGGTGAAAAATATGGTGAAGATCGAAGCTAAATTCGATAATTTTGAAGATATAAGATTGACGTACGACGATATCCTATTAAAAATCCAGTATTCTGACTTCATACCTTCAGAAGCCAATCTGGAGACGAATTTAACTAATAATATCAAGTTAAAAATCCCAGTCGTGAGTGCGGCAATGGATACTGTGACCGAAGCCAAATTAGCGATCGCGATCGCGCTTGAAGGCGGGCTCGGTATAATTCATCGCAACATGGCACCGGATCAACAAGCGGGAGAGGTTATGAAGGTCAAACGTTTCGAGAGCGGGTTTGTCGAAGAACCTGCAACCCTGGCGCCAACCAATACACTAGGCAACGCACGTGCAATAAAATACAATACTATACCAATAACCGAAGATGGTTTATCACATGGCAAATTAGTTGGGTTATTATCCAGTAAAGATTATTATTTTGATGACCCGGATACGGATAATATTGATAAATATATGATACCCTTTGAAGAACTGGTGATCGATTACGAAGGGATAAATCTTGAAGAAGCGAACCAGCGGTTAAAAGAGAGCAAGAGAGGTAAAGTTGTTATTATTAATAATGACCAGGAACGTAAATTGGTCAGTATGGTGACCCGTAATGATCTGGAAAAGAATTACGAATTTCCAAATGCCTGTAAAGATGAACTTAAACATTTACGCGTGGGGGCAGCCGTCGGGCCTTCAGATATAACAAAACGCGCTCCGGGCCTGGTTGAGGCAGGAGTGGATGTGTTTTGTATAGATACGTCTCATGGCCACACAAAAAATGTAATTGACACTTTGAAATATTTGAAAAAGAATTTTGATATCGATGTGATCGCAGGTAATGTAGCAACTCGGGATGGAACCGAAGCCTTGATCGCGGCAGGTGCGGATGCGGTTAAAGTTGGAGTTGGACCCGGTGCAATTTGTACAACCCGTATCGTTGCCGGGGTGGGCGTACCCCAGGCAAGCGCGATAATCGAATGTGCGGATGCCGCGGGTGATATACCGATCATTGCGGATGGCGGTGTGAAATATTCAGGCGATATTGCCAAAGCTATTGGGTTGGGTGCAAGTTCCGTTATGATAGGCAGCCTGTTCGCAGGGACGGAGGAAGCCCCTGGGGAAACTATGATCACAGAAGATCATCGTGTGTTCAAATCATATCGCGGGATGGGCTCGATCGGTGCGATGCAGGCCGGGAGTGCTGACAGGTACGGTCAGGCAAGCGACGGTGTCGCGCCAATGGAGGCCAAGAAACTCGTGGCGGAAGGTATTGAGGGGATGGTGCCTGCCATTGGACCGCTTGCAGACCATATTTTCCAGTTGATGGGCGGCTTGAAACAAGCTATGGGATATGTCGGTGCAAAAAATATCCAAGATATGAAGGCGAAGGCGATATTTATTCGCACCTCGCCCGGTACGAGTGAGAGGGAGAGCCATCCGAGAGTGCCGATCGTTAAGAAGGCGCCGAATTATCCCGAATACTAATACAGTTCGGGAATTGGGAATTGGCCACCCCCCTCTTCAACCGCAGAGGACGCTGAATTTAATATTTATTTATTGATGGATTCCCGTAAGAAAGGCGATGGGCGAGAGGCGACAGGCGATAGTCCTTAGCACAACTCGCCTATCGCCTTTCATATAACAAACAGAAATTTATATATGTACAAAATCCTTTTCATTTTTCAATAATTTTATAATTAACGGGAGTCTTATCTTATGAAAAAAATTTCCAGCTTTATCTTGAGTATTATATTGATTTTGGCAAATTTATTGATAGTGAATATGCTGATAGCGCCGATCGGAGTCAATAATAATGCAGCGGCCTTCCCGGGCGGGAACGGTTCACCAGGCAACCCGTTTCAGATCGCGAATGTAACGGATCTGCAGAATATAAGCGCAAATCTGAGTGCACACTATATCCTAATCAATGATATTGATGCGTCTAATACTACCTATTGGAACTCGGGAGCGGGATTTAACCCGATTGGCACTATAGGCACAAAATTCACTGGTACTTTTGATGGAAAAGGATTCAAGATATTCAATCTCACTATCAACAGATCGGGAACAAATTATATAGGTCTATTTGGAGTAGCAGGGGCAGGTTCAATTTTCAAAAATGTAAGTCTGATCAATGTCAATATTACAGGTCAGAGCAACGTGGCAGGTTTGATCGGTAATAATCTCGGAGGGAAAATATATAATTCATATGCCACGGGCTTGGTAACCGGAACAAATTCCGATGTTGGCGGGTTAGTAGGATACACAGAAGACATTTTTGCCTATAATTCATCCAGCAGCGCAGAGATAATCGGTGATGACGCTGTTGGCGGGTTGGTTGGGACATTCTATAATGGCACTATCGATTACTGTTATTCTATCGGCAATGTAATTTGTACAACAAAAGATACAGGTGGATTTGCAGGTTATGTATATATTAATGCAAATATCAACAACAGTTACGCTTCAGGCGACATCAACTGTTCTGGAGATGATGCCGGTGGTTTTAGTGGCCACAATTACGGTACTATCAGTAATAGTTCTGCTCTAGGTAATGTCTATGGATATGGTGACTATATAGGCGGATTTATTGGATACAATACAGGCGGTTCGATCACGGATTGTGTATCCTGGGGCAATTTATACGGCAACGGATCCGATACCGAAGATAGTGGAGGTTTCATTGGCTGGAATCAAGGCGGAGATATTACGAATTGTATTAGCTATGGTTATACAACTGCAAAAGATTGGGATCTTGGCGGTTTCATTGGGGTCCATTCAGCAGGTTTGATCTACAATTGTACTGTTTATGGTGATACCGACGGGTGGCGGTTAATTGGCGGCTTGATCGGCCAAATGAACGGCGGGTCGGTTGAAGATTGCGTGGTTTACGGAAATGTAACCGGTACTAACGAGTATTTAGGAGGTTTGATCGGATACATCGATGATGGAACCGTAACGGATTCCATTGCTTATGGGGGCGTAACCGGAACTGGCTCCCCTGGCAATTACGTTGGCGGTTTGATCGGCCAGATCTCGGGGTCGATCCCAGTTAATTACTGTACAGCTTATGGTGATGCAACAGGCACCGCCGATTATGTTGGCGGGTTGATCGGATATAATTCCGGTGGAAAGATAAGCGATTGTACAGCTGACGGTAATGCAACCGGTCCAACTGATGAAGTTGGCGGACTTATTGGAGAAAGTTCAGCTGGTGGGTCAGTTATAAATTGTACCGCTTACGGAAATGCATTTGGAGATAATGATGTTGGTGGATTGATTGGTCTAAATTTCGGCCCTGTTACAAACTGCACCGTGTACGGTGATGCAACCGGCACCGCCGATGGTGTAGGCGGTTTGATCGGTTGGAATTATGGCGACGTTGATAATTGTTCGTCATATGGTGACGCAAACGGAATTGGGGTTGATAGTGGCGAGATCGGTGGCCTGATGGGATACAACGATGTCAAAAAGGTTGAAAACTGTGTTTCATATGGTAGTGCAGCAGGCCCAACTGAACATATTGGGGGTTTAATCGGCGAAAACAAAGGACCAGTAACAAAATGTGTCGCATTTGGGGCTGCGACTGGCGCCACCGATTATATAGGGGGATTGATCGGGTGGAATGACGGCGGTACCATTACTATCAGTGCGGCGTTCGGTAATGCAACAGGAAATACTTCAAGTAATGATTTTGTTGGGGGACTCATTGGATATAACACAGGTGGATTGGTTGAGAATTGTTACAGCCATGGAAATGCGACCGGTAATGTCAGCGTTGGGGGTCTAATTGGAAATAATAGCGGGCTTGTCAATTCCAGCTATAGCATTGGTTATGTTAGTGGAGACACAAATATAGGTGGGTTGATTGGTTTTGACTCCGGTACAGTAATAGCTAGTTTCTGGGACAATCTAACCTCAGGCCAAACGACCTCGGCAGGTGGCGCGAATGCAACGGGCAAGAACACGACTGAGATGCAAAAAGAAGCCACATTTACAGGTGCAGGCTGGAACTTCAGCGGCATTTGGGCAATAATCGAGGGCAAAACCTATCCCTATTTCGGGAATTGGTACAATCCACCCCAGATCGTCACCGCGGATGTGAAGAGCGCCACTGAAGATGCATTATATTCTGTAGATTATGATGCCTACCTTCCAAGCTATCCACCAGAGAATTATATTGAATCTTGGACCTTGACGACAAATGCAAGTGGCTGGCTTGCTATTGATGCAAATGGGCTGCTTGCCGGTACACCCACAAATAACGATCTAGGTAGTTACTGGGTCAACGTTACAGTTACCGATTTTTATGGTGGTATAGACACACATAATTTCACATTAACCGTTATAAACACTAATGACCCACCGTCAATAACCACACCAGATAATATAACCGCGATCGAAGATCTGTTTTATAGCGTTGTTTATCAAGCCTCGGATCCGGATCCCACCAACGATGATATCTATTGGAATTATACAACTAATGCCAGCTGGTTGGGTTTCAATAAGGTAACTGCTGAGCTTTTAGGTATGCCTTTGAACAATCATGTGGGAACATATTGGGTAAATATAACAGTACATGACGATAAAAATAGTATGAATTTCACGAACTTTACACTTACAGTGGTCAATGTTAATAATAACCCAAAAATCACTACTCTAGATAATTTAACCGCCTATGAGGATATGTTATACAGTGAAGATTACGAAGCTTATGATATTGATCCGACCATGGATACTTTTGCATGGAGTTTGGCCACCAATTCCACGTCGAATTGGCTTAGCATCGTCTCCACCACGGGCCTGTTAATAGGCACACCCAGTAATGACGATGTAGGCACTATCTGGGTGAATGTAACTGTAAAAGACGGAAATAATGGAGTTGACTTTTCTAACTTCACACTCACAATTTTAAATGTCAATGATGACCCGCAGATCACAACCACCGACCAGCACACTGCGACCGAGGATGTACTTTATTCTGTTGATTATGACGTAACAGACGAAGATCTCGGCAATGTACACAAATGGATTTTATCGACGAACGCAAGCTGGTTGAATCTTGATGACTCCACAGGCGTACTTAGCGGCACACCAACTAATAATGATGTTGGCACCTATTGGGTCAATGTAACTGTCGATGACTGGAATGAAGGTATTGACCGTCACAATTTCACACTCACCGTGATAAATGTCAATGACCCGCCTTATATTACCACTACCGATGTAACAACTGCAACCGAAGATGAACTTTATAGCGTTGATTACAATGCAACTGATATCGACCCGACATTTGACATTTTAAGCTGGTCGCTTGTCACTAATGCGGAATGGCTCAGCATTAATAGTATCACAGGTATGCTAACCGGTACACCGACCAATGATGATGTAGATACTTTCTGGGCAAATGTATCCGTGAACGACGGCAATGGTGGCGAAGACTCGCAGAATTTCTCGATAATAGTAAGCAATGTCAATGACCCCCCTGAGATCACCACCACCGATGTAACTACAGCTACTGCCGGTGAATTCTATTCTATGGATTACAATGCGACCGATATCGACCCGACAAATGATATTTTGGTTTGGAGCTTAGATACTGGTGCCGGGTGGCTATCGCTCAATCCTAGCACTGGTCTATTATTGGGCGCACCGTCAGAGGATGATGTCGGTGACTATTCAGTGGATGTAACAGTATCCGACAGCCACGGCGGTAGTGACACGAACTCCTTTACACTCACAGTTGAGCCCGGTGTGGTTATAACAAATCTTGCTCCGGAGATCATCACAACTGACGTTACCACCGCCAATGTGGATATATCATACTCGGTAACCTATCAGGCTACAGATGACCGTACCGCGGTTGCTAACCTTACCTGGACAATGGCGACCGATGCAAATTGGTTAAACTTCGATACCTCAACGAATGTACTCACGGGCACACCAACTCTAAGCGATATTGGCAATTTCTGGGTATTGGTCACAGTAAATGACGGTGAAGAGGGTACTGACTCCACAAATTTCACAATAACCGTAACCGGTCCGGCGGTCAACACCAAACCAGTTTTAACAAATGGTAAAATGTCGCCCGCCTCAGGCGATACCGACACCAAATTCACGTTCTCGGTACACTATCAAGATGCGGACGGCGACGCACCAGCCACGATCAAGGTCGTGATCGACGGTACAGATCACGCTCTGGACTTGAAATCGGGCGACGCTGCAGACGGTACTTACACATATACCGCCAAATTATCCAAAGGCGCCCACACCTTCTATTTCAGTGCCAATGACGGTACCGACGATGCAGTATCAAGTGACGGAACCCCGACAAGCATTGCAGATACTGAAACTACAACTGAAATAGAAGAGGCCGAAGAAAAAGGTGCGTTCGAGGATTGGATGTTATACTTGATAATCATCATAATAATCATCATAATAATCGCCTTAGTGGCTCTTGTAATGAGCCGTCGCAAAGGTGCACCATTGACCGAAGAGTCATTCTTTGCCGCCGAGGAAGAAGAGCTCGAAGCCGAAGAAGAACTTATGGATAAAGAAGAAATGACCGGAGATGAAGAATCGGGTGAAGGCTCAGAGGATAAAACAGCTGAAGATACATTTGAGTGCCCAACTTGCGGCGCTGAACTTAAGGCGGATGATACGGTTTGTCCGGAATGCGGCGAAGAGTTTGAAGACTAAGACTAAAACAACAGATACCTTGCCATTCAAACTATAATAGGATACCTTGTGATGACATTGCCATTTTGATTCCATGCCATCTATTTTTCTTAATGATGCCAGGCTATCTGGTATCCCTATGGCGAGCCATTGGCGGGTATCAAATTGACAGAAAAGAGGCAAGGTATCAAAATGGCTTAAATATAGCTAGGTATTTTATTAGAATTACATGTTCATTTATTAAAATTCTCAACAATTTCCTCTAGTTTCTCACCAAAGAACTTTACTTCGTCTTCTGTATTGTATAAATACACCGATGCCCGGGCCGCGCCGTCAATATTATGTGCATTGAACCATGCGTGCACACAGTGCATCCCCGACCGTATCATTATATTATACTGATCATCCAGTATCATTGCCAGGTCGTGCGAGTTCAAATCTTCTATGTTAAAACTTAAAATACCGCTTCTAAGCGCCGGATCCTCCGGTCCGATCAGGTTCAATCCCGGTATCTTCAACAACTTTTCAGACATGATCATATTCAACTTGTGTTCGTGCTCGTTAATATTCTCCATCCCGATATTTTTCAGGTATTCCACTGCCGCCCCGGCACCGATCTGGCCTGCATAGTTCTGGAGACCGGCTTCGAACTTTTGAGGTGATGATGAAAATTTCACCTCATCAAAGGTAACATTTTGAACTGTATCCCCGCCTACGATTACAGGTTCCATTTCGTCTAATAGTTCCTTTTTACCGTACAATATGCCCACACCCGAAGGTCCGCACATTTTATGGATCGATAACGCGAAAAAATCCACGCCAAGTTTTTGCAAATCCAACGATCTGTGCGCAGCGCTTTGTGCACCATCTAACATTACCATGGCACCATTCTCATAAGCGATCTTAGATATTTCTTCGACTGGGATCGTAATCCCATCGAAATTCGAGATGTGTACCATACTTACTAACTTTATCCGATTACCTTCTTCTGCCATTATTTTATTAAAATTTTCAAGATTAAATGTATTATCTATATTCGACTCGACGATACGGTGCTCGATGCCCCACATTTTGTTTAAAAATCTCCACGGTACAAGGTTAGAGTTATGTTCTCTATCAGTTGTTAGAACGATATCTCCTTTTTTCAATTTGCCGCTATATACAAGAGAGTACGCAACCAGGTTCAACCCTTCAGTAGTATTTTTGGTGAATATGATCTCACTGGATTCTTTTGCATTGATGAACCGTTTGACCTTTTCCCGAGCTTCATCGATCTTGGAGCTGACCTTAACACTGATTTTATGTATACTCCTTCCCCCGCACCCGGGATATTCATAATAATATTCGTCCATAGCATCAATAACCTGACGAGGTCTCAAACTCATACAAGCCGAATCCAGGTATACTATTGGTTTACCCTCGATCATTTTATTTAGAATTGGGAAATCTTGACGAATCTTATCTATGTCCATTTAAAGCACCGAACTTAATGAATTAACAAATCGATAATCAATTAATCTTAATTAAAATTATGGTGGTTCTCAGGATTAATAGGCATAATGGATACCAAGCCAAAATATCCTTATTTGAAAGGCGGAAGGCGAAAGTGGAATTTGGCCAAACACCTATCGTCTATCGCCTTTCGTCTATCGGCTTTCGTCTATTGCCTTTCCAATAGTAACGTGTTAACGGTAGGTCCCACACAGTTAACAAAAAGATAGCCTATCCGACATTAGATCATTTGACCTATTGCCATATAAATCCTTCACTCATCAGGGTCGACACCTTTGGTATCCAATAATTTTCGCGCGACGGAATTAAATACATCTTGAACTTCTTTACGGTCATTTTGGTTAAGATAATACCAGGGACAGTCATATGATTTCGCGATCTTTTTCAATAAATTTATCTGTTGAGGTTCTGCAACGTTATAATTATTTCCGATAAAAAACAACGGTATCGGCCCGATATTGCTTCGGATGGACTCTGCCCATCGAGTCATTTTAGAAATAGTTTCCCATTTTAAAAGGTTGCAAACTATAACGGCACCGTCGGTACCCCAATAGAATGTCGTCTCTTTCGGACGGCGTTCGGTCAAGGTCCAGATCATTAATGTCAGATTACAATTCACATCCAAAGAACCGTCGAATTTCTTACTTATCGACACCCCAAAAGGTTTCAACGGCAGACAGGCATCAGCGGCATTAGCAATTTGGGTTTTACCTGCACCTGGCTCGCCTGCAATTATTAACTTCAACTTATAATCTTGCATATTCAAATGACCTTCCAATAACTCAATATTATAACTTAACTCAGATAAAGTAATAAATTCTATTTATTTAAAAATATGGTTGCAATATAATATAAGTATGATACTCGATACTTTGATTTCAATTTATAAAATGATACTAGATGCACGACCGCCTAACGAGGATCGAGTATAAGGTATCGAACATCCAATGCAAATTAATACCCGTTAATTTAACCGTAATACGCCAAAAATCCCAAAACCCTAAATATAACCTGTTACTATTAGGGTGACCAATTCAGTGATGAATATGGAATTGAAGTTATTAACCAAGAGCAAAGATTCGATGGAAATCGAGATCACCGGTGAAGACGAGACCCTGTTATATCCACTCCAGCAGAAATTACTTGAAGATAAATCCGTGGTATTTGCGACTTATGACAAGGGCCACCCAATGCTGGATAACCCGAAATTGATCGTGAAAGTCAAGGAAGGCAAGCCCCAAGCGGCCTTGAAACGAGCTGCGAAGGCACTAACTAATGATTTCAAACAATTTCGTGAATTATTTGAAAAGGCCAGTGCGTGAATGTCCACTCCAAGAATATCCTCAGACCAAGAGCAAAATATAGGGATAGAATTATTTTATACAACAACACAAGGTATAGGTGGCAGGTTACGTAAGAGCCCCGAGGATTTTATTGTTGAAGAGTTAGAAATACCACCGAAAATTATAACATCTGGCGACACTCATCTTCGCGACTCTCCATCCCGATATACAATAACTAAAGTGCGCGCTGTAAATTGGGAGACCAATAATTTGATCCGTGAGATTTCGCGGCAATTAAGGATCCCAAGACAGCGCATATATTTTGCAGGCACCAAGGACAAGCGCGCGGTTACGACCCAGACCATGGCCTTGAAGACCGCCCCGGAAAATCTTGAACATATAGCGATCCATGGAGTTGAGTTTTTTGATATCAGACCTGCAAATAATCCGATAAAAATGGGCGATCTTCTGGGAAATAGGTTTAAGATCCATATACGGGATATTGATATTGCGGATGAAGAGCTCGAATCGACTCTCGGAGAAACAGTCCGGCAACTCGAGACGTTAAATGGCTTTACGAATTTTTTCGGGGTGCAGCGGTTCGGGGCGGTGAGGCCGATAACTCACCTGTTCGGAAAATATCTGATAAAAGACGATCTTGAAAGTGCGGTCTTCACCTATTTAGGGCAGCCGATGGAGGGTGAGAGCCAGGAGGCCTATGATGCGCGTGCATTTATCGAAAAGACGCATGATTTCGAAGAGGCGCTTAAGCTTTTCCCGAAGCACTTGGGGTTTGAACGGACTTTGATACAATACCTGATCCGTCATCCTAATAACTATGCCGGTGCAATTAAACGGTTGCCAAAGAATCTACAGATAATGTTCGTGCATGCCTATCAATCGTATTTATTTAATAAAATTCTGAGCGAAAGGGGCAGGCGCCAGCTGCCGTTAAATGAACCGTTGATCGGCGATTTTGTGCTCACACAAAATAAGCACGGTTTGCCAGACCATGAGAAATGGATCAGTGTGACTGAAGATAACCAATCAAAGCTTACCAAACGTGTAGCTGAAGGCAAAGCCTTTATCTCGGGGGTGTTGTTTGGGATCGAGAGCGAATTTGCGGGGAATGAACCGGGTGAGATCGAGCAGAGCGTGGTCGAAGCGGAAGGGTTGACGCAGCGCGATTTCATTATACCCGAGATACCGTCGCTATCATCGAAAGGGCTGCGTAGAGAGCTGGTGGCACCGGTGAAGGAGTTTAGCTATCAATTAAATAGGTCTAAATCCGGCGCCGGAGTGGAAAGCGTTGAATTAAATTTCGAGCTTAATAAAGGTTGCTATGCGACCTCGCTACTGCGGGAGTTTATGAAGGCAGAAGATTTAAGAAATTATTAATGATATAATATTAAGAAAATATTATTAATGAGGGATGTGACTTGTTAAATTCCAAGAACCAAGAGACAAAACCCAAACAAATACCAAAACCCAAAATCCAATTCCGGTTTGGAATTTTGGATTTGGTGCTTGGATCTTGTTTGGTTCTTGGAGGTTTGGTACTTGGAGTTTTGCATTACCTACGTACCCCAGCCCTAACTTTAGCATTAATAATATCAATATATAGATAAAATTCTTTTATTATAACAAATATCTCGAATTCATATGGCAACTAATGATTGGTTATTCGAAGTTACTACCATAAGTCGTGAGATCTCCAATAGCTGGTACATAATGATGTTTGTTATTATGGTAATAGCAATAGCACTGGCATATTATTTTCAACTAAAACGTTTTTCTGCGTTATTATGGTTATTTTCCGGTATTATTGGTTTGATCTGGGAAAGTATTTTGTTCATTACAGGTGTTCGAACCTATACCTTCTCACCGGTGCTGGAACTGCTATATCATGCCCTGACCGAGGCCGGGCCGGGGCTGATCATTATGATGATCTTCGCCTGGAAGGTCGGGATCGTCGACTTGGGTGAATATTGTGATAATAATTTACGAAAAAACCCGGAAAATGAAGCCCAAGAGGATAATGTGCAAGAGGAATCAAGATGAGTTTAGTGGATTGGCTGACAGAACCTGCATTTGTAAGTCGTGAGGTTAACTGGCTGTATTTTATTATTGTAACAATAATATCGTTAGTGGTTCTGTTCTATGCAATCCATACCAAGAACCGTCGAGCGATCAATCTGTATATTTTTGCGATCTTCGTTTGGGTCGCGATCGAGGGCGGGTCGGTGCTTTTGGGGGTACGCACTTACGAATCGTCGTCGGCGCCGTTAGCGTTTATTGTCGTGGCGGTGATGGAAGACCCGGGGTGGGTCTGTTTGGCGTATATGGTGGCTGAAAAAGGGTTTCAGCTCTTTTTTAGTAAAAGGTGGATTTTTTAAGATAATTTAATAACAAACTATTATATTTATGATATACAAATTATTAATAATATAATTCGAAAGTAATATATATAATGCTTTTTATTGGTATAGCTATAAAAAGAAAAATATATTAAATATTCTCTGTGCGGTGATAGTGAATATTTATTATGCTGAGAGAGGAGGATTCGTAGTGTTTAACTTATTTAAGAAAATTAAAGTTGATTTTCAAGTTGAAGAGGTATTTCTTATCCATAATGACGGTACACTCATATCACATAAATCAAATGATAATGAATCAGAAATGGATAATGATGTGTTAAATGGGATGATAACCGTAATTCAAGATTTCGTAAAAGAAGGTTTGGGCAATGATATTTCACCCACATTTTCACCAACGTCAAAACCCTATAGCGTAGCTCGAATTGCTAATGAATGGCAGCTTCAACAGCTAAAGTTAGAGGGCTATAATATTTTAATTGAACGTGGCAAACTTGTGTATATCGTAACTGTCTATTCAGGTACTGCGAGCTGGAATCTGTATTTTAAAGTCAAGGGGATCTTAAAAAAGGTCGAGAGCAAATATTCTGATATTCTAACTGATTGGGGCGGTAATATGAATAAAGTATCAAAGGTAGGCGATTTGATAGACCCATTATTAGAATATAACAAACTGAAAAATAAATAAAATAAATTGATTTTTCTACTTACTTGGGGTTAAGCACTCTTTTAGTGGTAAGATATTGGATTCAGGATTCAAAACGGAAGTTTGTAGTTTTCGGTTTGTAGTTCCCCCAACAAGAAAATAAATATATAATAGAAGTTGGAGGTTAGGTTACGGTAATCCAGCCCTCTAATCCTTATTTGGATAATAGTGAAGAGAGCTGGATTACCTCACCTTCAAAATCTTTTCAAGATTTCGAAGGTTGTGGTTAGGAAGCCCGTGGGTTGAGCTTGATTCTGGGTCTATTATGATCTAATCAAGCGAGGCCCGAGGGCTCTGAACGAAGTTCTGAGCCCGTGTGGAAATCAGGCTATGAAATTGGTGGTGAAGTTTAAAATTTGATGTTGAGTTGAAGCCCAACTTCTTAACCTCAAGACCACACAGGCTCTTTCAGGTTTTTATAATTTATTTCAGAGCCTTTATGGTTTCGTCCATTCGGACTTCAACCACCCTGGCTTCATGACCCTAACCTTTTGAACGAAATAAAATCTTAACTTCCAACCTCTTGAGGCGTTAATTATGTTTAATAGGCAATATTGTAAACTACAAACTGTAAACTGAAAACTCCAAACTTATATGGAAAATAGTAGCAAACTAGAATCTGTAATCTTGAATCTCGAATCTTAGTAGGCAATATTTAGAATCTTGCCACCTAAAATCGCCATAAAAACATCCCTCACGATAATTATTTTTAACACTATCAATAAGGGTATTGCTTACCCAACACTTCCAGACTTGTCAGTGCCGCGATCGCACCTTCGGCAGCCGCCGTTACGATCTGGCGCACGCCTCCGGTCACATCCCCTGCGGCATAGACACGTTTAATATTTGTGCGCATCTGGCGGTCGGTTTTTATATAACCACGCTCGTCCAGTTCCACCCCGATCTGCTGTGCCAGTTCGGTTTTTGGGTTCTCGCCAATTGATACAAACACACCGTTCAACGGCAGGTCGGTCATCTCTTCGGTCTCAACATTTTTGATTTTCAAACCCTGGACTAAATTTTCACCGTAAATTTCCTCGACCAGTGAGTTCAGGATAAGGTTCACACCTTTCTCCTTGAGCTGTTCCACATATATCTCTTCAGCGCGTAACTTATCTCTACGATGTATCAACGAGATTTTATCAGTTAAATTTGCAAGATACAAAGCTTCCACCGCCGCCGTGCTACCACCGCCGACAATTGCGATCGGCTTATCTTTAAAAAACATACCGTCACAAGTAGCGCAATACGAAACACCTTTACCCGTATAGGTATTTTCGCCTTTGACCCCGAGCCTGCGGTATTCTGTACCAGTTGCCAAGATCACCGCACCGGCTTCATAAGTATCTTTAAACGTTGTAAGTTTTATAAGCTCATCTGTAACCTCGAGTTTGTCCACCCCTTCCCCACCCTTGATCTCGACATACTTTTCCGCATGTTCTTTCATTTTCAGGGCTAGCTCTGCACCTTGGATCGACGAAAAACCTAGATAATTCTCTATTAATGGATTAATATTTGCGGTACCACCTGGCATTCCGGTCTCGAATATCAAAGCCTTCACACCTGACCGTGCTGCATAAACTCCTGCGGATAGCCCGCCCGGCCCGGACCCGACAATCGCTAACTCGAAATCCATACGAAGTCCCCAGTATTGAACTGTGATTGCGTGACCTAAATAACCTTCTATCCAAAAAACAGTTTCGGAAGTATGCCACCCTTAATGGGCAATTTTTACATCGAAAATCGGTTGTGTTTGTCGACCTCGTCCAGCCCTGTGAAATTCGCATCGAACTCTTGGATTTCCTCGCCTTCCATATTCATGATTACATCCACTAGCATATTCACTAGTTCGCGAAGCTGCTTGACCTCGGTCTTAAGCTCTTCTATTGATTTGACTAAATCTTCATTATTTTTTGCCTCTGCTTTATCATCTGGCATATCCTATCATCTCTTGCGAGTGTTTTATATATTTACAGTAATATATTACGGATATAGGCGTGGTAGTTTATATTCTTTGCGTTTTTGGTTGTCTACTTATTTCGATATTTTGAGGCTTCGTCGACTGAATATGATGGGGTTGAGATACCCTACGGGAAGGCGAAAAACAAAAGGCGATAGGCGATAAATTTAGCTAAAAGTCGTGAGTCGCAGGTAAAGCAAAGCTTTACCTTTGGTATTAGCATCTCTTCGAGGATACTAACACCGAGGGTTGAGAGTCCAATAAGTAGTGATTTATGAGAATGTGGCAATATTTTTTCTAAGTGGGATAGTTAAAATTTCGTCTATAGGTGTGGGATTGGTAGCTGTTTGCGAAATTGTGTGGGATTGCCAAGTTTAAGCCATTTTGCGTGGGACATGTTTGTCTATGAAAT
>CBDVCJ010000067.1:0-15135 GCA_965372445.1 uncultured Thermoplasmata archaeon | reverse complement strand
AGCCTTTGCCAGCAGCTCTTCTGCCTCTCCTACCTCCGACCCCATAGATTTAGCCTCTGAGATCAACATCTGTAGTGGTACCAGCGAACTATCGACACCGTCGCCTAATTTACCTTCCTCGGTGACCGTAACCTCTAATAACCGATCTATGTATTCATCAATGCCACTTAGATCGTCTAATTTACCACTCCAATCGTCTAATATTTCACCGTATTTTTCTTCGATCTTATTTATTATTTCTATTATAAACAGAGGTAGAAATTTAGGCTCAGTGCCTGCGAGTATGACCGCAATAAAAAGGTTCTTACCACGCTCGATCAATATTTTGTTTGGGCCAAAATCCAATCTTCTTAAACCAACATTCCCAGTTCTTTGAAAACTATCTTTTATAAAATCCTGGACCGCAGTCAACATTCCGCTGAATATGTCCTCGTCCATGTCTTCCCTGAATTCTCGAGATGCATGTGAGATCATTATGCCATCTTTATAGATTAGAAACGCATCATTTATTACATATGTTCCAGAAGAAGCAATTTTAACTTCTTCCTCCTGCTCAACCTCATATTCTGCATGGTCAAAAGGCCGATAATAAGAAACTCTCAAATCTATTGGGATATCGCCCTCTGTTTCAGGTTTCACACCTACCTCAATTCTCTGGGTCTCACCGACCTCTAGAGACGGCACCTTCTCCATGCCCTTAACCTCTAGGTCTTTACCAGTAACCTCGAAATTGATATCTTTTGCACTAATTTTACCTTCATTAGTAATTTCAAACGAATATTTATTCCAGGTCCCAACCTGTAGCCCTTCCTTAGGAAGGTCGAGCGTGAGCTTGGGAAAAGTATCTTGAATATGATCTTTGGCAGTTTCATTCAATTCCCCTTCGGCTTTAATTGCAAATGATTTTGCCTTCTCATAATCCTTACTCTTGAAAAATGCCTCCGCCTGGTTAAATGATTTCTGAGGGGTTGTGGTATCTATTCCCAATGTATCTGCTTCGGTGATCATTGATTTTATATTATTAAGTAATCCAACTATTGATTCTGATAAATATTCATGCTTGGAATCTTCTATCATTTTCTTTGCCTGTTTGGCAATATCTTCAGCTTCTTCGAAATTCTTGGCTTCAAATGCACTCTCCGCCTGCTGTAGCAACTCATTATACGGTTCGGTATTTAGGCCTAGTTGCTTCGCTTCAAAAATCGAATTCTTGACTTTCTTAATATCTTCAGTAATATTCTCTTTTATATGCCGATCTTTTAGATCAACAAGTATATTTTGGGACCGCGTCAAATATTCATCAACGGCATCAAAATCCTTGACCTTTAACTTATCTTCGGCAGTTTTCATAAACTGTTCAACTGCCGAAACATCGATTTTGAGGTCCTTTGCTTCCGCTAATGACTTATATACTTGTGCAAGTTCATTTGTCGAAACTTGTTCTCGATGTTGAAGTTTGATATCTTCAACTAAAATTGTAGACTTTTTAATATACTCGTCTACAGCATCAAAATCATGCTCTTCAAACATCGATTCGGCTTCCCGTAATAAGTTCTCCGCCTCTTCTACATCCACGCCCATTAGCCGAGTTTCCTCGATCAAAGCCCGAGTATCTGAAAGTGCCACAGTCGCGATTTGTGTGCGGTAGTGATCCTTCGATTCCAGTACCGAACTCTCGGCCTTTTTTATATATTCATCTACTCTTTTAAAATCTTTATCTTTAAACATTGATTCGACTTGTTTTAATAGGTCTTCCGCATCTGTTACATCTGCGCCCATTCCCTTGGTCTCTTTGATCAACTCGCGGGTGCTTGAGATCGCATCTGACGCGATTTGGGTGCGCTGTTGAAACCACGACTCTTTAGCCAAAGATTCAGCTTTTTTTAGATAATCATCCACTGCTTCATAATCTTCTACTTGAAATAATGCATCGGCTTCTTTTAATAGTTCGTTCGCCTCCGAAACATCTGCACCAAGCCCCTCTGCATCTGAAATTAATGATTGTGTGGTAGATATTGCAACCGAAGTTTTATCTACTAAATATTGCTGTTTAGAAACCTTCACTGCATCATGTGCTTTTGTTAAATATGAATTGATATCTTTATAGTCCTTACTCTGAAACATTGATTCTGCCTCTCGCAGTAATAACTCGGCTTCCTCAACATCAATACCCATATTTTTTACTTCTTGGATCAGTTTGTCTGTTGCCTCCATCGAATCCGTTATCTTTTCTACACGATGCTTTAATTTAAAATCATCTATTGCCTTTTTTGCTAGGTCCTCTGCTTCCTTTACATATTCGACAATATTTTCATATTCTCCTTGCCCAAACATTTTCTTCATATCTTCAAGCCTTTCTTCGGCCTCGGTTACATCCGCGCCCATCTCTTTCGTCTCATTAATAACGAATTCTACCGCCTCGATGCTTTCCTTTGCCCTGCCTTTTAACTCCTCCTTTCGCACATTCTCTAAGGTATTTTTGGTATATTCCTCGGCCTCACGCCCTAATTGGGACGCTTCTTCATATTTACGCTTCTTTATGAGTTTCTCTAAGTCTTTTAATAGTGATTTGGATTTGGTCGTTTCCCCACCAAATCCCTTAATCTCAGCAATCAAAAATCTAATATTATTTACAGCACTCTTGGCACTGCGCCGTAATGCCGAATCCTTGGCATCTATTGCAGATTTCAATGCCCGCCTACCATATAAAGATGCTTTGGAATAATTCCGTTTCTTGAGTGCCGCCTCTGCTTGACGACCTAACCTATTTGCGGTTGTGACCGTCCCACCAAAATCTTTCGCCAGCTCGATCTTTAAGTGTAGGTCTATAATTAAATCAGTAATCTTTTTGGATCTTGCAACCTCATGTGTGGCTTTATTCGCAGATACGATTAAGGTTGAAACTCTTTTAAAGTCATTTTGTTTAAATGCCAATTTTGCACTTTTTAGTAGGTCCTCGGATATCCCAACATTAGCACCCATCTTTTTGGTCGTTTTTACTAGTTCATCAGCCTTTTTTATTTGATCTTGTATATGTTTTATTTGGGTAACCTTACTTGCCACTCTATTTATATTCGCAATATTTTTCGAGACCTTTGCATAATCACCCTTTTTTAAGGCCGCCTCGGATTTATTGAGCAACTGCTCGATCTCTGGTATGCGTATTTCTTTCCTTTTCAATCGTTTAATTAATTTCTGCGCTTTTTGAATCCGAAGAAGTTCCTTTTTATATCGTTTTCTCTCGGTAACTAACTTTTTTGCCAAAGTAATATTTTTTCGCGCTTCGGGAAAATCATCGATATTCAAAGCTTTTTTCGCCATCGAAATACATTTGGTCGACTCTTTTATACTAGCGCCCATATTCTTTGCATCCGCAATTATTGCCTGGACTTTCATTAATTGGGTCTCAACTTTCTTGTGGCGCTTAGAATCTTCGATTATCTTTTTCGCACTCGATAAGAAGATCTTGGACTCATTGAAGGATCCTTTGGTAAATGCGGTCTTAGCTTCTTCAAGTAGTTGTTCGGCTTTATTCACCTTCAAACTTGCATCTTTCGCTTGTTGTAAGGAACCCTCGATCTTTAATATTAGCTCTTCTATCGATTGTTTCTTGGCGGCTAATTTCATCGTCTTAATTATTTCACTTTGAAGATTCCTGTGCATTGCCATTGAAATCTTTAGCGTTTTACGTAATTCTGTTAGTATTGCATCTTCCTCTAAAGTTAAAACTCCATCTTTTAAGGCTCGAATTAAGGCGTTTTTATAGACTTCGATCGAACGCGCTTTCTCCTTATCCTTTGAATCGTTAGAATTTCTTTCGCCGTTTCTTGTTGGTTTATTTTCAGACATAATGAATCTCCTCTCTTGACCCCTCTTCATACTTCAAACATTATTTTATAAATTATAGAGTATGATCTTCAATCTGATGTTAAATCAGTTAAATTTTCAATACACGAACTTATACGTGATATTGCATTCTCAAATTCGTTATTTTTTAAGGCCTCTTCGGCCAGGTTAAATAATTTCATTGGAACTTCAATATCAAAACCCTCTTTCTTAATTGCAATTATTTGGGTCTTGGCTAATTTCATAGCTTTTTTTGTGCGTAAATATTTCAATCTTGTACTTTTTACCTCTTTTTCACAGGCTCTAGCATATTTCAATGACTCGGAATAGTTTTTTGCGCTCATCAACTCTAGGGATTTGTTCCTAAATTCTTTCGCTTTAATAAAATCAATATAATCCGGCGTTTTCTCGATTTTCTTGTTAACATATGAAATTATCTCATTAATCTGTTTCTGAATAATCATGGCTTGATTGATATTAGGTTCGAATTTTGCAGTTATTGCCGGCTGCGCACTTCCACTCGTTGGCAACGAGGGTTGAAGGACCTTTGCGGGTTTCGCCTTTAAAGTTGAAATGTTTTTCGGGGCGACGGTACCTTTGACTAGCGGGATCTCAGGCTTTGGCACGACATCCGGAGCGTTGGGCTGTTTCACAGGAGTAGGCTGCTCGGGACCACTGGTTTTTTCTTCTATGGGCGGCGGTGTCGGTGTGTCTTTCTTTTTTTCAGGTAAATTAAATTCCTTCTCAACGTAAATCTCTTCGGGCGCCTTTGGCGGCCCTGTATCACCTTTCAATTGGGCATCTTCTAAGATCGTATCCTGGATCTGTTCGCTCTGAGCTTTCGGAGAGCTCAATCCTGTACCTTTTAAACTGCCTGCCAACATCGAAAGCTCAGATTTTATTTTCTCTTGCTCTTCCAGCCATTTCTTTTTGGAATCAGGGTCGGGCATAATATTTACTCCCGAATATCTCTATTAAATAACTCATAAATTTATATTAAATTGGTATTAAATAATTCAACCAATAATGGTACTCCATTAGTAATAGATACAATATAATATAAAGTTTATCGCTTTGAGAAATTTCAATAGCCAGTAGTATTCTAATAATCGTTATACATATTGATTCAAATTCGATCACTTTAAATTCATATTTCAGATCAAAATAATTTAACGTTAGGCATTTTTGCCCTAAAAAAAAGGTAAAAAAATTAATAAACTAAAGCTTCTCCCTGCTCAATAATAATTGAACATGGTGTTGGAAGTTTCATACCTGCACGGCGCAAAGCACTTTTTGCATTAATATATTGAGTTCTGGTTGTGCGGATCGAGATTAAGGACTGGCCCGCTTTGACACGCGCTACAGTACCGACGGGTTTACCAAAAGCCTTCCTCATGCCTAAAGATACCCTATCCGCACCTGCACCCGTCGCTTGCTTGTTCTCGCGGATCACGATTGTGGGCTGGATGCGGATCTTAAGGTGATAGCCTAAACTACCCGCTTTCTTGATCATGAACCTGTTTGCTGATATGCGTGCCGCTTCCAATGCTATATGTCGTATCTGACACGCCTCTTGAGCAATCAAAGTAATCACAACCGGGAAATCGCCCTTTATATTGCCCAGGTCAAATTGCGTAATTCGACTTGCCGGAACACCACCCATATATTCACGACGGGCGTATGGTTGGCCTCGTATCTGTCGATACATTACAGCTGGTTTACGTGGCATATTCAAGACCTTTCTGGCCTAATATTAGTTATGGTTTATAAAGATTACTAATTTATTCAATATATTGGGATTCGGGATTCGACAACCCCCGCCCCCTCATTTTAACACGAAAGTGCGAAAACCGCTATACAATAAACCGCTGAATGCGCTGAATATTCTTTTATTTCTAAATGGATTCGAGATTACAGATGGCAAGTTATTTAAAAGGAAGTTAGAGGATAGAAGATAGAAACTAGAAATTTAACTCTATCGTCTTACTTCCAGCCTCTATCTTCCTATTGGTCAGCCATTAGAAAACTGGAATCTGGGATCCACAATTGAAAATAATTGTTTCAGCGTCCTCAGCGGTTGAATAATTTTAAAACTAATTAGTGTCGTGGCCTTCGTGTTAAATAAAAATAATCGTATCCCGATTCCCGATTTTTGAATAATAATACTGAAAGCGTTCCTTGAGAAAAGGAAGCCGGAGTGGAAGGATAAGTAAGGTCGCCAGTTTGCCGGTCTGCCGGTCTGCCGACCTGCCAGTCTACCAGTCTACCAGTCTACCAGTCTACCAGTCTACCAGTCTACCAGTCTACCTATCTGCCGGTCTGCCAGACTGACCGGATGACAGGCTGACGGGTTGACTTTGGGTACGTTTCTCAATTCCCGATGCCAGAATCCCATTTCGTGCATCCCGAAAACATAGATATTCGCAATTGGTTTAGCGATAAGAATATAAATAATAAACTCATTAACCCTCAAATTAACCCAATAAGTTATATAAAAATATAATATTTTATTAAAATATTATGGTAAGTTGAGAATGATGTATCGAATTACCGCAAAAGAGGATACCATCCGTATACCGCCAGAAGTATTATTCAATAAACCCGATGAACTGCAAACGGCAATTGAAGAATTAACCTATAATACTTTTGAAGGTAAAATCATAGGTGAAAATGAGCTGATTGTTTCGGTTTTAAATATCGTTACTGTTGGAGAAGGTCGGATCGTTCATGGTGACGGTGGCGTATATCAACATGTAAAATATGATGCCCTTGTTTATAAACCGGAATTACAGGAGATTGTTCAAGGAACAGTCTGTGAAATATTGAAATTTGGAGCATTTGTTAGGTTCGGACCACTAGATGGCTTGTTACATATCAGTCAGATTATGGATGATCATATAGATATTGATCTAATAAACTCGAGATTAATAGGTAAAGAGTCTAAACGTGACCTGAAGGTTGGCGATAAATTAAAAGCGCGAATAGTTGCAGTCAGTATTAACGAGCGCAATCCACGCGAGAGCAAGATCGGTCTAACGATGCGTCAACCGGGTTTGGGTAAAATAGAATGGCTTGAAGAGGACCGCACCGCGGGTACCGAAAAAGTCGAAAAAGGGAAAGGAAAGCGCAAAGGCGGTCGAAAATTCAAAAAGCGCGAAAAAGGTAAAGTTAGAGGTAAATAGATATCACATTCTAATATTTTTAAATATGAAGAAAGTATGGCGGATAAAAATGAAAGCTTGTAAAAATTGCAATCGTTTGATAGAAGAAGATTCATGTTCCTGTGGTGGTGAATTATCTAAAGAATGGCAGGGATACTTAATTATTTTAGATTATACACGTTCAGAAATAGCGAAGAAAATGAACATAAAAACAAATGATAAATTTGCACTTAAAGTAAGATAGTCTAATAACGCTCACCTTTCTAGGTGGGTGGTTGATAGTAAAGTTGTGAAAAGTCAAATTTAAGGTGAGTGATCTAACGGTTACTTATAGATTACCACAAGATAAGACTTTGTTGGAAACCCTAAAAGAACCATTAGGTAAAATAATCCAAGAGCCAGAGTTGGCAATTGAGATAAAAAAAGATGATGTGTGTATTGCGATTGGAGATGAATCATCTTTAACCTTATTTAAATACGGCTACAACTTAAAGATTGCAATCGTGGACTATAAAACCCAACGTAAAGACATTTCAGATTTAAGAGCACAAATCTCGAAGATCGGTGATAAAGTCGTTCGAATCACAAATCCACCTGCTATGATCACCCAAGATCTATGGGATGCGGTTAGGGACGCACTCAACGATGAGGCCAATGTTAGGATCGAAATTGACGGTGAAGAAGACCTGGCGACCATTCCGTGTGTTGCACTGGCACCTATAAATACTATAATCGTTTACGGTATGCCTGAACAGGGGCTGGTGGTGGCGCGCATTAATGATGAAAAAAAACAATTAGTACAAAACGTATTGGAAAAAATGCAAGTTGTATCAGAATAAAATATTAACCGAGGCATGAGATATATGGAGATCGAAATCATAGATAAAAGGGAACAACCATTACTCCAAAGGACAGAAATAACCTACAAAGCGTCACATCCAAATGAAAAGACGCCTGGAAGAGATACCGTTAGGGCAGAGCTAGCAAAATTACTGAAATCTAAAAAGGAAAATATCGTAATTGACCATCAGGAGCCGCAGTTTGGTAAGGCAGAGACGATTGGCTATGCGAAGGTCTATACAACTACAGCGATATTGAAGGCTATCGAGCGAAAACATATACTCAAGCGAAATAAATTGCTTGATGAAAAAGGCAAAAAGAAAGAAGGTGCGAAACCTAAGAAAGAAGATGCGAAAGAGCCCCCAACGAAACCGGAAGAAGCGAAACCTAAAGAAGAGCACCCCAAAGAGCCAGCCCCGGCAGAAGATGGAAAGACAAAAGGCGAAGGTGATTGAACTTGGCCAATAAAGATCTTTATAAGATAAGTGGCGATAAATTGGAACGTGCACGAGAACATTGCCCTAAATGCGGCGAAGGTGTTTTTTTAGCGCAACATAAAGACCGGAACTCGTGCGGTAAGTGTGGCTATACTGAATTTAAGAAGAAGTGATCCTTTTTTTATAGATTCGAGTTTCGGGATTCGCGACGGATGGGGGACATTGATACGCGCGGTAACTTGCTTCGCCAAGTTACCTCGCTTTAACAATTCCTAACGACTTTTTAAAGTTTGAGTCCCCCCCATCCCCCATTCGATTTTCACCTAACTTCTAATTTTTTGTGCAAACTCGAATCTCGAAGCTGGAATCTCAAATCCACATTAATGAGATAAGAGTAAAATATATTTGCCAAATCTACTATTAGGTAACCTGTTTATTGACGTTAATTGCGGGGGTAGCCCAGCCCGGTAAGGCGGTGGCCTGCTAAGCCACTGGTGCTTGTCACCTCTGGGGTTCAAATCCCCACCCCCGCGTCATATATTGATTTTTGCCACCCCACCCCTGATTTGAACCCCTTGGGCTGAATATGTTTTTATTACGATATACTCTTATTCAGCCCTTGTTGTTACAAACTTTAGCTTCTAATAGTAATAACTCCAAAATAAACCTCTGTGGCACTGGGACCGTTAACATCGGATCATACATAAACCATTGCGATGTTAACGTGTCAGAGCTCAAAATCTTTTTAATTTTAATAATAATTACAATAGGTGGCATTGGGACCGCTAACATCGGATCATACATAAACCATTGCGATGTTAACGGCTGCGGTAAAATTCATTCATTTTCTCATAATATTGAATTTTACCTCGGTCTGTGAAAGCCAGGCTAAAATATTGATAATTTCGGCTTTCCCAGACTCAGGGCTCAATAAGTCACTATTAATCCAAAGGCTTATTGAGCCCGTAAGCCCTCGCACTCGTATAATGACAATCTTAAGAAAAAGAGTGCGAGGGCTGGGATTCGAACCCAGGGACCACTAAGGACAAGGCCCTCAACCTTGCGCCGTTGACCAAGCTTGGCTACCCTCGCAGGGCGGGTATTTTTGCTAATGAAAATTCAATTTACAGTTAAGGTATAAAAAATACGGATATAATATTTTTCCTAATTAAAGGTAGATGTAATCACTTTAGCTTCGAGACACCATTTTTAAAATCAGTAAATTTATCTTCAAGAGCTTTGAGTGCAAAGATCAGTGCCTCTTTTGACGTTAGGGACGTGTCAGTTTCGAATTTATATAAAAACTTTGTTGAGTCGCCCACAACGTTTAGCGCTTTCACATCATCTTTCTGGCCTGCAGGTTCACAGACTTCCAGACATGCATTACAGAGTGTGCAATCTTCAATGTTGTCCTGCACTACAACTTTCTTACCATCCATTTTAAAAATATTTCTTGGACATGCTTCTACACAAGTTCCACCGGAATCACAGATCTTTTGGTCGATCTCGATCTTGGGATAATATTTATATCCCGCTCCAGACACAACCTGCCATTTCGCATGTTTTATACTTGTACCCAGAATTGCAGTTGCATAAATAAGTAATGCTTGGTGGTCGGATAATTTCACTAACGGTATCAGATCTTCTTTGATCGTAAATTTTGAATCGCCTAAGGGTTCAAGATCTCCCGAGTAGACCGTACAGGGACCTTTTTTATTTAAGGTATACATTATTGTACAGTTTGGACACCCCTCACCTTTGCATACACACTGGTCTCTGAATCCGAACAATTCCAAATCTGTTGGGATCGGTATCATCCCCAATCTATGTGCAATTATTTCATCAAATAGCGGTGAGATGCTCTCGTATTCTTTGCCGTTTTCGTCACGAATAGGTCCTAAATGGAACTCAACATCCTCAATTGCCATTTTTGGTATATGAGAAATAAGATATCTTCGCAGTGTATTTACTAGATATGGGGTTGTATCTGAAAGTAATAACTTAATTGATATATCTGTTAATTCCCTAACCTTTAACTCCATAAATTCACCTAAAATTAAGTTTTAGACCCTTCGGCCTCGGCGCCCACCTTTCTTTTTGGTACCATCATGTGGTATCGGCGTAACATCTTCAATACGTCCAAGTTTCAAGCCTTGGCGCGATAGCTCGCGAATTGCCGCTTGAGCACCCGGGCCGGGTGAGGTGGAGCGGTTACCGCCCGGCGCTCTGACACGTACATGGAGGTTGGTAATACCTTTCTCTTTGGCGGTATCTGCAACGCGTTCGGCAGCCTTCATTGCGGCATAGGGCGAGGACTCGTCCTTAGCACTTTTTACTACCATTCCTCCCGAGCATTTAGTAATTGTTTCCGCACCCGTAAGATCCGTAACCGTAATAATGATATTATTGAACGATGCATAAATATGAGCTATGCCCCATTTTATCATTAATTATCCTCCATATCAATTATCTATTATTATCTTTTACCTTGGGTTCTTCGGTGCTAACCGCAGCACCACTCAACCCCCCGAGCTTAGGTTTGGGACGCATCGGGTGAAGGTCATTTGCGATCGGTGAGGCTACATTATACTCAATGAAGGCCTCTTCATGCTGTTTTACCAAATAACCTGGGATCGTAACTCTACGGTCACCAATAGAGGTATGACCGTGCACGATAAATTGTCGGGCTTGTTTGGGTGTGTTCGCCAAGCCTTTTTCATGGACAATGGTCTGTAATCTTCTATTAAGTAAACTATCAACTTCCAAAGTCAAAACATCATCGAGGGTCGCGTTATCCGGTAGCATCGAGAGATTTGCCAGTCGATTTAGTAATTGTTCACGTTCACGCTCGGCCTGGATATCACCTGCACGTTCGCGTGCGATCAGCAATCTTGCCTGTCCTCGAAACTTTCTCAACAATGTTTGGGCACGCCAGAGCTCACGCTTGTTCTTCAAGCCGAATTTCTTTAATAGGTCATGTTCTTCTTTTATCCTATCTCGTTGCCACGGATGCGGCGGTTTATCATATTTCTTGCGCAGATGTTTCGGATCTCCCATTTATTCTACTCCATAACTTTATTTAATTTACCTACTTCCTTTTCTTGGCTTTACCCGCGGCGGATTTGGCATGTTGCTGGCGCACGCTCTTTTTCACTACGCCGACCGTCAAGCCCGTCCGGCCATTGGAACGGGTGCGCTGGCCGCGTACCTTATGGCCGCGCTCATGGCGGATGCCGCGATAACATCGGATCTTCTTTAAACGATTCAAATCATCTCTTTTGTAGGTGAAAATCTCGGCACCGTAAATGTGAAGGTCTGCTCCGGTCTCAACATCGTGACGGCGGTTCAAAGTCCAAGGTGGTATCAGTTCATTGACCTTTCCAACAACCTCAATTAGCTTATCAACTTCTTCATCTGAAAGGTCACCCATTTTAATAGTGCGGTCAATTCCTGCTTTATCTGCAAGGATCTCCCCTAATCGTATGCCTATGCCCTTAATACTGCTTAGACCATATTCTACTGTTTTGTGTCCATCAATATCCGTGTTAGCGATTCTTACGATATATTTAAAATCAGGTTTCTCAGTGTCCTTATCTTTGGCATCACTGCTAGCGCCTTCGGTGGGTGATGATACAGGTTCGGATGGACTTGGTTCTTTACTCTCAATATCTTTCGGTTCCGGGATATCTTTCAAGATAATCCTCCATTTTATTGCAAATACATATTAATATTTAATATATTAAATTATTTATATTATATATATATGCCAAGTTTTTGACTAATAGTACTTCTTATTTATAAGGCTTGCCATTAATCTTAATGGTCTGCGGCAACTTACTCCGTCAAGTTGCCTCGCATTAAAAATCCCCCTAGGATTTTTAAAGCGAGAGGCGAGAGGCAAAAGACGAAAGGTTATTCTTGCTTCCGCCTATCGTCTATCGCCTATCGCCTATCGCCTTTCCTTAGGTTACCTCTAATCTCCAAACTCCAATCTCCGATCCCAGAACTTATAACATTAAATAAATTCAAACCAATACCCCATTCAATATGAAAATAATTAATGTCAAAGTCATTCCGAAATCCAGTAAAACAGAGATCATACCATTCGAAGATAGATATATTGTCCGAGTAAAAGCGCCAGCGGTTAGCGGCAAAGCGAATAAGGCTGTGATCGAGGCGCTCGCAGCTTATTTTAAGGTCAAAAAAACCTCAATAAGGCTCGTAAAAGGCGCTAAAGCGCGCAACAAAACCATTGAGATCGAGACTGATGACGAATCTTGAGATATGTTGCCAGTATTTAGATTCTTTAAGAACCACAAACTTAAAATAATTCTGATGCATTCCATTTATTGTAAAAACAACCGCAAACAAACGCCAAAAGGGGGAGAGCACTATAAAGTCAAAACGATTAAATATATTTAGATTTCTTAGTCTATATATTATTTTTATTTTGGTTATTGCTATATTAGTCAATTCAAACTATTCTAGGGCTCAATTTGACTACATATTTGAGATATCGCCTCCAGGAGGTACGGTTGTTGAGGGGATCATAGCGTTTTCGGGGAAGGTTCACGAAAATGTCACTGAATTAAGATTAAATATTGAAAGTGACGAGCACGAAGTTATTGTTGATGAGTTCAAGCTTTCAATTTGGAATTATAATTGGACCTATAAATGGGATACTACCAAGGTGTCTGACGGTGTTTATGAAATTTCGGTGACTGCTTATAATAGAACCGAACAACTTGAGCGGATCATGACCCTCGTTTTTGTTGAAAATGAAAATGATGAACCATCAATGACGGATGCTCAAGCTTTAATTATTGCAATTGTAATTATAATTTTCATTATTATTGAGATATGTATATTAATTATCGACCGGAAATTAAGCGCCATTAAATTCAAAGCTTTGAACCTTATAAATAAAAATGTTAAGCTTATAACACCCCGATTTGCCTATTTGAATACTGTTCTATTCTTACTTACTTTATTCATCACCCTATCCATTTTAATTGTTTTAACTGATACAACGATTTTCACGATATATTTAATTGTTATTGGTATGACGGCCTTGGCTGGCATATGGGGGCTGACACATCGCGGTATCGCGTCAAAAATCGCATTAATGGTTTTTTTCGGTGGTCTATGGATCGGGCTAAGCATTATTATCTTCACAGATTTATTTAACGGAACAGAAAAAATACCAAAATCATTAGCTGTGGCGGGTTCAATTGCACTATTAGGATTATTGGTAACCTATTCCTTTTTATTGATTTTAGTATGGCGAATGAAAGTCAGAGCACAGATACCTGCAAAAGTAACACTTGTGATCACAATAATTTCGTGGGTGTTACCAATTCTAGCTCTCGTTGGTATTATATTCGCTGCAATCGAAATTTTAGGGTGGGAAATAATATTGTTGGAAACTATAGTCTTCTCGGGGATAATGTCAATCTTATCCTGGGTTGTGTATCGGGCCGAAATACTATATTATGAAATGCGTGAGGAGAGCCGCACTCGCAGCACAAAAAATATTACCTTTAATATGTTCAAAATCGAGAGCATTCCAATAGGGTTGTTCGCAAGGGAATATAAAAAGAATACACTTGGTAAGATCTCATATGAACTAAATTCGGAGGATGAGATTAGTATTGGAATTATCTCGGTCATTGATGATTGGGATACGCAATGGGAATTAGCACATAGGTTAATGGCCGGCTTTATAAATAAAATGCATAATGATTCTTTTGCGAATGCCGGCGGGGTGACTCTCAAATTATATAGCTCAGACGAGAATTTAGATACAAAATTGGAATTATGCAAATATTTCGGCTTTGTCGTTATTAGTTCAGGCAGGGAAAAGCAGTTGGGATATTATCATTTAGAACTTGGTGCCAAGCCAGGCCTTTTTGGTGCACGTCGCCATATCCGCACCCACTCGTAACTCTCAAGATTCGTCTATGAATAATGATAGCTCATCGAAACGCACGGATGCCAAACCAAATAAGCTGGGGTTGACCGGTCCCGGTAAAGTCTGAGATTTGTAGAGGTTGTTCAATGAATAAAAAATGGCAATCAGATATTAAGGAGCTTATTAACAGCTCACATCATGAGCTCAAACAACTTCAAGAGGTTCAGGATGCTCATCATAGTGAAAAAAAGTTAAAAATTTCAGAGATCAAGAAAGTGCTTACCCCTAAATTAGATTTTGTAATTTCCGTGATGCACGAAGATCCTGATTTTGGTAAAGATTTTTTAGAAAAAGGGTTACCGAAGATTACTGAAGGTGAGAATGAAGTTGAATTCATTATGCCTGGACTTTCGGAAGTTAATAAAATGGATATGTACTATCGAATTGAGTTCGAGGATGACAATAACGTTGTATTAAATGCATATGATAAATATTCGGCTGGCAAATTGGAATTAGTAGGTAAAGCCGAGAACGATTTCGAGACATTCATCGAGGCGAATATTAAACGATTCTTGTTGAATTGGTATAATCGCAAAAAAGGCGATGAATTAGCTCATGAGCGGGTTTTGCAACTCAAAATTACTTCAAAATCATTGTGATTAGTCAGGGTTAATAGTTTGAGATTTGTGGCGGTTTAGGTTATAGGTGGTAGGTTATAGGTGATAGGGACATTACTGTAGAATGTCAATAATCGGGAACACGGGAGCTTGAGTAATAGAAACCTAAGACGGGAGCACGGGAGCCCGAACTGAATTTCGAATTTCCAATCTCCAATTGTAATTTAAAATTAGACCGTGGTTCGAGTTCCCGCGTTCCCGTGCTCCCGGTGCTCCCGATATTAGTCACCACATATCGACTTTCGCCTATCGTCTATCGCCTC
>CBDVCJ010000066.1:0-15173 GCA_965372445.1 uncultured Thermoplasmata archaeon | reverse complement strand
ATCCCCTTCGGGCATTTTCAAAGCCGAGGCAACTTGACGAAGTAAGTTGCCGCAGGGGTAAAAATTCTGTTAGGAATTTTTAGCCCGAGGTAGTGAACGAAGTTCGTTACCGCAGCTCCCGACTCAGGACGCCGGACTCAGGGCCCAGGACCGTCGTTGCTCCCGATATATGAAAAAAATTAATCTATTTTCTCCCATTTCTTAAGTTTTAACACTTTTGATAAAGTGCTGCCGCGCTGGATCTCTTCGCGGATACGGTTCTCGCGTTCATGCACATCCATTGCACGGTTCGCGATCTCCATTGCACGCTCTTTAGGGATGACCATCACACCGCTATCATCCCCCACGATCCAATCACCGGTCTTGACACAGATAGCGCCGCAGGTGATCTCCGCACCGATCTCACCGAAACCTTTGGGCTCCCCGGCGTTTGGCGCGATATTGCGCGAGAAGATCGGGAAATCCATAGCCATAATATCATCAGTATCTCGCACCGCACCGTCGATCACTACGCCCGCAATACCTTTCTTTTTGCAGCTCCAGGACGCAAGCTCGCCCCAAACCGCAATATGGCCGGACCCTGCATTTATAACTATTACCTCGCCTTTGTTCGCTTTGTCGATCGCTTCGACCGGCTTGGCCCAATCGCCATCTGCGGTACGAACTGTAAGCGCTCGGCCTACCATCTTATAATCTTTCTTCAACGGGCGGATGCTCACCATCGCACCTTTCTTGTGCATCGCATCGGCGATGTTCGGGGCTGAAACTTTGGAAAATACATCGTATAGGTCGTCTTTACCGTATTTTTTATACAGCTCAGATTTGATCTTCTGTTTGTTCTCGATCGCTTTTTTGATCTGTTTGGCGGCTTTGGTAACCTTGGGCGCTTTGATTATCGCACCGCCAACGATCACGATGGACGCACCGGCCTTCACGGCTTCGGAGACGGTCTCGGAGTTCAACCCGCCCGCAACCGCTACCGGTATATCGCAGCCTTTGGCAACTTCGGTTACATTCTTCAACGGGTTGCCGCCCACCATCTGCTCGTCGATGCTGACGTGAAGACATACATACTCCGCGCCAAATTTCTGAACCTGTTTGGCACGCTTAGGTTTGTTCTTGACGCTCATCAGGTCGACCATAACTTCGGACCCGTATTTCTGGGCCGCGCGAACAGCTTCCTGGATCGTCGAATCGTCGGAGACGCCCATTATGATAACAATATCCGCACCTGATTTCGACGCCATCTCAACTTCGAACGCGCCGACATCCATGGTTTTCATATCGGCAACGACAGTATTGTGCGGAAAGGTTTTCTTGAGCTTGCGCACCACCGCCATACCTTCACTTTTGATCAGCGGGGTACCGGCTTCGAGCCAGTCCACACCGCCTTTGACAGCCTCGTCGGCGATCTGGACCGCACGGTGAAGGTTTAACAGGTCTAAAGCTACCTGGAGCACAGGTCGATCGATTTTCATTGGCGGAGTAAATAGTCAAAGGGCTTAAAAAAGTATCGTATAGTGTTCGTTGATTGTCTATCTGGCAAGGGATCGCCTATGGAAAGGCGAAAGGCGGAAGACGATTAATTTAGGCTGGAGAGTAGCAAGTCAAATAAGTTGTGAGCTTGGGCAATGTTGTCAATATGTGGGATTGAGGCTCATTGCTATAATGCGTGGGATTGCCATTTGTTTGCCAAATTGCGTAGGATTGTCAAAGTTATAGCCATTAGGCATGGTATAGGGCATCATTGCGTTAGTTCGTAGGATAATAATGCCTTATAGTTAAGTGCGAGGGATATTGGCGCCTATGGTATAGTTCGTGGGATATGGCGACATTATGTTAAGTTCGTAGGATAATAGTGCCAATAGTTAAGTGCGTAGGATATGGCGTCCTTATGTTGATATGTGGGATAATAGCGCCATTGTATTGGTTCGTGAGATCCGGTACCATTTTTTTTAGTCCGTTAGAAGTTAAATTTCTATTAACGATTAAAACGAACCAGCTGGTTATCAATGTAATCCCACGCATCAATAATAAGACAAACATTTCCCACAAACCAACATTAAGACAATATTATCCTACATACTAATTATAAAACAAAGTAATCCCACAAATCAAAGTACAGACAAACATATCCCACGCATAATGGCAAACCTGAATCAATCCCACACTCTCAAGCGTTACAATAGTAGTCCCACAAACACTCGCGACTCGCCACTCTTGACTCACGACCAATTGAACCTAACCATTTAGCCTCATTTCGCCTATCGCCTGTCGCCTTTCCGAAAGTTGACTTGGATCTAATAAAAACTCTAGAATTTCGTAAGAATTAAATATTCAATAATCTATATAATTAATATATATTAAGGCTAACCTCCGGGGGATAAATATATGAAGGAAAATTTCAAGTTTATTATTACAGTTATAATAATAATTTGCCTAGTAGTTACTTTTCCGATAAAGGCAAGCAATAATTCCAAACCGGATGAAGATTTGAATGGGTCCAATCCCAGAGGAGATCTAGATGATGATATTATCCAAAGATTGCATCCATATCCAACCGGGAATGGTCTCTGGGATGTGGCTTGGAAGCCAAATGGAGAATACGCGATAATTGTCGGCTATTCGGGGATAGTATTCAAATTTGATGGAAATAAATTTGAAGATTTAACTACCGAAGCTGACACATTTTGCACTCTGGCGTCGGTCGCTTGGAAACCTGATGGAAGTTATGCATTGATCGCGGGATACCAAACCGGGAGTAATTCCAAAATTATTTTATTGAAATTCGATGGCAGTATATTTACAGAAATTACAATGCCTAATAGGAATTCGCAATTGAGAAGTATTGCTTGGAAACCCGATGGAAGTTATGCGTTAATTATTGGTACTTCCGAAACCGTTTTCAAATATACAGAAGCTAATGGAGTTGCAGATATTTCGCCAAATATTAGGCCAGATTCGCTTTTAATTGATATTAGCTGGAAATACGATGGAAGCTGCGCATTAATTGTGGGTGGGGGGTACAATGACGGATATTATTCAACAGTATTGAAATTTGATGGCACTACTTTTACAAATATCTCGAACCTGTTTAATGGGAATACTTATATCTATGGTGTATCCTGGAAACCTAATGGTGACTATGCTCTTGTTGTGGCAAATAATAATATTGTAAAATATAATGGCACGGAATTTATCTGGATTGATAATTATCGGTGGGCTCGTGAGGTTGAATGGAAACCCGATGGAAGTTACGCTTTGATACAATATGAAGATGGAGTTGCTAAATATGATGGAAGTTTGGTAACTGACCTTTCGGCGCCAGAAGAATTACATGATATTTCTTCGACTTCCGATGGAATCGGTTGGAAATCTGATGGATCTTATTGCTTACTTGTTGGTGGGAGCGGATTGGTTGTTAAATATAACGGAAACGCTTTCAATATTCTATCTAATTATGAAGTTTATTGGGGGAGTAGTATAAAAGTGGGGTGGAAACCAAGTGGAGATTATGCAATATTAACTGATCACTATTCAGTCCATACATATGACGGTTCTGACTTCACTGAAATTATACATGATGGTGGTTTTAAAGTTGTTTGGCACCCTGATGAAAGGTATGCACTTATACCCTGCTGGCAAGGGAAGATTATGTTAGTAAATGAAAGCGGAATTGAAGTCGTATCTTCAGAAATAACCGAACGGCCATTACATGGAGCTGCCTGGCATCCTAATGGAAGTTATGCTTTAATTGTTGGCGGGAGCGTCGGCGGCGATGGGTATATTTTCAAATATGACGGCGAAACATTTACAGATCTAACCGATTTAATTACCGGCTACACGCTCTTTGATGTGTTTTGGGAACCTAACGGCGAATATGCGTTCATTGAGGGATTCTGGAGATTATGGAAATGGGATGGCGTGAATATAACTGACGTAACTGATATTTTAGGAAATGATAAATATGTAACAGACTTTAAATGGCACCCTAACTCGGATTATGCATTAGTTACTGGTGTCTATCATGAATACATAAATACCATAAGTAGAATAATCTGGAAATACGATGGTACTAATTTTATTGAGATCTATAATGAAACGGCAACCGATACTGGCTTCTTTTGGCACACCGTAGATTGGCATCCATGTGGAGGTTATGCATATATTTTAGGGACTGCAGATATTAATGATGATGGTTATGACGAAACTTGTAGAATTTTAAGATATAATGAGGTCGATGGGACATTCGATTCCCGGATCTTTAAGACTGGTTCAAAAATGACTGATTTTGAATGGCATGTAGATGGAGAATACGCGTTGATCGTAGGGAGTGGTTCTGCGGCTTTTAAATACATACCTTCAAATTTGCCACCAAAACTAACATCAAATATTCCCGACACATATGCCCTATATGAAGATGATGTCGATAGCGGCGATGATTTAATCGATCTCTCGGATTATTTCGATGATGAAAATGGTGCTGAATACTTAGATTATTATGTGACTTATAACGAAAATTGTTCCATTGTAAACTGCCAGATCGATGGATACTATGTTGATTTTGTGCCGGTTAAGAAACATTGGTATGGTACTTTGGAATTTCAGGTCAGTGCAGTCGATAGCACAAATTACGAGCGGGTGAGTAATAGATTTAAAGTTACAGTTATCCCGACAGATGACCCGCCAGTAATCAATGATATTAAAGGAATAAAACCAGTTAATGGATTAATTGAGTTCGGTAATTTAACTGAAGACCAATATTTTGATGCAATCATCAATGTAACCGAATATGATAATGAATCTGTAAGTTACAGTACAAATTTCTCAAATGATAATTTTAATATCTTGAAGGATAGTAGGCGGTTGATATTTTTACCTTCGAACTCTGAGGTTGGGGTTTTGTTCATTAACTTAACCGTAACTGACGAGAATAAATCTAAAGGTTATGTGGACATAAAATTCGTGATTAATAATTCGAATGATGAGCCCGATATGCCCGTAATTAATTTTCCAAGAGCGAGTACAAAATATAAAACTACTGATCAAATTATGTTCAGTGGAAGTTGTGAGGATATTGATCTGAATACCCCAAACTCCGGCGAAGAATTGACGTTTATTTGGTGGTCGAATATCAGTGGCAGGTTGGGGAAAGGGGATCATATCGAGAGGAAATTGAGAGATGATGGGTGGCACGAAATTACATTACAGGTTATAGATAAGGGTGGGCTCTACAATAACGCCTCTGTTTTGATTTACATTGAACTTGATATTATGGTGCCCCCTTACTGTCAACTATTATTTCCAAATGATGGCCAAACGATTAAAACATCTTCTTTGAATCTAACTTGGAAAACTAATTTCACGGCTCCTGAAATGATAACTTACGATGTATATTTTGGGAAAAACCCAAATTCTACAGAACTGGTTGCAGAAAAAAGTAACGATCTGTTTTATTCGGTCACCGATTTAGCAAATGCAACAACTTATTATTGGACGGTTGTACCTTATTTAAATGATATGGAGGGAGAATGTACTTCCGGAATGAGAAGTTTTTATGTTGAGTTTGACGACGTCCCAGTTGTGATTAAAGAAGACCCGAAAAAAAAGGATGATTTGGCTTTCGTTGTGGTCATCGCGGTCATTATACTTATTTTAATTTTAATAATTGTTTTAGTATTCCTAACGATTAAAAAACGAAAGAAGGAGGAAGACCCAAAATTTAAAATCGCTGAGGCGCCACCACAAAAAATTGCACCTCAGGTTCAACCCCACCAATTCCTGCAGCCCATTGCTGGTAATAGGTGTCCATCGTGCACACATGATCTAACAGTGTTTCCCGATGGAAGTTGTGCGTGTCAAAATTGTGGATTTAAAAGAATTTGAGATTCCAGTTATTTATGAAATAGGAATTCGTATGTCAGAAATTGAATAAAATCAGAGGGCTGAGAGGCGAGAGATGAGAGCTGAGATAACTTATTTCAATTATAAAGTTCTGAGCACTCACCTCTGAGCTCTCAGCTCTGACTTCCGACTTCCATCTTCCTATTTAACAGACATCTGGAATCCATAATTAAAAATTAATTAACATCCCAGCTGCCTGGCAATAACCAGCCTTTGGATCTCGGATGTGCCTTCCCCGATCTCGCAAAGTTTGATATCTCTGAAAAATCGTTCCACAGGATAATCTTTGGTGTAACCATACCCGCCATGAATTTGGATGGCTTTGGTACAGGCGCGCATGCCGACCTCGGCGGCATATAGTTTCGCCATCGCAGATGCTTTGGTAACTTGCATGCCCTTATCCTTAAGGTAGCCAGCCTTGTAGGTCAACAACCGTGCCGCTTCGATCTCGGTACTCATATCGGCTATCATCCACTGTATCGCCTGGAATTTTGAAATTGGTCGACCGAACTGCTCGCGTTCCTTTGCATATTTTATACTTTCATCGAGTGCGCCTTGGGCTATGCCAAGCGCCATTGCAGCGATACTGATACGGCCGCCGTCGAGGACCGCTAACACATCACTAAATGCATTATCGATATTGCCCAGCAGATTTTCTTGCGGGATCCTGCAGTCTTCCATCACTATCTCAGCTGTATCCGAACATCTGAGCCCGAGTTTGTTCTCTTTTGTACCTGTGGAATAACCCGGGGTATCACAATCTACAATAAAGGAACTTATACCTTTATGTGCTTTGGATCTGTCAGTGGCAGCAATGATCACCGCGGTATCTGCAATACTGCCGTGCGTGATGAAGGTCTTCTGGCCGTTGAGTACCCATTCATCGCCGTCGAGCACTGCTGTGGTCTCAGTCGCACCCGCATCCGATCCCGCCGCGGGCTCTGTCAACCCCCAGGCACCGATCTTCGCGCCTTGGGCTAGTGGTACCAAATATTTCTTTTTCTGATCTTCAGTACCGGATATATAAATATGATTTGAACATAATGAATTATGGGCTGCAACTGTGATCCCATGCGCACCGCACACCCGCGAGATCTCTTCAACTGCGATCGCATAACTAATATAGCCAACCCCCGCCCCACCGTATTCGTTCGGAAAGATCAAGCCAAGTAAATTCAATTCCGCCATCTTTTTTACCGTCACCCAGGGAAACTCTTGGTTTTCGTCATATTCCGGTACAATTGGTTTTATCTCGGTCTCTGCAAATTCGCGTACCATAGTTCGTATCATTTCGTGTTCTTTGGTGAGTTTAAAATCCAATTGAACGCCCCCACTATTTCCCAACAAAGAGATGATATTTTTGTGCTGAATCGGAAAGCTCGACCATTATTCGTTTGACCAAATGCTTCTCAGGGTGAAGTGACGTACTCAACCGCTCCTCCATATCCTCAAAACTTTTAAAAGGCGCTTTTTTACGCTCGTCGATTATTGCCCACATCGTCTTTTTACCCAAACCTGGCAATAGTTCTAACATATGAAAACGTGTGCTAATTGCTTGGGCATCATTATAAAACTTTACAAACCGCTCTTCGTTATCCTTTACTATCGTCGAGATTATATAAGGAAGCTCGGTTTGGGCTGTATTTGTAATATCTGAATATCTAATCCTTCGTTTTACATGTAGCACTTTGTCACGTTTATCTAGATCTTTACCAATGTAGACCTTGTCGCCAATTTGTAAAGATACCGCATCCTTGGGTATCAGCTCTAGGATTTTAAACTCGAATTCACCAAGCCCAAAAGCCACGGGCTCACGCTTGAAACTTCGGCTATTTGGAATGCCTTGTTGTAAATAATCAAGTATATAAGCATAATCTTCCAAAATACCACACACCTTATCGTTTATCTTCTCATCATTTCTAGGTTTGGCTTAATTACCCCCATTTTCATGATATTAAGCCTTTACTTTGGTTACAATTTCAATAATTTGTTTGATCTCTTTCTCCTCCAAATTAAAGCGTTCTTTGGCAAATATCGCACGTACATCATCCGGATGGGTTGGTAATAGCTCCGCGATCTTATAGGCGATCGGTTCCGATATCCGTTCTAATTTGGTCAATTCTTGCACTAATTTCTTGGTCGTGGTTATATTAATATTTGAAAATGTTTTTGCATGGTCTAAAGCTAAGCGCTTCTCATAACTTAGCTCGCGCTTTTTTTCCTCTTTGGAAAGTAAATTTTTTACCTCTTCTAAGGAGACTACCTTCTCACTTTCAGCCATTTTTTTTTCCTCCCATTATTCATATCTTGAACTTTTATTTCTTTTAACCCCAGTATTACTTAAACTGATTCTTAATCCGTAAAAATAATCTATGAATCCACTTTTACCCCCTATGTTGTTGTGAAAATAAAAAACTTTTTAACTTTTTGCCTTTTTGAGATGTTCAGGTCGAATTATCAATGTCTTTAATTTATTGCCATCTTTGATGCTGATGAGGTACGCTTTACCTTGGGAGCCAACGACTGTGCCGGTTAACCCATGAAATCTCGGATGGGGCTGACCTTTATGAATGCTCGGGTCAATAACGATATTTGCTTTCTCGCCTCCATTAAATTTCTGCAAGCTCCGTGTGATCGGAGATAGGCCTCGTTCACCAAATTTGCGTTTTAACTTATATCGCGTTTTGCTTCTTATACCTCTAGACCTTTTTACCATCACTTCCACTCCAAATTTTTTTGGTTCTTAAATATTTGCGTTTTTCAAATATCACTTATTTGATTATCGTGGATCTGAATTACATCTAAATCTTTTACTACACAGGGGGTATCCAACAACTCAGCTAGGTTCGGGTGGGTACGGTCATGATCACCATGGATCAACTCTTTGATATAAATACCATTTTCACCGGTAATATTCAATATCGCCCAATTCTCCTCTGCCCCGAACTGTTCTATATCAATATTGACTACCTCTTTATTACGATACTTATCAGCACGGCGATGAGCCACTCTTATCGGAGTACGCTGTACGATTTGTTTGTGCGTGAATATACTAACTACCTTTTTAAGTTTTTGCATTGGAACATGAGTTTCAAACACAACTCGTACTTTATAGGTTTTATTGTGGCAGGCCTTTTTTATCGCTATTACTTCCTGCTTGGTCGAATATCTTAGCCCTTCAACTTCGACACTGCCTTTACCATACTCATTTATATTGGCTTGAAGCGCCTCAGGATCAAGTTTACGCTTTAATGGCGAGACGATCTCGATCACGAACGGCCTACCATTCCCTAACATTCTTGCATCTATATCTTCGCGCCCCATGCCATGAAATTTATGCTCGCGCTCCTGAGTTATTTCCAAGATCTTCTTTACTATGATCTCTTCTACACTGGTTTCATACATTTTGCCCGTGTTATTACAGCGTTTGCAGCCTTTACCCCAACACACTTTACAAGGCCATTTGGTCTGAGGGATGCTACGCGAAAATTTCCGGTATCGTCCATAAATGTAAAGCGACGCAATTTGTAGATCCACTATATCATAGCGAGTGTCAATTATTGCCACAATATCCGGGTTATCAAAGTTCGGTGGTTTACTTAATTGGGTTGTTAGGCGTTTACCGATCTCGCGGTTGAGCTCGGTCTTCAACGGCTCCATGTCTGATAGCTTCAAGTCGCCCCATAACTGCTCTTCCTTTTCGCGCAGCTCAACATCTACTTTCGTGCCTATTAAAAAAGTGTCGTAGTCATAACCATCTAATTTCTTGATCGCAAGTTCGACAAAATGATCAAGTTCGGTGAATAAATCATTACAAACCCAACATTGTTCTTGACCTGACTCTTGGGGCTGTACAGTTACATCTTGAAACTCATCACAATCGACGATCCTTTTCAGAAACGCACCATCGTCCTCTCCGGGCTCTTGGGCAAACCCATTATCCATTGCGAACCTTATAGCCTGACCTCGATCGGGATTATCCAGACCATGCCCTAATTTACCAAAAAGTCGACCTAGACAATGATCGCATAATTCTCTGTCCTTAATAGCTTTCTCGGCTGCCTCTAAAATCCCCATAGGCTGCACTATACAATTTTTGAGATATTTAATGGTTATGATTTAATATTATGATGTTGGATACCAGAGTAATTAAATGCCATTGAGATACACTGCAATCAGGTTGTGATAAGGATACACAGCTTAATTGAAGTCATAAAGATACCCTGGCATAACATTGTGGAAAGGATACCCGGATAAATAATTGTCATAGGGATACCCTGGTTTGATATTGTGATAATGATGTCCATTTATATTATTGCTATGAGGATACCATGCTATCGGATTATGATAAGGATCACCAGCTAAATGAAAGCCATAAAGATACCCAGGCATCTCATTTTGATGATGATGCCAGGGAATCCTAATGAAAATCTTTAGGAGGGTATCATTTTGACAATGAGAATCAGGGTATCCATCTTTTTATAATGGGACTCGGTATCCAACATACTATCATTTCTGCTTACGCTTGCGGAGCGTACGCCTGCGATGCTTGCGGAGATCCTCCGGCAAGGACAGCGGTAAGATCTTAAAATAAACATACAAATAAACCCCAAAGGCGTAAATTGTCGCAATCAAAATCAATTCCCAACCACTAACTCGATATATCCACACAATTAAATACCAAAGAACTAACCCAAAATTAAACGGCACTTGAATGAAGATCGCTTTTATGGTGTAACTAAATAATTCAAGTCTGTGACTGCCATACCCGATATATATTCCTAATGCACCTTGTATGAACACGACACCTAATGCAAATAAAACTAAACTTAGAATAAATTCAATTGAACCACCTAATTCACCTAATAAATTTACATATGCAATCGCAATAATAATAAAAGATGCGAACCCGCATCCGAACGAAGCGCCATAAAAGGTAGTATCATATTCGCGCTTGAAACGCGGCAGGTTAACAAACACAACTTTAACTATTGTTTCAAAGATCGCAAGTGCAAAAATAACAATTATGAGCCCGATAAGATCGAATATTCCAGGTAAAGTAACCATAACAGCGATATGAAAAAACCCAGCTAAAATACCCAAAAATAATGATACCATCAGCGCAAAAAAGAAATGGCGGTCTTCGAAATAGTTTTCATAATTTTTAACAGTGTAGAACAATATCACTATTGCAGGTACAATTCCTATTAGAAATGAAATTGTGAAAGCTAACTGACCGGATAGTGCCATAAGATCAATCTTGAATGTAATTAGTAGTACAAATTATTTTAGGGATGGAAGTTCAAATCTGCTAGCTAGTGGTGAGTCTTGGGAGTCCGGGGAGTCCTAGGAGCCTAAATACTTGTGAGTTGTGCGTTATGTGTAATTAGTCGTGAGTCCGGTGTCCGGATTCCTGCGTCCCCTTTTAGGTGGTAGGTGGTAGGTGATAGGTGGTAGGGGCAAGCGTCCGTAGTCCGATGTCCTGCGTCTGGAGTCCTGCGTCCTGGGTCCTGCGTCCTGGTGTCCTTACTCCTGACTCCTTACAATAGACAATCAAACCCAAATCCTAACTCCTGAATTCGGATCCCGAATAAGGACCTAGGACGATATGGTAGTAAATCGTTAAGGACTCAGGACTAAATGGCATTATATGACTAAGGACTTAGGACGCAATAGTTATCGTCAAACACACAACACCCAACATATCGGACTCCACGACTCCCTTGACTAAAATAACAACCCAGAAAAGTATTCACTTATCATTTCAAAATCTTATTTTCGTCACAAGCATAAACTATTTAATCCTATACATAAATTACCCAAAACTCAAAATTACTTTTCAAGGGGAGGTTTAAGGAATGTTCCAGATTGAAGTAAAGACAGAGACACTTAAAGAATTAATCGGTGTACTATCAACATTAGTAGACGAAGCAAAATTTAATATTTCCGAAGATGGATTGAACGTTAAAGCAGTCGACCCCGCACATGTGGCCATGGTAGATCTAAATCTTAAAAGCTCTGCATTTGACGAATATCAAGCATCCGAAGTTGAACTTGGAATTGATATCAACCGTTTAAATGATGTATTGAGATTGGCCAAACCTAATGACTCGATTTCGATCAACCATGATAATGAAAAAAATAGATTGATACTGAAGGTTGCCAATATAACTCGCAGTATGTCATTAGTGGACACCACAGGCATGTCGGACCCGAAAGTCCCTAATGTGCCGTTACCTGTTAAAGTTGTCATCAAAACCACAGAATTGGGGCAGGGTATTCGTGCCTCTGAATCTATTGCCGACCATATTTCATTAAGTGTAACTCCAGAAGGGTTTGAATTAGCTTCTGAAGGTGAGACCGACTCTGTGAACTTAAAGTTGACCAAAGATCTATTGGAAAAACTGGATTGTAAAGAACCTGTCAAAAGCTTATTCTCGCTGGATTATTTTTCGAACATGATAAAATCCGTTACAAGCTCCGATATCGTCACAATGCATTTAGGAACTGATTACCCGGTTAAGCTCGAATTTGAAATTGCTAATGGCGAAGGACATGTGGAATATCTTTTAGCTCCGAGAATCGAGAGCGAATGAAAAAATTTACGTTCGATGCATTGATTTAATGTGGACCAAATTTTAGCGATATCTCTAATCTGAAACAAAAAAAATTAAAAGTATATCACTTTTCTTAATCTCGAGTCCATACATCATCAGGGATTTCTTCGTAAACTGAGGACTCTTCTTCCTCATTTATCTTCATTCTGGAAGGACGATTATCTATTAACTCTTGAATCCGATCTTTTCTAAACAACCAATAGTTGATGCGCCATTCTCTTCCATCATATAAGGTTGTCTCTTCACGCTCTGTCATTAGAATTCCAACATCTTCCATCATGTAAAAAACGTCGCGATCCTCGGGTTCGAGCACGTTATCAATAATTCGGTCACTATACCCAAAGAAGTTCATCATGTGTTCTGCCATCTTTCGAGCGTCTCCCTTTTCTATACCACTCGGGCTAACACTGTTCTGGATCGCGCGTGTTAAATTATTAATTGTCAAGATTTTTGAAGGGTCTGTCATTATATTCAGATTTCTCAATTTTTTATCAACCATATGATATAGCCTCCAGTAAAGAATAACTCAGTTCAAAATCATATCCAACGTCATTGATTTGCCTTGATTAAATAGCTTCTTGTAAGATATTGTCACTAATGCCTTATTAAACTTTCGGTTTGGAAATTTTTATTAAAATGCGTCTGTTGATGTGCATTGTTTATTGTTTTATTACCAATATATTTTCATAAAAATTCATTCATTTGTCGTCATCAATGATATCTGTTTAAAATTAATAATGTTATTTATTCTTAAGTTTAGCTTTGGGTTTGAGTTTTACTCGCGGCCTTAATTTTACTTTTGGCGAAGTTCTAGGCGCTGTAGAATAAGCGGGCGTCGGCTCGGGTCCAAACCCTTGTTCTTCGACAGGCTCCAATTTAAGCGGGGCTTGTGTTTCAGGTTGTACTCTGGGTGTCACTACCGACGCTTTTCCCGGATGTTTCTTGAGCGGCACTTTTTTCACGACCGACCGTCTTTTTAGCATTACCGGTTTCTTAGGCATTGGATGTCTCTTGGCTCCCCTACCTATTGGTACTGGGGCTTGAGGTGCAGGCTGTTGCAGCATCGGGGGTGCGCCTGGGGACGTATCTGCCGGCTCGAATATAACTTCTGACGACTCGTCTATTTCCGCCACTTCAACAACCTCCGCAACTTCGCCATCAACAGCCTCAAATTGCAACACGTCACCTTCTTCGTCACCTTCACCGAACTCGTCTTCCTCTAAAGGTTCCACTTCTAGAACTTCAACTTCAACTGGCTCGTCGCCTTCCCCCATGATCTCAAATTCAATTGCAACATCTTCCAATAATTCCATTTCAACGGGCTTTCGGGGTTTGGTCGTCGGTTTGACGATCTCAATCATTGGGAAGTCCTCTTCTGATTCCGAAGGTATAACCTGCGTAGTTTCAACCTCATCGGAAATAGGTTTGAACTCGACTTTTTCGGGTTCACTAGTTTCTGATGCTTTTTCGGCATCGATCTCCAAGCCAGAATATTTACATACGCTTGCAACCTCACGATTGAGACGCTTACATACAGTGCAATAGTCGGAATGGCCTGGGTACTCCGAACATGGTTTCTTGGGTAATGAATCCAAAAAATCTTGGAGTTCAGCTAATTGAGTCGCACTTTTTATATCTGCCATAATCTCACCTAATAGATGCCCCGGTTGAATGCATATAAATTTAAAACCCAAAAAGCTTTTGGTTGATTATATAACTTTCGGTTTTGTTGAATTGCTTTAACCCGAATTTTTAGCTAATTATATTCTATGAAATTGTAGGTGGCAAGTGGTAAGACAAAGAGTTAATATGAAGACGAGGGTCATTTTCTTCGAAAATACCCCTAGGTGTGTGTTTGAACTTCGTTCACCCTCACACCAGAGGTCGGAAGATGGAAATCCGAGTTGAATTTCTGATTTCCGATTTCTGACCTCCGACTTCCCACAAGAATATATCTTTTCTTATCACTGGAGCTTCGATCTCAAATAGGTTCACCATGGCTCATAATTTATTTTTTTCTTTTAGGTTCATACCTTCGATACTCCTGGGATTCCGGTTCAAAGCAATAATAGCATTGCCAAGGACTTTCAAGCTCGGGCTCAAGAAAATATGGTCCGGGAAAGTATCTGCAGCTTGGACAGCCGCCAAAATTTAAGAATTTTTGATAATCCATTAAATTCACCCCACCGCCCCACCATTATTGCCACCAAAAAGTCCAATAAAAAATTCGCGTTTCAAGTCCTGGATTGCTGTTTTTATGGCTTGCTCGGATTTCTTCACTGCATTTATAAAGCTCCGTATATGTTCATCTATATTTATTACAGTTTTATTTATAGCGGTTTTATCTTCTGCCACCGCAGGTGCTATAACCCTGCCTAGCATAGCTTTCACCTCCCATTGCCTTTTAATTTATTTTTCACCATACAATGGGTACATGGCGGAAATCCAATATTGAATTTCGAGATGTTAAATGTTTAAGTGAATTATAAATGTTTGAGCGAGAGGTAATTGAATGTACTAATTTGGTGACTTATGGATATATTAGGAGTTAGGAGCTAGGAGCTAGGAGTTAGGAGTCAGAATTTAGGGTTGATTGTCTATTGTCAGCGGCAACTTACTTCGTCAAGTTGCCTCGGCTTTGAAAATGCCCGA
>CBDVCJ010000065.1:0-15311 GCA_965372445.1 uncultured Thermoplasmata archaeon | reverse complement strand
ATATGATAGAGCAATAACAGTCTTTTCACCAGATGGTAGACTATTTCAGGTCGAATATGCGCGAGAGGCAGTGAAACGAGGCACCACAACAGTTGGAATAAAATTTAAAAATGGTGTAGTTCTGATCATAGATAAGAGAATAACTAGCAGATTAATTGAACCTGAATCCATCGAGAAGATCTTCAAGATCGATACATACATTGGCTGTGCCACTTCCGGTCTTGTGGCTGATGCGAGAGTTTTGGTGGACCGAGCTAGAATAGAGGCACAGATAAATAGAATTACTTATGGCGAACAGATGCCGGTCGAGATTTTAGTGAAGAAGATCTGCGATTTCAAACAAAATTACACCCAATATGGCGGTGTACGACCGTTTGGTACTGCCTTGTTGGTCGCAGGTGTTGACGAGGTCGGCGAACATCTTTACGAAACAGACCCCAGCGGCGCGTTAATGGCGTATAAAGCCGGAAGTATTGGGGCTGGGCGCAATGTAGTTATGGAAACCTTTGAAGAGAAATATAAAGAAAAAATGAGTCAGGATAAATGTATCGAGTTAGGATTATATGCATTGGATACCGCAACTGAGGGGGGAATTGACCCAGCTGCAATTGAGATCGGGGTCGTATTACAAGATCAACCTTTTGAAAAATTGGCTCATGATAAGGTCACTAAATTTATTGAGACCGTAAGAAAATCTAAAAAATGATATTATTAAATTATGTTAAATACGTTTTATACGACCTTTGAACTATAATGGTGTTGGAATTATGGTTTCTTTAGATGAAGCTGTTGTGGCTAGATTAGTTGTTCAAGGTGAACATTTCGAGGTTCTTGTAGACCCGAAAGTTATTGATGACATAAAAGAGGATCCCGAGTTCGATGTGCTTGGCGCACTAGCCATAGACGCGATTTTTAAAGACCAGGCTAAAGGCGAGCATGCCTCAACCGAGACAATAACAAAATTTTTCGAGACAACTGAAGTCGCACAAATTGCGCGCGAGATCATCGAACGCGGCGACATACAATTAACAACCGAACAGCGCAAGGAGATGCAGGAATCCAAAAAGCGTCAGATAATTACTGCAATCGTTCGAAATGCGATCAACCCGCAGACCAAAACGCCCCATCCACCCCAGCGCATCGAACTTGCAATGAAGGAAGCCAAAGTTCATATCGACCCTTTTAAACCTGTTGATGTTCAGGTTCAAGAAATCCTTGTGGCATTAGAACCGTTAATTCCCATCAGGTTCGAAAAAGTCGTGATGGCCGTGAAATTATCTGCGGAGGATTACGGCAAATGTTACGGCGATATAAAATCCTTTGGCAAGATCACTCGAGAGGAATGGCAGAAAGATGGCACCTGGATCGGGCTCGTCGAGCTTCCCGCAGGTCTACAAATCGAATTCTTCGATAAATTAAATGCTAGGACCAAAGGAGCAACTGAGATCAAGCTCATTGAATAAATATGGAACTCACCGGGAGGCAAATCAAAATTTATAATGTGATTAAAATGGATGATAAAGGTAACTTAGATGATATCGTTAATACTCAAGATAAACCGTCACCCTCAAATGATACTCCGTCAACGGCTCGAGAATTAGTCGTACCAGGTGAATTTCTTGATTCCGGTTCGTATCGTGCCGGGGTCGGCACCTATAAAGACGGCGAGAACATCTATGCTGCCCAATTGGGATTTAAGGATGTAAGATCGGACTATATAAATGTTATATCATTTGGCGGCAAATATATCCCGAGGGCTGGCGATTCCGTTATAGGCAAAGTGATCGATATCGGACCTTCAAACTGGATACTTAATATCAACTCGCCTTACAACGCTGTTTTATATGGTAATGAAGTTCCGTGGGAGGTTGAATATGGTACAACTTCGAGATATATCGATATCGGCGAAGTTGCGCTCGTTAAAATTATGAGCGTGGATGAGATTAAAAGGGTACAGGCGACAATGAGGGGCGTTGGCCTTAGAAAATTGAATGGAGGACATGTAATAGAGATCTCAGCTTCTAAAGTTCCTAGAATTATTGGCAGAAGCGGCACAATGATATCGCTCTTAAAAAAATATACAAAATGTAGAATGTTTGTCGGTCAAAATGGCAGGATCTGGCTTGACGGTGAGATCGATAGTATTATAATCGCGACCCAAGCAATAAAGGAGATCGAGCGTAAAGCGCATACGGTTGGCTTAACCTCCAAAATGGAGACTTTTTTAAGCGAGAATGCACAACCTTAACTATCAAAATAATATAAACACCAAATTTACACTTTATGTATATGAGATGATAATTATGAGCAGCGAGATGGTCAAACCCAAATTGATAGACGAAAATGGCATAAGAGCTGACGGTCGTAAATTTGACGAGCTTCGCCCAATAAAGATCGAGGTTGGTGTATTGAACCGTGCGGATGGTTCGGGTTACATTGAATGGGGCGGTAATAAAATCTTAGCTGCGGTTTACGGGCCGAGAGAAGTACATCCCCGCTATCTCCAGAAAACGAACCGGGCAATAGTGCAATGTAAATATAATATGGCGGCCTTTTCAGTCGGCGATAGGAAACGGCCTGGACCGGACCGTCGAAGCACCGAGATCTCGAAAGTAATCTCTGAAGTTTTTGACTATGTGATTTTTACCGAGCTTTATCCAAGAACCACAGTAGATATATATATCGAGGTACTTCAGGCAGATGCCGGTACGCGCTGTGCAGGTCTAACAGTTGCGTCGGTGGCGCTTGCAGATGCCGGGATACCGATGCTGGATCTGGTGCCATCATGTTCAGGCGGCAAAGTTGACGATCAAGTAGTTATTGATCTATATAAAGAAGAAGACAATTTGGGCCAAGCAGACCTACCTATTGCAATGATACCTCGCACCGGCGAAATATTATTATTGCAAATGGATGGACATTTAACTGTTGCGGAATTCGACCATATTTTAGAGTTGGTGACCGAAAATTGCAACAAGATCTACGGGTTACAGAAAGATTCCTTAAAGCATAAATATTCCACAATGCTCTCGGAAGAAGATGCCGAGCAACTCGAACCGCTTGATGAAAACCTGGCGACCAAGGCCGCCGAGCTCGAACCGAATATTGATGAATAATAATAGGTAATCGAATATTACCGAACATAACAGGAAAGTGGTTGAAAAATGAACAAAGAAGTCATTTCCGAGATAAAAAAAGATTACATTTATCATCTTGGCAAACAGCAAAAACGAATTGACGGCCGGAATTTCGACGAGATACGTTCGATAACCGTTGAGAAAGACATTATTGGTACTGCTGAAGGATCGGCACGGGTCAAGCTGGGCGAGACCGATGTGCTGGTCGGTATAAAGATCGGGCCGGGTGAGCCCTATCCGGATACCCCCGACCAAGGGGTTTTGACCACCAATGCCGAACTGAACCCGATGGCATCGCCCTTTTTCGGGTCCGGGCCGCTGCGCGAGAATGCAATTGAACTGGCGCGCATTGTAGATCGCGGCATACGCGAAAGTGAAACGATCGACCTGAAACAAATGTGTATCGAAGAAGGTAAAAAAGTATGGGTATTATATATTGATATACATGTACTGGATTACGACGGTAATTTATTTGATGCTGCCGGGCTTGGGGCACTCGCTGCATTAACGACTACGACCGTCCCCGCCAGCACTTTGGGGGACGGCAACGAGGATTTCGCGATGCCCGTTCATCACTACCCAATTGCATGTACAACCGTAAAATTCGGCAATATTATCGTTCTTGACCCCACATTGGACGAAGAAAATATATGTGATGCGAGGTTAACGGTAACTACCGATGAAAATAACGACATTCGAGCAATGCAAAAAGGTGTCGGTGGCAATTTTACACTGCCCGAAATAAAAGAAGTAATAGAATTATCACAAAAGACAGGTAAACATATACGCGAAAATATATTAAAATTGGTTCAGGAAAAATAATATATATTAGTCCTTATTACCACGAGGAACTTGAAAATGGTACATAAACGCAAAAAAATTGGCATAGCCGGCAAATTTGGCTCCCGATACGGAGTGAAGATTCGCAAGCAGGTAGATAAGATCGAGTCTGGTAAAAGGCAGCGCTATCCTTGTCCAAATTGTATGAACCGTTCTGTGAAACGGGTGAGCACCGGCATTTGGAAATGTAAACGTTGCGGTACAACGTTTGCGGGTGGTGCTTATACACCTGTTACCGGCTCGGCACGCGCTAAGAGCCAAATATTTAAACAATTAAGTAGCCGCGAAGAAAAAACCAAAAAAAAGGTATAATATTAGACTTGAAATTTTACTCAGTTAACTGAAGTAAAAAGGGTGTTCGAAATGTATAAATGTGGAAACTGTAAAGAATTGATAAGAATAGATTTAACACTTTCAGATATACAATGTGAAAAATGTGGTTCAAAAATATTTTACAAAGAGCGACCAAATGTGAAAAAGATAGTTAAAGCTCGGTAGATCATTGTTAACCTTTACGAAACGGTCAAATAAAATCATGATAATTGGAACGATAATATGGAAAAGCGAGCCGAAGTAAAAATTCGAACTAACCCCAAAATTGCCGATATTATTATTCAATCCTTAAGTCCGGAACTAAATCGTAAAAGTTTTCGAGCTGAAGTCGAACTCCAAACCAATCCACCAAAAGATGAAGTGAAGCTTATTATAACGGCACAAGATGTGAATGCACTTCGTGCAGCACTGAATTCTTATCTTCGCTGGATAAAGTGTGTTGTAGAGATCAATGAAGAGTTAAAGGAAGGTGAAAGTAATGGCAGCACCTAATATACCACCCCAGATGCAAAATCAACTTGCACAATTTGACCAATTGCGACAACAGATCCAAATGATAATGTCTCAAAAGCTACAGATCGAATCTCAGTTGCGCGAGGTAGAAAATGCGTTGGAAGAGATCGGGAATATCTCTGATGATACCACAATATACAAAAATGTGGGTTCACTTTATGTAAAGGCAGAAGATAAACCAAGTGTAGACAAAGACCTGAAAGAGCAAAAAGAGACCCTTGAAGTACGCGTAAAAACAATCGTGCGCCAGGAGACGCAGTTGAAGGAACGCTATCAAAAACTTCAGCAAGAGATAACTGAGGCTGCGCAACGGCTGGAGGCCCGAGCTGGTGGAACAGATACTGAAAGTGGGGGGTAAAGCACCATAGCTCAAAATTTTGACAAAATAATAGATGAGTTAGAGTCTGGGAAGACACTTATTTTATTACACCCTAATGCAGATCCAGATGCTATTGGCAGTGCGATTGCTTTAGGTAATAATTTTCCAGAGATCTCCATCGGGGCTTATCAAGGTGTAAGTGCAATAAGCAAAGCGCTATTGCATGCCTTAAATGAAGTTGTTATTGAAGATCCTGGCCCCGACCTTATCGAAAAGTTTGAGTGTGTATTGGTATTAGATACCTCCACCCCTACCCAGCTAGGCGCGCTCGTCGAGCATCTTCACGAACCGATCATTATCGACCACCATCTGAGAACTTCGAATTGGGACGGGATCGCAAAAATATATTATTGCGATGATTCCAAAACCTCATGTGCCGAGATCATCCATCAGATTTTAAAAGCCTCGGGCAAAACCATCGATCGCGACACCGGAATCGCGCTTATGGCGGGTATTATCACCGATACCGGTAGATTTAAATTCGCCAAGCCCGAAACCTTCAAAACATTTATGGATATTATGTCCGAATGTGGTGTGCAACCCAACGAAGTACTGCAAATTGTGGAATCCAATAACAATTTAGACCGATCTCAGCGAATAGCGCATCTTAAAGCTGCCCAACGTTTAAAATATGAAACGATCGCAGATAAGATCGTCGTCACCTCGATCGTCGGGGCGTTCGAATCCTCGGCATGTAAATATCTTTTGATGTTAGGTGCAGAGATTGCGTTCGTGGCCTCACAGAAAGGTGATGGGTTAAGAATAAGTGCTAAAGCCAAACCGGCGCTTGTAAAACAAGGTTTGCACCTTGGACGATTTTTAAATGAAGTGGGTCAAGAGTGCGATTGTGACGGTGGCGGTCATGCCGGGGTCGGTGGCTTGAACGGTGTTGGCGACCCTGAGGCGATCTTGAAGATCTGTACTGAGAAGATAAGGGATTGGCTATTATAGCAAGGATGATGGATGAGATGAAGATTCCGGATTTCAGATTCCTGATTCGAGTATTTGTAGGCACAGAGGCACACAGGCACAAAGATTAGGTTAATTTTGAAATGGGGGTGGGGACTTTGTGCCTATGTGCCTTTGGAACTTTGTGCCTATTTTAGCATAAATCTGAAAACTGGAATCTATCTATCAGCCTCCATCCCTTAGTGCCCTATACTTTTAGAGATCTTTTTTAGTATTGACATTCTTAAAACAATCTTCGTTTATCACACTATTCTCGATCAAGTCATCGATATTGATAGTTTTAATCGAGATCTTATCGGACATTTCATATAACTGATGAATACTCAATTTATTATCCTGTAATTGCCGCTCAATAATTTTCAATAGCTTTTGGGAATAGATCGCACAGAGCGGTTCATAAAAACCGTTATCCCATCTGGGGATGATAATTTCGTGCCCTACATATTTTTTCAATTCATCTAAGATATTGGCATCAACCCATGGCAGGTCCGCCGCAACGACAAAAACATTTGGGTTTGTTGCATGGGTCAGGGCCGAATATATGCCGGCTAATGGACCCTGATTGTCGTGGAGGTCTAAAAAGATCGGATACTCCTCGAGCTTAAAATCATCAATATTTGCCTCTATCATATCTTTGATATCTTGCGAGAGTTGTAAAAAAATATCGGTACTTGAATTTTGAAATTTATCGTTGATGATCTGAAACATGAATTTATCGCTGATCTTATGTAATATTTTACATTCATCGCCAAATCTTGTGGATTTACCACCGCAGAGGATCGCGATGCTTATAGCATTATTTTCGGGTTTTGGCAGGGGCATAGAAAATCACAAAATACAAAGTGGTTAATAAAATCTTGTATCATACACCCCAGATTAGATACCCAACAACGAGACCGATAACAAACGTTGCAACTGCTACTGCTGCAATTGCACCGTAAAGTTTGGATTTGATTTCTTCACTTTCTGAACCTTGAGCCATAATTCATACCCCTCTGAAAATTAGAATTAATTCTTTTTATGAGAATACTGCAATTATACAGTATGATTATATAAATTTTTTTATATTAAAAGAATAATCTTGAGCTGAGCTAAATGTCTAAATCACTAAACATACATAAAAACACCATTTTTAAATTAGTGTCACTGTTCTTAATTATGGCATTATTCAATATTACCACTGTTAGCACAAGTGCAGAAAATAATGATACACCACTCCCAAGCGATCTCGAAGTGCAATGGTCCACCCAACTAGGAAGCATCTTGAAAAGTACGCCGGTAATGGATGACGAGTTCATTTATTTGGTTTCATCTATCCCCACCAGCACCACAGTTGGTTCGGAAGGTACTTTGTTTACAATAAGTAAACGCAGCGGAGAGGTCAAATGGCAATATAATCTGGGTGCGAAAAGCGAATATACCGAAAAAGGCGCCACGCCGATAGTATTATATCAAGATCGATTGTTTGTTTGTTCAAATTATAATGGCTTAGCGTGTCTTGACAAACTCACCCAGGATACACTCTGGAGCAAGCCGTATAACAGTATTAACCCCCCAGTTATCGTTCAGGACCGTATTTATTTTACTCTTTCCAATAGAAATTTATATTGTTTGGATATCGAAAATGGCGAGGAGATCTGGAGCTATCCCGTAGGTGTAACAAACTGTGTACCCGCAATTTACGGCAATTACGTATTCGGTGCGGATTTCGACCAAATTTTCATATTGAACCTCAACACCGGCGACGAGCTCAAAACCGTTGAACTGTATAGAACGCACCAGGTTGAAGCTTTATCTTCTCCATTGATCTATGACAATAAATTGATCGTTACCTTATCGGATTATGACTTACATGTTTATGCTCTGCTGGGGCTTGAAGAAAATCAATTGATTTTTGGCAATGAATTGTGGACCCTCGAGGGCCGAAAATACTATCCCCATTTTAACCAACCCGTTGTGTATCAGGATATATTATTGGTATGTTACAACAATGAGATCCAGGCTCTTGATCTAAATCAAGGCACCAGCCTTTGGAAACGCGAGTTGAACGGCCGCCATTTAGCCTTTGGCAACGCGGAGGTTGTGATATTATCCGATACAACCGTTTACAACTTAGACATCGCCACCGGCGAGACCCGCTGGGAATTGGACCTGGCGCCCGAGCTTGAGGACGATAACGACCTCACGATATTGAATTCGGCGGTTATTATTGTTGATGACGGATCTATCTACATTATTGAAGATAGCGGAACGATCTACAGGCTCAGTGCTTCTACAGTTTCCGATGAGGATGTGGAAATTAATTACACGCTCACGATCTGTATCAATGTCTTTATTGTCATAATCTTAATATTGATAATTTATGCGATCCTGAAATGGAGATCGAAAAAGTGATGACCAAATAATCGATAATTTACTATTAAACATCGGGAGCATCGAATATAAAGCCATTTACGGGAATGGGGAATCGACCCCCCTCCCCTCTATTTAACCGCTGAGTACGCTGAGATTGCTGAGTTAATTTAAAGAATTTAGATTCAAGGTTCAAGATTAAAATGTCATCATCCTGAATCTCCCCTCTTGAATCTTCAATCTCTTTGCTAATTAAATAATTTAGCGTCTTCAGCGTACTCAGCGGTATAAGTAAGGGGGGCGGGGGTGTCTTTTCCCGTTTCCCATTTCCCGATTTAGGACTCAGGACTAAATGGCATTATATAACCAAGGACATAGGACTATCGTTACTCCCGAAATATATAAAAAAAATTCGGAGCGAATAAAATTGGTAGATAAAAAAATGACGTTCTGGGAACATATAGATGAACTACGCAATACAGCAGTTAAAATATTTATGATATTTTTTAGTATCTTCATATTCTGTTTTGTTATCGGGTTCCAAGAGTTCGAGTTTTTTGGTAGCAAGGTATTGATACTCTACCCGACTATCTCTGATAATATTGCCAGCACATTTTTTAATCAGATCACTGCCGACCTGCTGCCTGCGCGTGTCGAATTGATAACTGTCACACCAGTTGATGCAATAGTTGCCAATTTGCAGATCTCGATCTTTTTGGCGCTTGTGATCGGGATGCCCTTTATGGTATACCAGATCAGCAATTTTATTGGCCCGGGCATGTACCCGCGTGAAAAACAGATGGTTTTGAAAATTACGTTCCCCGCCACCGCACTTTTCATTCTCGGGTGCCTGATCTCATATTTTTTCATTACACCCTTTACTCTGGATTTTCTGTATAGTTATAGTTATTCAATGAAGGCGCATCCCTTCCTATCAGTTTCAGAGTTCATATCGTTCATACTGGCATTCACCTTCGTTTTCGGGCTGATCTTCGAGTTACCGATTATTATGGTTGGAGTGACCCTGATCGGCCTGGTAAAGCCGGAGCTCTGGAAAAAACATTGGCGTGTAGCGTTTGTCATCATTTTATTTATCGGTGCGATCATCACACCTGACGGTAGCGGGATCACTATGATGATGGTGGCGGTGCCTATGATGATCCTTTATGTTATGGGTTACCTGGCATCTAAACGTTATTACAGAAAAATTAAAGTAATATAAAAGAAATAGTGTATCTGACCTTAGGAGGTTAGAAATTGATAGCCGGAATGGAATGGATTATTCTTGTACTTGCCGTTGTATTATTATTGTTCGGTGCGAAGAAGATACCGGAATTTGCACGTAACCTAGGTAAAGCCAGTGCCGAGTTCAAACGCGGTAAGATAATGGTCGAGCGCGAGATCCGCGAGGAAGAGCTCGAAGCCGATAATAAAGACTCAGAAAGTGCTAAACTCAAAAAAGTTGCTAAAGAATTGGGTATCGATACCAAAGGTAAATCAAAAGCACAAGTTAAAAAAGAGATCGCCAATAAAATGAAAGAGTAAAAACATAGATTTATTTTTTTAATAATCCAGGGGATATTTAAAATGAAAAATTCTCTAAAATTATTGGGAATTCTAGCTTTAGTAATGGTGACCCTAAATTTTGTAACGCCAGTCTCCGCGCATCCACCGATCGATATGAATTTATCTTATTCCAACGGAGTTTTATCAGTCACGATCTATCATCTAGTAGCATCACCGGAGACCACCAATCATTATATAGAAACCGTAGAAATATATAAAAATAATGAATTTGTACTCGAAGAGACCTATACGACCCAACCTGCGATCGTTGATAGTTTTACTTATGAATATAATATTACTGCCTATCCCGGCGATACAATCGAAGTGACCGCGACCTGTAGCCAGGTGGGCAACATTACAAGAATTCTTGAGGTCCCACCCGGCCCGTCCCCGTTAGAAGTCGCTATTGACTCATCAGCCACCACGGTCCAATCCGGCAATGAACTTACGATCACAGTCGCCGTTGAATCCGCCGACGAACCGATCGAAGAAGCGAAGATCAAACTTAGTTCTGACGGCGGCGGCAGTTTCAGTGACGTCGAGGATAAAGGTAATGGCGAATATGAAGCCACCTTTACCGCCCCTGAGATCGCGAGCGATACAACCCTCACGATAACCGCCAAAGCTACCAAAGCAAGTTTTTCCGATGGTGTAGACACGATCGAGATAACAGTTACACCCGATACAAGTTCGAAAAAGGATGATGACGATAGCACACCGGGCTTTGAAGGTGCGGTAATGATATTGGCGTTAGCTGGTGTTGTTTTGATCTATTTTAACCGCCGCCGTAACCGCTAACAATAAACCCCAGCGTCATTTCCACGGATTTTGTACTCTTGGGATACCTTCACGACCACTTTCAGGTTTAGCCGGGGGTTTTCGGGGTGGACGGACTGATGGCGGTCGTCCTCGTCCGGGCTGCTGCGGGGGTCTGCGAAATTCAGGGCGTTTGGGGGCGCCTGGCTTTTCCTCTTCCTTTTCATCGACCTTTTGTTGTTCTTTTCTAGCTTTTCTTCGTTTACGAATTATCGCAAAGATCAGGATCAAAATCACAATGAATATTATACCGACGAACGGTGAAATTGCGATACATTCCTCACCGGTCAAAACGATCCCCCTAAAGGGTTCATCCTCTCCTTTAACACTGATCTCGTGCGAGGCATTGTTATTTTTTCTGTAGACCGTTCTATGATATTCAAACCCCGAGGGCGTATCAACCCGAACCCTGAGGTTAATTGTTGCGTCGGATGGAGAATATACCTTCCATTTTATCGATACTTTTTTTGTTTCACCGTCTGCAATCGTATCGATCTTGACCTCTTCGATAATTGCGCCATTTTCAGTGAACACGACAGTTAGATCCGAGGCCGGTATGCCACCTGTGTAGTGTACTGTCGCTTCGATATTGACATTATCGCCCGAGTGGGGTCGCGTCTTGGAGATCTTGAGATCATCGTCACTGATGAACACGTCCGGTAAGCTCAATTTAAATGTAATATTAGAAACTTCAGAAATCTCCACGGTCGCGCGGTCAATTACATAGCCCCAGTCATCATCACCCCATTTCACAGTTACCTCGTGGGGGTTGTAATAGATCTCGGAGTTATCATTCAATAATTTGTAATAGGTCAGGTTATAAACCTCAAGTTCACCGTTGGTATTGGTCATCCCGGACGCAACTGTGTTGCCCAATATATCCTGGATCTCGATCTTTACGAGCGTGATCGGCTCGTCGTAGAGATCATCAACATAAATCGTGAACGGGAATTCCTGTAATATTTTGCCTTGACCGTTCGGTTTGCCACTATCATCCACGAATGTATTGTCACTAATATCAGCTTCATGATTGAACACGTACATGCCCCAGTCAGCATTATTCGCGATAATATTGTTCTTAATGGAGATCTCTAAATCCAGGTTGTCTGAAGCGGTCTGCTTATATACAATGCCAAAAATATTGGCGGTGATCAAATTATTATATATATTCAGGTTCGAATCCCAGCTATAAATACCGGCGTAATTATCGACAATTGTGTTGTTGTATACTTCAAACTCTTCAGCTAGAAAATTGAAGATCCCGTTGTAATTACCTGTTATCAAATTATCATAGATCTTAATGTTAGAAGAATATCCATCGTCAATACCAACACGGTTATATTTTATCGTGCATTCATAAATCGTGAAATTCGAAAGTACACCCATCACACCGATATTATCTGCCGAATAATCCGAATTTTCGGTGGGGTGGCCCAGGATCGTACAGTTATAGATCGTAAATTCAGTTCTATAAGTATCAATTCCCTGAAAATAATGAGAAGTGAAAATATTATTATTTAATTCACCCACGCAATTATCTGCTTTGATACCTACCCAATTATTATTCAATTCTGAATCTTCTATTTGCAGCCTGGAATATGTACTATAGATCCCATAATAATTACTAAAGATCGAGCTATTATCAGTTGTCAAATTCGACTCCTCGAAATAAATGCCGTAGATCTCATTCTGATAGACCTGGGTATTTTCACATAATATACTTGAACCCCATCCGAATATGCCTTCGTAGTTACGGTAAATTAGTGTCGAGTTAACCACCAAATTGGAATAGGAGACCGAGATGCCATATTGATTGTCCAATACACGACCGTTTAGAACGGTAAGCTCGGTATTGTTACAAAACACTCCAATAGAATTATTCGAGATCTCATTGTTGATGAGGTTAAGTGTTGCATCGATCCCAATTATACCATATAAATTTGTAGAAACCGTGTTATTAACTATTTTAGGCGAAGCCTCAAAACAGGTCAAGCCGCTATTACTATAGCTAATTTTAGAATTGGAAATTGTTACATTATCGTCATAGATCTCGATCCCAAACCCGTCCCAGGGCAGTTCGTAAGTTGGCAGATTAGTGCCACAGCTTGATACGTCGGGGTCTTTGGTGAAATTTTCGGTGACATGGCCGACATAAGTAATATCGCAATTATCAATTATTGCATTACCATAGATCTTGAAAGTATAGCTGTAATGCTCCACTTTCATTGTGGTTGAAATTGAAACCGAAGAGTCGTAGATTTCGAGTGTGCCACCGTTTGTCACATTTATCAATAACGGGTTCTCGGTCGTATCCATTTTTAACTCCACACCTTTCAAGGTCAATACACCGCCGTTATTGATAATGATATTACCTTTCGCGAGTATCGTCTTATTCTCTACTTGCTCCACCCCCGTAACGATCCAATCATCAGATTTTTCAAGCTCGCCGGATCTTGAATCAAAGCTGCGGGTCACATAACCATTGTCGAGGCTATCAAGTTCGATATTATCAAACTTCATTGAGTTATTTAAGGGTGCCATGGTTATTATCAATGAGAAAATAATTACGCTAATACATATCTGGTATACCGTTGATCTAATTGTTTTCAACATCTTTATCCAACCTCTCAGGGCATTTTTTACGTCTTGAACAGTATCTACATTTACCAATTCGGTGATGATTTCGGTGAACCTTTTTGCCATCAATAGCTTTCTGTATCTCGCCGACCTTTCCCAATAATAGGTTTTTGAGTTCGGGCGTATAATCGATCTTAAATTCTTTATCTTTACTGTATTTTATTATTCCGTGGGGTGGTGCCGCCTTATAGGTTTCTTCCACCAACAGGCAGTAAGCCGCGACCTGGAGTATATGCGAAAAATACGGCCCTTTGGGAACCTTGCCGGTCTTCAGTTCTAATGGTATATATTTATCATTTAATGAAATTATCGAATCGGGCCTGCCACTAATATTGTGTTTTTTTGACACCAAAACGTCAGAAGCCCCATCGATCTTATCAGTATAGAGTATTTTACCTTTATCAATGCCATGCAGCATCCGTAATTTCGATGCGAGTTCAGAGCCTCGAATTGCATAATATAGGAAGAACGAGGCGCCTAGCAGCCAAATTAATGCAATGACCTCCAAGATGAGCCCAAAAATATCGTGTGGTGCGAAGGTTATGAGGATCGAATTTAGACCTAGTACTAAAGCCACCACCGCAAACCAAAGTGCACCGCGTTCGGATTCAGGCAGCTTTTCATTTATTAGTTTATTTATATCAATTTGGATCTTGGCAAGTGTTTCGGGCTTAAGATCCTTTAAGGTTATACCTTTGAACTCACGCGCCAACCCGCCCGACACCACACCGCCTTTGAACGAAAAGTACAGGAACAGGAACGAGACATCCAGCCATATGATGGCGAGTATCAATAAAATCTGGCCAAAACTACTTAGCCCGAGCACAAAATCACGGTGCTTTATTGTTAGGCCATTGATAGCCAAGACCGTTGCAACGATCGCAAACCCAATAATTAGCATCTCAGATTCTGTTAATTTTCGTCTAAATCTTGATCTAATATCTTTTGGCTTATTATATATTGGCTCTTTAGTTTCCAGCCTCAACACCATAAACAGCATTACTGCGGTCCCAATTAACCAAACCAAAGCGCTGATGAGCAGTATACGGCTAAGAATTTCAGATTCAATCTCAAAGATCAAAGTAGAACCATTCAAAGCCAATACACCTGCGATAAGAATAAACCAAATTGCAATGCGTTTCCATTCTGCAGATTTTCTGGCACTGCTGATCTTATCTTGAGCCCCAAATGTTTTTTCTTTTAATTCTTTCTTAGTTTCTGGTGGTGGCTCAACCTCGGAAGTTTTAGCAGAGCCTTTTTTTAACGATCTTTCGCGCCTTAATGCGACTTCAAAATACATAACTGCGACTACAAGCCACAAGATTGCAGTGAAAATCAGGAAATTACCGATGTACTGGGCGGGTGTGATTATTGCAATACCATTTAATGCTAATATTACCGCGATTATTCCAAATACCTTGATATTGAATTCAGAAATTTGTAATATATCCTCTTCTTTACGAAGTTTGTCCAATTCTTCTGCAACTTCGATGTGTTTCTCAGTACCTTTTTTCAAACCGGGTCCTACTTCTCTTACACCTTTTCGTTTTAACCACCAATTTAAAGGGCAATATCCATAACGTTCAATGTCACTTGCAGAAATAATTTCAGGCTGGTGCGCTTCAATTCGAATTCGGGTTTCCATCTGAATTTATTATAATCATTAATGCTTATAAGTATTTCTAAAATCGGTTTTAAAGACTCGGGATTCCCTTCGGAAAGGCGGTTAGCAACATTTGCTAACTGCGGCAACTTGCTACGCCAAGTTG
>CBDVCJ010000064.1:0-15318 GCA_965372445.1 uncultured Thermoplasmata archaeon | reverse complement strand
TAAAAAGGTCAAGTCTTCCCATTGCTCAAATTGTAAAAAATAAATTGAAAAAGGAAGAAGAGGAACGCACAAAACTTGCCGGGCAAGTCAAGAATTTATATAAGTGAAGTAAAATAAAAAAATCGATCAGATTTGAACCTTCGAATTTGGACTTTGTTTGGAGCTTGACATTTGGTACTTGGAGGTTTCAAAAATCAACTAATCATCTAACGCCGCATCGATCATGTTTAAGATCTGCAGTTCTTTATAACCTCTGAGCTTCGCCGCGCCGGACGGACACACCGATACACACGTCCCGCAGCCCTGGCACAGCGTCTCGAGCACGACCGCAATTTTCTCGTCCGGATCCATGATTCTGGCATTATAAGGGCAGGCCGACACACAGGTCTCGCAGCCCGCGCAGAACCTGTCAATGACCTCCGACACCTTGCGGCGCGCATAGGCCTCAGGTCGCGCTAACCCCGCAAGCGCTCTGCCGGCCGCCGCCGCAGCCTGTGCCATCGACTCTTCGATCAGCCGCGGGGAATGCGCGAGCCCGCACACGTAAATACCGTCGTTTAAAAAATCCACAGGTCTGAACTTTACATTTGCCTCTTCAAAAAAACCATCTTGGGTTAATGGCAATCCAACCAATTCTTCGGCTATGAATTTATTATCAGGCACAATTCCGGTGCTCAGTACTACAATGTCCGGGTTAAGAGTTATATATTGGCCCATTAACACATCCTTGATCCGCACATTAATATTCTTACCTTTTTTATCGAGCCTGACCTCCGGCGGCTCTTCAAGCTCATATCGAACGAATTCAATACCTTTCTCAAGTGCCATTGTATAATATTTCTCCATCAACCCATACGACATAATATCTTGGTAGAGAATGTAGATTTTAACCGCTGGATTTTGGGCTTTCAGGTTCAATGCATTTTTCAAGGCTTTGGAACAGCACACCCTGCTGCAATATGGATGCTCCGCGTTGCGCGAGCCGACGCACTGTATCATTACGACATTTCTTAGATCGGGATTCGAGTCGACATTAGTTTGACCTTTGACCGTCTTTTCTGACCCCCGACTCCTGACTCCTGACCCCTGACTTAGCATTTCCTCTAGCTCTAATTGCGTCATTATCCGGTCGTCTTTGCCATACAGGTATTCGGTCGGCTCATATTCTTTCGCACCCGTCGCCAATATTAGTGCTCCATGCTCGACATCTTGAGCATCGTCACCCGAAACCAACGTAGATCGAAAATTGCCAAAATATCCGCGGAGTTGGGATAGCTCGGTATTCAAATGAAGTTTAATATTGTCATTTTTTTCTATTTCTGAAATTGTACTTACTAATAGATCTTGAACGTTTTTGCCATCCAAGGTCTGGTAGATATTCCTGAGATTTCCGCCGAGTTCCCGTTCTTTCTCAACCAGCTCGACCTTCATCCCGGCTTTGGCGGCTGTGAGCGCTGCAGTTAAACCCGCGATACCGCCCCCGACAACTAACACGCCCGAGTTTAGCGAAACGGTACCAACTTCTAGATCTTCCTGGTGGCGCAATCTTTCTACCGCGATCGCCAATTGAACTTTAGCTCGTGCAGTTGCTCTTGCAGGGTCGTCCTTATGTGACCATGCAAGCTGCTCGCGAAGGTTGACGCATTCTAAAAGCGCGGGGTTCAAGCCAGCTTCCAAAAATATTCTATTGAACGTTGTTCCGTAGTTATAGGCCGCGCATGCACCTAGGACCACTTTGGTTATACCGGTCCCCGCGAGCTTGGCTTTCAACGATCCGGGGTTGATGCAGAGAAAATCCATTTTTTCTGCGGCCGCCACATTAGGTAACCTTTTTACAGCCTCAATAATTTCATCCAACTCTAAAACACCGCCAATCTCGCCAGCGCAATCACAGATGAAGACACCGATCTTATCTTCGTCGCCAGCTTCGGCCTCTTCCGGCTCTTGGGCCTGCACTTCCGGCGTTTCTATAACGGGTTCGAAAGCAGGCCTGCCCAGTACCTCCGCGATCTTGGCGGCTGCAGCAATTGCTTCGGTGATCGTATCTGGTATATCTTTCGGCCCGGAAAACCCGCCGCAAACAAAAATACCGTCACGTGACGTTTCCAGTTTAGAAAAATCGCGGGGCTTACCGAACCCGAACTCATCGAGCTCAATATCCAATAATTTACCAAATTCACTGGAACGTGTGGGCGGCCCAAGCCCGACCGCCAACACCACCAACTCCAGTTCATCTTGTTTCGGCTCGCCGGTCTCTGTAACGTATTCGATCTCCAAATTGCGGCTGCCGTCAATTTCTTCAACCGACGCGGGACGGTTGCGTATGAAATTGATGCCAAGCAGTTTCGCACGCTCATAATAACGATGGTAACCTTTGCCGAACGCGCGCATATCCATGAAATATACGTTCACCTCAGTCTTGGGATGGCGCTCCTTGACCATCAGCGCTTCCTTGAGCGTGATCATACAACACGCTGACGAACAATAATTCCTGCCGATCGCCTGGTCACGCGAGCCTACACATTGTATGAAACCGATATTTTGCGGTACTTTTTTATCCGAAGGCCGCACAACTTCACGTTGACCTGAATAAGGTCCGGCCCCGCTAAAAATTCGTTCGAATTCCAGGCTGGTGACTACATTCGGATATTCCGAATAACCGTATTCTTTTTTTATACGCGCATCGAACAATTCAAAGCCGGGTGCAAGTACCACCGCGCCAACTTGTAAAACATCGTTCACCTCGGTTGCACCTAGCTCAATTGCATTTGTAGGACAGACCTTTACGCATTCTTTACAGCGCGTGCAATTGTCCGGATCGATGATGTATCGGCCCAAACTCGCCACTGGACACGATAAATAGATCGCCTTGCGCGTGGCCAACCCTTCATTGAACTCGCTTGCCACCTCTACGGGACAGACCTCAATACATTTCCTACAGTCAATACATTTCTTCTGGCTAACAAGCTCCGGATTTGTAGTTACCGTAACTTTGAAATCACCAACTGAGCCTTCGAGTTTAGCAATATTCGAATTTGTGATCGTCGTTATATTATAATGCTCAAGCCCGCGCCTCACACAGCATTCCGAGCTCAGGTCACCACTATTGGCAGGCAGGATCTTGCACATCCCGCAATCATCGGTCGGAAATTGTTTATCTAACTGTAAGAACGTCCCGCCGATCATAGCGGCTTTATCTTGCAAATAAACCTTAAATCCCATTTCAGCCAGCTCTAAGGCGGTCTTGATGCCACCGATACCGGCACCGACGACGAGTACGTTATCTGCTTTCTGATTTTTGGTTGCCATTATTTTTTCCTCATGAATTTTCTTTTAGATTCCAGATTTCTGATTCGTGATTTCAGATGTTACTAAACAGGAAGATGGAGGTCAGAAGACAAGGGTCATTTTCTACGAAAATAACCCAGGCTTTTCAGAAACCGAAGGATTCTGAAATGCGAGGCAATTTATATTAATAAATTGCCGCAGGCGTGTGCCTGAACTTCGTTCATCTCCACACCAGAAGTCAGAGATATATGGATTGGATGGTGGAAGGATGGGTAGGATCAACCTCATATTGGCACCCATTATTCCAATCTTCCATTATTTCCGACTTCCGGCCTCTGACTTCCGACTTCATCTACCTTAAATAACTATCTGGAATCCATATTTAGTATCAGCCGTATTCTTCAGTCGCAACATCGATCATATCCATAACTTGCCGCTTCGAAAAGTTCTTGTGGCTCATCGCGCCCGACGTGCAAACCGCCGCACACGCGCCACAGCCCTCACAAAGCGCTTCATTGACCTTGGCAACATTCTTCTTCGCGTCCAGCTCTACCGCGCTATACGCACAGATATTAACGCAATTACCACAACCGGCACAGACCTCTTCATCGACCCACGATATTGTCGGATCTTGCAAAAGTTCATCTTTGGAGAACAGCGCCAGCACCTTCGCAGCCGTCGCACTACCTTGTGCAACCGAATCGGTTATATCTTTCGGTGATTGCGCCATACCTGCCAAATATATGCCGGCGGTCAGGGTCTCAAACGGGCGTAATTTCAGATGCGCTTCCTTTACGAACCCGAACTCATCAGTTGAGATCCTCAGTTTCGAGGCCAGCTCCTTGATACCTTCACTGGGCACCACCGCAGTAGCCAAAACCACCAGATCCGCTGCAATTTCGATCTTTTTACTCGAAAGCGTATCTGCACCCCAGACGATAACCTTACTATTTTCACCAACTTTGCCCGGCTCCTGAAAGATCTTGGACACTTTACCCCGTAGATACAGTATACCTTCCTCTTCCTGCGCGCGTTGCACGAACTCTTCATAACCCTTACCTGCCGAGCGAATATCGATATAGAATACATAAGCCTGCCCGTCCGGCACCGCATGCTTGTACAACAATGCCTGCTTGGCGGTATACATACAGCAGACCTTCGAACAGTACGGCACGCCAAGCTCGGGGTCGCGCGAGCCGACACACTGTACAAACACAACTTCTTTGGGTACTTTCCCATCCGAGGGTCTTTGGACCTTGCCGTAGGTCGGACCTGTTGCAGATAAGATCCGTTCGAACTGTAACCCATCGATCACATCCGGGATGCTGCCATAACCATACTCGCCGACCTCTTTTTTATTGTATAGGTCGAACCCCGTTGCAACGACTACCGCACCTACCTCCACTTCTTCAATTCTATCTTCCTGTCCGTATTCGATAGCACCGATCTTACAGATCTTTTCACAAATGCCGCATTTACCTGTTAAATAATGTTTGCAATGTTCTTTATCAATCACTGGTTTATTCGGTACAGCTTGAGGGAACGGAAGATATATTGCACGACGTTCATCTAAATTTATATTATATTCATTGGGCACTTTGACGGGACATTTCACCAAACAATCCCCACAGCCTGTACAGAGATCTTCATTGATCGATCGAGCTTTCCTTCGTACCTTAATCTTAAAGTTACCTATATACCCCGAGACCTCTTCGACCTCCGAATAAGTAATTAAATGAATATTGGGGTGTTGGTTGACCTCGGTCATTTTCGGCGTCATTATACATTGCGGGCAATCCAGGGTCGGAAACGTCTCGGATAGCTGAGCCATCCGCCCTCCGATCGAAGAAGTGCGCTCGACAAGATACACTTCGTAACCGCCATCGGCAATGTCGAGGGCCGCCTGCATACCCGTGATACCGCCGCCGATAACTAACGCGCGTTTGGTAACCGGTACTTTGATCGGTTCAAGCGTCTGGTTTGCCTTCAATTTCTCGATCATCGATCTTATGATCTTAATGGCTTTCTTGGTCGCGCTATCTCGGTCATGCTCGTGCGGCCAGCTGCACTGTTCACGCACATTCGCGATCTCGCAGCGATATTGGTTCAACCCGACAGAATCAGACACGTTCCTGAAGGTCTTCTCGTGCAGGGTTGGCGAGCAATTCGCAACTATCACCCCATCCAGTTCTTCTTCTTTAATTACATTCTTGATCAGATCTTGGCCCGGGTCGGAACACATATAAACGTAATCTTCGGAATGCACGACCTCCGGAATTTTTTGCACTTCTTCGACTACCTTATCCACATCTACTGCACGCGCAATATTCAGCCCGCAATGGCACAGGAACACGCCGATGCGTTTCAGCTTCTTCATTATAATGCACCCTTTTTCTTGAGCAGTGGTACAGGATCGATAAAGTGTTTATCAAACTGTAACGAATTCTTATCCCGTTTTTGGATCTCTAATGCCAGCCCCAACAATTCAGTGAAATAGAATACCGGGATGGTCTTAAAACCTTTATATTTCTCCTGTATCTGTTTCTGCTTGTAGTCTAAATTGTAATAACATAATGGACATGAAAGTGCAATAGCCTCAGCTTCGGAGCTGGTGGCGGCGTCCAGGATATTATAAGAGCATTCGACAGCGATATCCTCGGTATCTAAGATCTGGTATGAGCCGCAGCATTCATTTTTAAACGGATGATCTACCGCCTCTGCACCGATAGCGTCGATAAAATCTTCCATTATACGCGGATTCTCAGGGTCGTCGAACTTCATCTCACCTCGAGGTCGCAGCAGTTGACAACCATAATAAGGTGCAACCTTCAGACCTTTCAACGGATGGGTGATCTTGGACTTGATCTTAGCGAAACCATAGTCATCCCGCAGCACTTCAAGAAAATGTTTAACCTCTATATTACCCTCGTATTCGTCTTCGATCAGCAAATTGATCTTCTTGCGCTTGCGTTCGTCCTCTTGAATGACCTTATTCGACCGATGCAGCACGTTGTAACAGAATGCGCAGAGCGTGGTCAAGATCCCGCCGGTGCCGCCGTATTCGTTATTGGTATTGGCCAGTATCCTACCCGCCGCCACCATCCCCATCACGTTATCCGTTACCAGCGGAAACGCGGCGCCACAGCATGTCCATTCAGGCAGCTCTACCAGATCAATACCCAGCACCTTTGCACTTAATTTTGCAGATTCGTTAAGATGTTCGGCTTTAGTGTAGAGCGTGCAGCCGGGATAATATATTAACTTAAGCGGTTTTTCAACTGCCAATTGATTAATCCTCCATTTAGATATTGTGATGCATTAAGAGTAGCATTAACCGGGATGTGATGTGTGGTATGTGGGTAAAAAACTCCAAGATACAAGTACCAAATTCCAGATAAATACCAAGGCTCAAGTACCAATGACCAAAATCATTAATTTGTTTGAAATTTTTAATTTGGTTCTTGGAACTTGTTTGGAACTGCGGTAACTTGCTTCGCCAAGTTACCTCGCATTACGAATTCCTTCGGAATTAGTAAAGTTTGTCTCTTGGTTCTTAGAATTTAACTGAACTACATACCACAAGCCCCGAAGGGGCGTCCACCTACCTCATCCCAAGCTAATGAATTACCCTCGTTATATCAACTTGTCATTTTCTTAAATCCACAAACTATCAGTTGTTGCGGTACACCGTCGAGCGTTTCGGGGTCGATCTTCTGGATCTCCACGGCTTCATAACCTTTACGTAACAATATTGTACGGATAGCTTCCATGATCTTTGAGAGATCGACACCCTTTGGGCAGCGGCTCGCGCAAGTGAAACAGGACGCGCACAGCCAGATGGTCTTGGATCTGTATATATCCTCTTCCTGCCCGAGCTGGGCCAACCTAATGATCTCATTCGGTAATTTATCCATGGCCGATGCTAAAGGGCAGCCTGCCGAGCATTTACCGCACTGAAAACACGCCATTAGATTCTGACCGGAGAGCTCTTCGATCTTCTTGACGAAGTCGCTGTTGACGATCTCCTTTGACAGCCTGGTTCTTATAGACACTCCTCCCAAATTGTAGGTCCTAGCAGCTATAATTTTGATGGTTATTAGATATAATATTAACTGTGTTACCCGGAATATATTGTATATACTTATAACTAACTATTTGTGGCTCTGAACTTGTGAGTTATTGTAAGGTATTAGGTGATAGGGATTGGAGTCCTGAGTCCGTGATAACATATTGCCATTCGGTCCTAAGTCCTTAACTATTTCCTACCATATCGTCCGAGGACCTGTTCGGGACTATGGTCATGAACTTCGTTCATTACCTCGGCTTTGAAAATGCCCGAATGGGATTTTCAATGCAAGGTAATTTACATTGTAAATTACCGCCAAAATCATTGTTATGGTTTTCGATTGAAAATTCCTACCGAATTTCCAAAGTTCGGGCTCCGGACTCAGGACTGCGGACGCCGGACCTATCACCTATATCCTAAAACCTATAACCTAAATTGGCACGACTCACAACTAAGTTAATAAGCCTCAAGCGGGAATGTCGCGTTTTTTGAAAATATAGATCGCCAATCCCAAAATAATGAATGCTGCAACGAACAGCCCGATAAAATACCCGACATTGAAAGAACCGTCGAGTAGCATCGAGCGGTAATCCCAGTATTCCATTATACTGATATATTTGAACCAATTCAAATCTTTAGAAAAGCCGGCGATCGTGAAGAATATGAACTCGAACAATATGAACATAAATGTAAGCCCCATGCCGACTCTTGTATTCCTGAAAACCACGGCCGTGAGAAATCCGACAGCTGCAATGACCAATAGGAACGGTAAACACCCAATAAATGTTAGGAACGCTGTGCCGGGATCGAGCTCGTCACTTAACCCGATAGATTCGACCCCGCCTGCAAGTGCTAACGCCGCCATTACCAAAATGAATAATGAAAACACGGCTAGGGCGATGAATTTTTCCAATAGATATCTTGCTCGCGTTAACGGGGTTGAAAAGATCAGGTCCATCCTTTTTTCACTGAAATCGTTGGCCACCATCGCCACCGCCATGTATGCCAGAAAGAACCCGACCAGCATCCACCACCAACCGAACAGTTCGAATGTTAGGAAACCTCTGAGTTCCAAGAAATTTACGTCTCTGCCGCCTGAAAACCCGGATAATGCAGGATTATCCAGATACTCATCAAACGGGCTTTCTCCACCTATATCGGTTGCTGTCATCCCAATAAATACTGTATCAAAGGCAGTTTCAAAGTAGTCCATTAACACCAAGAAATCACTTAAAGTCGTAATATTAATATCAAAAAGGGTACTGAAATTTATATCAGTAGTATTAATTAAAGCTAAAACGACATAATACCGCGTTTCTGTAAAATTATAAGGGATAGCTAGATTGGTATCGGCCGTGTATATTACGTTTGTAAGTTCGGTCATATGTGATTGATTACTTTCCCTAACGATATACATCATCGCACCCTCTAATGGTACCCAGGAGAGGTTGATATCGTCGCCCGAACCTTCTTCCGGGAGTTCAATAGTGATGTTACCCGAGCCTTCATATTCAGTTAGAAGCGATTCCTTGAACATTGGGAACATACCGGGTATGCCACCTGCTACTAGTAACGCAATAAACGTAAAAATCAGGAAACCTTTCCACCCGGTTTTGAACTCCATCAAGATCGTGCTGCCGAACATTAAGCACCACCTCCACTTTCAACCTCGTCGTCAGAATAATATCTCAAGAACAATTGTTCGAGTGTATAGGTTTTTAGGCTCATATTCACGATTTTATAGTCTGCTAGTGCTTTAATCACATCATCCAGATTCTCGTGGATCGTGAGCGTGAGCTTGTTGCCCTCGGTCTCGATATTGTTCACACCGGAGATCTTGAAGACCTTTGGGTCGACTGGTTCACGGAATTCCACCTCGAGTATTTTACCCATCTTATCCTGAAGCCTGGAGATCCTTTCCTCAACTTGTAATAACCCGTCACGTATAATTGCGACCCTATCGCAAACAGCTTCAACTTCCGCAAGAATGTGTGACGACATAAAAATGGTCTTGCCGTTCTCCACTTCCTCTTTGAAGATCCGCCATAGTTCCTGCTGGATGAGCGGGTCGAGCCCGCCGGTGGGCTCGTCGAGGATGATGAGGTCCTGGTCGGCCATGAACGCCTGCACCACCCCGACCTTCTGCTTGTTGCCTTTGGAAAGGTCGCCGCATTTGCGGGTCAAGTCCAGGTCAAGCCTTTCTGACAGGTCCAGCATTTTTTTATCGGATTTTATATTGCTTAGGGATAATAGATATTTGAGAAACGACTTGACTGTTACGTCATTAATCAACCCGAAATCGCCGGGCAAGTACCCGCTGCGCCGCCTGATCTCGACCGAATCTTTATGCGAATCCAACCCGAAGATCTTGATCTTGCCGCTATTAATATTCAGCAGATCCAGACAGACCCGGATGGTCGTCGTTTTGCCGGCGCCGTTGGGGCCAAGCAGCCCGAACAACTCGCCCTCTTGAACTTCAAGACTCAACTTATCGACGGCTGTAAGGTTTCCGTATTTTTTGGTAAGATTTATAATTTTAATTGCAGGTTTCGTCATTTTTTCGAACCCTCCCTGAAATGTTTTTCTAATTCTGCGGTCGCTTTCTCAGGCGTTAATGCTTTTATAACGAATAATTTATCCAATGGTTTTGTTTCAGCCAATTTCAATAAATTCTTTAAATAATCGAGTAAAGATCGGTACATATCAGTTTTGAATATGATAAACGAATTCGAAAAATCGCCGAGGTCCATTTTTGCTACATTTTTATTTACTTCTATAATGAACTCGACCTGTTCTATTTTGGTTGTTAAAATGTCCTTCAATTCCTCTTGAGTTAACACACTAGAAAAGAATAAAGCCGGCACAAAATTCGCCAATATGAAGGGCGGGTTTTGAAAATCCTGTAGCACTAATTGTTTTAGATAATTCTTACCATCATCCGTTAGGTCATATATGGATTTTGGCGGCCGTTTCGGATCCTGGACGGTCTCAACGATCACGATCAATCCATCCTTTTCCATGCGGTTGAGTGTGTTATAGACAGTAGCTTTATTTACCCGTACTAAACCACCGGAGGTGTCGGCGGTCTTTTCGATCAGCTTAAAAATGTCGTAACCGCTCAAGTTCATATGAGATAATAATCCAAGAATATAAAGCTCGGAGGCTTTGCTAGGTTTGATCTCCTTGTACATCTTGACGAATTTTTTCACATCTTCAATATTATTTGGGTCCATGGCATCACTGGTCTAGGTTTGAGTAGTCAATGTCCGACTAGTATAGGATATACTAGCTATTGCATTTATAGCTTTGGTGAAAATCTGAAAAAAGCGCGAAGTTCTGCCTCAAAATTATTACTTATTTTCCTTTCTTTATAAGTTTTCAGTTTGTGGTTTGTGGTTTGTAGGCCCCGCCCCCCAAACTTATGGCAAACTACAAACTCAAAACTGTAAACTACAAACTATTATTGGCAATAATCGGTCGAAGTAACCGAACCTCATAACCAATAAAAAATTCTATTTCATAAGGTCCTCAACATCAAGCTCCTCAAGCTTTTTCTTGATCCTATGAAATGTTTCCTCATCGATCTCGTCCGTAAGTAATTTCTTGAGTAATCTATTGAACATCTCATTACTCAATTTTTCGCTCGTGATGAATTCATAACCGATCCCGCTGCCATTATTGACCTCCCATAAAAATTTTAACTCTATCAATTTTTTGAGATTATAGCTCAAAGTCCTGCGATTCATCCGGGTTTTTACGATCAATTCATCTTTATTTATACCGGGTTTTGAGTGAATAAGGCCAAGCAGATTTTTTTGGGGGGTGGTCAAGGTTTGGAATTTCGACATCTGAAATGGCGTAAGATCTAGCTCACTTTGACGTTTACAAAAATAATAATTGTGGCCGTCCTCATTTCGCACAATTATTTTGCCTGCCCTTTCAAGATATGTCAGGTGATACATTAGTGTTGAATGCTGCATATCAAAAAATTTCTTGATTGTGTTAAAGGCCGAGCTAGGATGGGCGTAGATATATTCATAGATCATTTTGCGGTCTCTATGCGCTAATGCATCCTCGCCCTTGGCCATTTAATACCCCTATCATTAAATTGATTGGATACTATATAATTATTTCTAATTTTTTAAAAGGCGAGAGGCGATAGGCGAAATGAGGCTAAAGTCTTGAGTCAAGAGTGGTGAGTCGCGAGTCTAATAGTTGTGTGTTATGTGATTGACGATAACTATTGCGTCCTAAGTCCTTAGTCATATAATGCCATTTAGTCCTTAACTATTTACTACCAAACCGTCCGAAGTCCTTTTCGGGAACCGAATTCAGGACATCGGACTCAGGACTCACGACTTAGGACCGTCGTTACCCGCTAGTCCCGATATTAGTCACCATATATTGCTTTCGCCTCTCGTCTTTCCCCTTTTTTGTTACTTATTGCCTAGTCTATCCTGAATTACATTGTAAGTGCTTTCTGTTATTTTGCCGTCACGATATTTGTGCTCGAATTCATCCAGCAATTCCTGGTCCGATAGATCGCTACTGCTGGGTTTCCGGGGTGAAAGCGCTTCGGCCTTTAGATCATCAATGATTTTATCGGGTTCCAGATCAGGATCTTCCGGCTGCTGTAATTCTTGAGCTACGGCACCATCGCGAATTTCATGACGGCCGTTAAATTGTTGATCGCTCTCGAGATCCTCGTCGTCAATTTTGCGCTTATTCTTGAAGATCACTGCCGCCATTACGATCAATATTATTACTATTATCATAACAAAAAAGATAATAGTAAAAATTTCCAATATATTATTATCGTCTACTTTTTTCTTATGTCTCTCCGCGTTAGTTGGATATGCATCGATATTATCGGTATAGCCGTCACCATCAGTGTCTTTATCGAGCGGGTTCGTACCTATTTGATATTCCTTGAGATTTGATAATGAATCACTGTCGAAATCTGAAAGTGCGTCTTGTGCATCCGTGGGAACAAGATCATATTCAATTTCCCAGCCATCCGGCATGCCATCCTCGTCGGTATCTTGATTGTTCGGGTCTGTACCGTGTTGAAATTCGGCGAGGTTTGATAATGAATCGCCATCGGGGTCTAATGCCGCATCATTTGCATCTTCGGGGTTGAGGCCGTGTTCCAATTCCCAATCGTCGGGGAGACCGTCGGCATCGGTATCATTCGTAGATACATTCACATCATCTCCGGTGACAAATATATAACAAGTATCGTCATCAATCAATTTTCCATCATTAACCGTAAGGATTGCAATATAATTACCCGTTGTAGAGTATGTATGAGTGCCATTACTATCGGATTGCCAGCTGGTAGAGGTGTTGTCGCCAAACTCCCATTTATAAGTCAAAGTATCTTCATCTATATCGTAGGAGTTGCTGCCGTCAAAATGAACTGTTTGCTCTATATTGACAGTTTGGTCGGGGCCGGCATCTGCCAGAGGTGCATGATTTCCTGTTTGATCTGCAACATATATAATACAGGTATCTTCATCCGTAAGTGTACCATCTGATACCGTGAGTGTTACTAAATAATTGTCGGGTTGATCATAGGTATGGCTGCTGGCCCAATCATTTTGCCAGCCAGTCGAGGTACCGTCGCCGAAGTCCCATTTGTAAGTTAAAGGATCTTCATCCGGATCATAGGAGCCTGAACCATCAAAATTTACGACTTGGCCTATTGTTGTAGTTTGGTCTGGCCCGGCATCAGCAATTGGGGCGTGATTTGGACCTGAATGACTGATCGTGATCGGTCCCTCGCTATAATCATATTTAGGATCATTAATACCATCATTAATTTGTGCATATATGTAATAAAAGCCCGCTGGAACAGTATTTGTATTCCAGACATAATAATCTGAGGCATCATTTTCATTTATATCTTCCACTATGAGAATGCCGTCAAAATCTGAATTATCAGTATCATAATAAAGTCTGATCATTGCATTATCATCAGGGTCAAAATCATCCCAGGTTATGATATATGATACGCCTGCGTAATCATCCTCACCATCAGGCTCTATTATCGTAATACTGGGCGGGTGATTGCCCACCCAGCTTCCCGATACTTGAACAATACAGGTATCAGAATCCGTGAATTCACCATCTTTGACATAAAGAGTAACCGTATAATTCCCTGAGGCATTATAGGCATGAGATGAATTGCAATTACTTTGCCACCCTGTCGAGCCCCCATCCCCGAAATCCCAGTTATAGGTTAGGGGATCATTATCAGGGTCATAGGAGCCACTTCCATCAAAATATACGGTTTGATTCACAGTTGAATTCTGGTCTGGACCTGCATCTGCTATTGGAGGATTATTGCCCCCTCCACTTGTCGATACATATATAGTACAGGTATCATTATCAAAAAGTGAACCATCAGAAACAGTGAGAGTAACAGTATAATTCCCCAGGGTGCTATAAGAATGAGATATGTTTACTGGTGCACTTTCATTTTCATAATAATCCGGTATCCCATCATTATCGTGATCAGAAAATTTACCGTCGCCATAATCCCAGAAATATTTTAATGGATCTAGATCCAGATCGTACGAGTTACTTCCATCCAAATAAACAATCTGGTTTACAGTTACATTTTGGTCTGGCCCTGCATCTGCAATTGGGGGTTGGTTTATTATATGAATAATACATGAATCAATATCAATAAGTTCGTCATCAGACACAGTAAGATTTACGGTATAGTATCCCTTATTAGAATAAGCATGGGACGCAATACTGTTACTCCGCCAACCCGTTGATATACCGTCGCCAAAATCCCATTTGAATTTTAATGGATCTTCATAAGGGTCATAGGAATTATTACCGTTAAAATATACAATTTGCCCAATAGTTGCATTTTGATCCGGGCCAGCATTTGCGACTGGAAACTGGTTGGAAATATCCAAAGCAGATGTTTGAAATGGCATATAATTAACCACACCTAAAAAAAAGTCATCATAATAATCATAAATGCTTTGGTTTATTGTTACAGTATTTGTTGTTCCCCACCAATTATATGGTGCGTAAACATCTGTGGATGTCTTGAGATAAATATTATAATTTGCATCTTCCAAATTAGAATATCTTAAATAAGAGGGATTTCCTTTTATACCTCCACCATTATCTATAATATTGCAGCACCGTATCGACCCGCTATCATTTATGCCAAAACCTGAATTATTAGATATTTCACTGTAAGATATTGTTGGTGAACCAAATATGCCATCACCATAGTTATTTGAGATTATACTGTCCTTAATAATTGGTGAACCATAAATACCATCTCCATCATTATTTGCATAATTTTCAGTGATTGTGCAATTAATTATATTCACTATCGCAGATGCCAAACTATTAATATAAATTCCACCCCCAACATAGCTCGTGGCAGAATTTCCAGAAATTATTGTGTCATATATGTCAATATTCAACGCTACAGGGCCTCGATTACCAAAACCACCACCGCTATCGCCAGATGTATTGTTTATAAGTTCGGAGCCAGTTATCTTAATAGATGCCCCACCTGTGTTATAAATATATACTCCACCGCCATCATCATCAGCCGAATTTTTAAAAATTTTCGAGTCGGCGATATTTATGGATGCCGAATCAGTATTATAAACTGCACCTCCTCGATAATTTGCAGAATTATTTATGATCTCACAATTGTTTATAATGAGGCTAGCCGAACCCATATTATATATTCCTCCACCCCAGTTAAGACTAGCGTAGTTATCTTTTATAGTGGTGTCCATGATAGATAAATTACCAAAATTATATATTCCACCCCCATTATCTTTTGTATTATTTTCTATTAAACTTGAATAAACTGTTAAATCATGAGCATAACTTTCTATCCCTTTCCCATATTATATTTTAAAATATTTTAAGACTGACATTTTACTTGATGTGGCAAATATTATGACATCCCAATCTCC
>CBDVCJ010000063.1:0-15593 GCA_965372445.1 uncultured Thermoplasmata archaeon | reverse complement strand
CATGCAGGTAGTAATCCTACGCATTGTAGCGATGGGTATCTATCCTACATAATGACAAAAATGCCACAAGCACACAACACCCAACTATTTAGACTCCCGACTCACCACTCTCGACTCACGACCCTCAATTAATTGCGAACTGTAATCTCAATTCCCTAATAGCTACATCTATAAAACAGTTTTAAAAGCCCCATTCTTCAGGATGGGGGTATATATTCTTATTATAGAATTTTGGGTTTGATAGATTTTTAATATGTCGATTAAAGACCTCACCCTTTAGGGTGGGGATTGACAAAATTGAAATTAATATTAAAAAAAAAAAAAAAAGGAAGGGATTTGGATTAATCCCTGAAATCCCAGTTCCAGTCCTTCTCTTGATTGGTTTTTGGCTTGGTGGGCGCTTGAGTAGAGCTATTGGGCTGCTGGAGTGCAACTGCAACGCGCTCTTCCTTCTCGCCAGCTGGCGGTTTCTTACTGCGTTTCTTCAATAACATGAAGGCAACCGCTATAATTATTGCAATTACAACTACCGCCACGATTGCGAGTACAGTCATTTCCGCACCCGTGCTGGCTGTACTGCCACCTAATAGTCCGCTCGCTTCGGCTTCGGTGATCCTTATCGTATAGGTTGCGGTATCAGCTGTGCCATCATCGTCTGTTACTCGAACTGCTACTGTATAAGCTCCTTTCTTGGTCCATTTATGAGATTGTGAAACTCCAGAATCGCCTGAGGGATTGAAGTTCTCGCCGTCATAATTCCAGTCCCACTCATATGATTCTATCGTGTCAACCTCATGGCAAGTTGAGCCGGACGCATCGAATTTAACAGAGGTGTCTTCCTTCACTGAGGTCTTGGTCGATGTAACATCTGCGGCGGGTGGTTTGTCCTGAACGGTAACTGTCAATGAATCCTCGGCAGTATTATCATCATTGTCCTTCACTGTGAGTTCTACGGTGTAAGTTCCCACATCCGTATATTTGTGGGTGAGTATTTCACCGCTCTCGGTCGTGCTATCCCCAAAGTCCCAGTCGTAAGATACTAGGGAACCGCCTAGGGTATCGCTAGAACCCGATCCGTCGAGTGAAACCGTGTCGCCTTCATAAATAGTCTGGTCGGGGCCGGCCTCCGCAACGGGTGGTACATCAGGTAATGAGGTCGCATCTAATGGATCCGAGCTGTACTGGGCTTCGGTCGTATCGTCAACGCCATCGCCATCGTCGTCGTCATCAACATCATTGCCCATGCCATCGTCATCCGTATCTAGATCTACGGTCAAAGTAGCATCATCAGAGCCCATAAGTTCGCCTTTTACTGCTGAAGCGGTTACGGTATAGTCAGTCTTTATGGTCGGGCTGGGTGCAGTTATGGTTTCCGTATATACACCATTCGGATCTGTAGAAACATCCCAACTGCCGGTCTGCCCATCGATCGCGATCGTAACCGTTGCACCGGCAACTGCATAGTCTGGGTCCTTAACTTTGCCTGAGACCATCACAGAATCGCCAGCTAGACAATAGGATGGATTGAGATCTATTGTGACGGCCAAAGAGCGTACCTCAAGAATCGTTTCAAGTTTCTGCTCGTTTTTAAGCCCTACTTGTTCATTATCAACAATATCTACGGTTACCTTGTATTTCTTACAGTCCGTAGGCGCTGTGAGCTCTTTCGTATAGGCACCGGTATTATCTGTGGTGGTTGTGCCTTGGATCGTAGTCCCTTCGATCTCGATCGTTACATCGCCATTCTGAACAGGGTCATTATTAAAATCTGCATTGTAGTTCGCGGTACCGGAAATTGTTACTGTATCACTTGGATTGCAGGTTTCCGGATCAATCCCAATTGTACCTTCGATCCATTTCTGGAGTGGTGCCGCAACATCAACGACAATACCAGCAAGATTATTATCCTCATTCTCTTCGAGGATTTTGCCGTTTGGTAAGGTGTCGGTAGCCTTGTCAGCTTTGATACAGATCGTATGTTCGCCCTCGGTCACATATTGTGCATCCCATACAAAGGTGACAATAGTACTGGCATCCTTTGCTAAGGTTTCTGTGATCGTTTTGATCTCTGGGGCGATTATATGCTCTTCACCAACAAATGCTAGTTCTAGGTCGATATTGCTCACATCCTTATGGCCGACATTTGTAACTACCAGATTTATATCGACTTGTTCACCATCATGTAGGTTTGAGGGATCCAAACTCAGATCGTCGTTTGAAATCTCAATATCTGGCAGGTCTTCAATTACGTTTACCAGACAAGTAGCTGTGTGAGTATATTGTGATGGATTGACTTGTGCCTTACCCCGCGCAACAAATACGAGTTTATCGCCTTGTTTGGCTGTGGTGGGGATCGTGACGCTTAAGGTTGTTTCGGTAGTTTCATCCTGGGGTAGATTGACTGGGTTTGGACTGAAACTGTAGTCCGTTCCTTCGGTTCCCCAATTGGTCCAGTCTCCACCGCCATTTTCTTCGTAATAGGTTGCCGCATCTTTACTCATATCTACTAGCCCGGCGGCTTCACCTTTATCTTTGATCGAGATATCGAAATCCACAGTCTCACCAGGCTTGGCTTTTTGATCGGCTTTCAAGGTGTGTGTTACAAACAATCTTATTCCATCCGGGATATTAACTGTGGTGGTGGTGGTCACGGGATCGTTCTCAAGATCGTTCTCTGCACCATCGGTGCTCCAACAATTTACTGTGATGATCGCCTGGTCGCTATTCTGAGCACTACCTGGCGCGGTCACTTTTAAATACACATTGTAGGTACTGTCAGAATTGATATCGATCCAGTTACTATACGCTGCAATTTGTGGTACTGTCGGGGCAGTTGAACTCATTACATTTTGACTGTTATCATTTGTCAGTGTGCGTGTCCAATCCGGCGGTGCTCCATCCACTGTGAACGCCACATAATAATGGCTGGAACAACCGGGTGTTAATGACAATTGGATAGTATAAGTTTTCCAATTGTTTGGCGCAATATCTGTTATATCTTGATCGGTCGACGGTGAGCAACTTGTGGTCTTGGTATGACATGCTAATGTAGAACCACTTGCTGCCAATATAGCTCCAATTAAAACTAGTGCCAATAGTATGGCTACTCTCTTTATACTTCCTCTCATAATTATTCTTCCTCCTCTGGCTTAATATTTCTATTCTTAATATATATCTCTTGATTAAATTACTATATTATATATTAGCTATACTTAAGATTAATAAAGGTATATAAAAGTTTTTTGTTAAAATGTGCAATTTTGTATCATATAGCCAAATTTAAATAATAACTATATATTCTATGCTTGAGAATTGGGTTAATATAATAAAATATAATTAAGATAAATATTTTATATTAGTTATATTAGTTTGGAGGCGAAATATATGAAAAATTATGTTGAGTTAACTAATAAATGGATGTATTATACCTTTCCCAAAGTTACGGTATTGGTTACGGTTGTAGATAAAAATGATCCGAATAAAACCAATATAATAACACTAGCCTGGCATTCACCGGTTTCGATAGCTCCGCCACTTTTCGGTGTTTCTATTGACCCGCGCCGATATTCTCATGACCTGATATTAGATGCCGGTGAGTTCGTTGTCAATTTCGCGGATTTTAAAGTTTTAGAGGATGTGCATTATTGCGGAAGACACAGCGGCCGAAAATACGATAAATTTCAAGAGACAGGTTTGACTCAACAAGATGCACAAAAGGTCAAAACTGCATTAATTCAAGAGTGCTATTGTAATTTAGAATGTAAGTTGGTCGACCATCATCTTTATGGCGACCACACCTGGTTCGTCGGCGAGGTTGTGGCGATCTCGGTAGATGAAGATCATTTTGACAGCGATATTTTGAGGGTCGGTCAAGAGCCAATCTATTATTTGGGGAATAATACCTATACGAGTTTTGGGCCGGAAGCACCGCGAGAAAAGAAATAAAAAATATACCCTGGCTATTGTTTGGTAATTGATACCAAGTTTTTAAGATCCATTAGGATACCAGGCTAATTGACTGATATATGGATTCCCTGGCTTATAATTTCGGTTCTTCTCCCAATTTAGGGGAAAATTATCACATGGCTGCAATAGTGGATTCCAGATTTCAGATTCGAGATTTGAGATTGAAGATTTTAGTTCCCCCCTACCCCCTATCGCCTCTCGTCTTTCGCCTCTCGTCTTTCCGTAGGCTACCTCTAACTTTAAAAATTCCCTAGGAATTTTTAAAGCGAGGTAACTTGGCGAAGCAAGTTACCGTAAGTATCAATATCCCCTCCCGTCTCTAAACTCCAATCTCCAATCCACCTAGGTAATATTTACGGTGTTGCCAATTAAAATGTGTTCCTCCCAAAATTCGGAGAAGTTCCATAATTTCTAAATTGAAGGGCAGTTAAATCACTATAATTATAAATTAAAAAGTTACCATCCAGGGTATCATCAAAGATATTGTTTAGCCTGGTATCCTTATTGCAATATTAAATCAGGGTATCTATATGTGATGAAATTGGCAGTGCCAGATCAAACATCAAACAATACTTTAACAAAATATACATCGTTTGCTTGCCCAAATTCCAGCATGTGATAGGTAACGGCCTTGATCTCGTCAACAATTTCATGTTTAGCGGGGTCGATTTTTTCACCATAAGCCTGGGCACTTAACCTGAATTTTTTATCGTCGAGATCGACTTTGAAGCTTGAAAACAGTACGTTCTGGGTTTCATAAATATATAATAGTTCAGATAGAAAATCCACCAGTAATTGTTCCAGGTCTGAGCTTTCAAGTTTTACTTGGAATTCGCCTATTGACCCTACTTTTGAGGTTGGGAAAATTATATCGAACATCCCAACCGCCGCATTTTCGAACACTTCTGCAAGTGTTTTACCGTAAGCTTGGATGAAAATATCGGCGGTGTGCTCTAGAAGTTCGTATTTTTTCATCGTACAATGAATGGAAATTAAAGGTAATATGGTTTGCTGAAAATATAGGTGGTTATTTTGCTAGTTCCGAACTTTGAAAAATAGTTAGTTACAGTGAGATCTAGGTTTTTTTATAATCATTGTTTTAGCTAAGTATTACCTTTTATTAACAAGCAAAAATATAAATATGACTCTTGTATTTTATAGTAAGAAGGGGATTGAGGTTTTAGTAGATGCCCCAGATTGGTGATGGTATGAAAAAAAGAGCGAGTTTTTTAGTTATTTTGAGCTTTGTAGCTATACTTATAATTTCAAGTGTAGTGGTAATGAATGTTGTTGGGCCTGATACGTCGGTAGATTACACACTTAATATTACGGACCCCCAAGGCGACTCTGAAGGTACTTTGATCACGGACGAGGCAACAGAACAGAATGCTGACATCCTAAAGATCACCTCGGCAAAGAGTGGCGATAATATAGTTTTGACAATGAAGGTTGCAGGTTCAATAAATACAACCGATATAACCACCTATTCGAACGGCTATCAATTTAATATTGATATTAACGGAGATAAGGCCTATGATTGGCTGGTTACCTCGTCTTATATGACAAATTACGGCGGTACTGACTCTCAGATCCAGGACGATGAAGGTAATTTTGAGAACCTACATTATCTTGAAAATTCTACGGGCCAAGGTACGGATACAGTAACAGTGAAATTTCTATTATCTTTTATCACAGATTTTGAAAATATAACAACCTGGGATATGTATGCAACATATTCGTCCGTTAAAACCAGCACCTTTGCGTCATATGTCGATACTGCACCTGATGACGGTTTCGTGGGCGGTGGCTCCGACCCAACCGGCGACGATGACGGCGATGGTATGACGAACGGCTGGGAAACTGAAAACGGCCTGGACCCGAACGACCCGAGCGATGCGAGTGATGATGATGACGGCGATGGGTATTCGAACAAAGAGGAATATAATGCCGAGACCGACCCGCAGGACCCTGAGGACCACCCAACAGAGCCTGTAACTAAACTTGAGGTCAAAATTATTAAACCCACGGCCGGTGAAGTAATACCACCGGGTGGGTTAGAGGATTATTATCGGATCGAAGGCACTTCAACAGTCCCTGCAGGAGATTACATAGATATTATGGATTTCAGAGTAAAAGAGGCGTTAGTAAATGACTGGGAACCATGTTACGATGATTCCGGCGATGGCGATTATTCTAAATGGTACGGTGAAATATCGACATATACCGTTGAAGGCACGGCGGCCCATATGAAAAAGGGCGAGAATACGCTTGAAGTGCGTGCAATAACCGGGAATGGCTTGGAAACGACTACCACAGTGAAATTCAATTTCAACCCCGATGGTGAACCACCACCTCCACCGCCACCCCCACCACCTGAAAATGGCCCACGGCTAGGACCTTTTGTATCGTCAGACGATAAACCGATCGATGACGCAACAGTGAAGGTCTCACCTGCCTGGAGCGCGGAGACCGATAAAGACGGTTATGCAACTTTCAGCGAATTTCTACCTATAGGAACATATGCCTGCACAGTTGAAATGGACGGTAAAACTATATTTGGATCGTTCAATATAACGGTCGCCAAAGACGGTAAAGTGACTTATGATGGCAGTGCCACGCCCCCCAAATCGAAGCTGGATCTAGATGAGATCGAAGGCGAGGATGACGACGATAAAGAAGGTTCGCCGGGTTTCGAAGCGCTGTTACTCTTCGCGGCTGTGGCGGCGGCAGTTAGTTTGGTCGCGACGCGACGGCGTAAACGGTTTTACTAATCAACGCCATAAGATCGTTAAATGAGTTTCATAGTAGATTTGAGATTACCCGCGGAAAGGCGATAGCAAGAAAATCTTTCGCCTTTCGTCTTTCCGAAGGAAATCTCCAATCCAAGTTAGCATATTTAGAGTCTTACCATTTACCACCTCACCAATGGGATTGTTACCACTTATTATTGGCTCTCAATAAATTTAGAGAACTACCTTTTTATATTCACATTAAAACTAAATATAACTAGATAGTTATGGTATTGATCTGATGAAATTGAAGTTTTTTTCGACTCCGAAACCGGTAATTGGGATGCTACACCTCCCGGCTTTACCAGGCACACAATTGAATACATTGCCGTTGAGTGAGATCGTTGAATACACGATTAAGGACGCAAGAATCCTAGAAGGTGGCGGTGTGGATGCCGTTATGCTCGAAAATTATTTTGATGTGCCTTATGCCAAGAGCAATGTGGAGCCGCATATTATTAGTGCGGTAACTACAATTGCAAACGCGCTCAATCAAGAATTGGATATTCCGTTCGGCCTGAATATCCTGAGAAATGATTGGAAAGCAGCTATTGGCATCGCCGCCATTACCGGTGCAAAGTTCGTGCGTGTCAATGTTTTCGCAGGGGCAATGATCACTGATCAGGGAATAATTGAGGGCTCGCCAAAAGAATGTATCGAGTATCGCAATAAATTGGACCCGTCGATCATGATCTTTGCAGATGTGTGGGTGAAACACGGCATTCCATTCAAGTTCAAAGGGCGGCTGAGTATCGCCCAGGCCGCGCAAGATACTGTCGAGCGTGGGCTTGCAGACGGGCTGATCCTAACCGGCGAAGGCACTGGTAAACCCGTTGAGCTCGACGAGCTTAAGAGCGTAAGGGCTGCAGTACCCCGTAAACCGATCTTTATTGGGAGCGGTTTAAATTTTAAAAATCTTGAAAAATATATTGTGCTTGCAGATGGCTTCATTATCGGCACCTATTTCAAACGCGGTGGCATAGTTTCAAACCCGGTCGATATAAAAAGGGTGGAAAAGATTATTAAGGCTGTATTGAAATATTTGGATTGTAATTGAGCATAAATTGCGGTATTATTAAATATTAGGATTATTATTTGATATTAATCCATTTAAGAACAACTTTATCGGGGGTTAAAATATGATCGGGGGAAATATTAGAAAAACAATAACAATTAGCCTGATTTTAATATTTATGTTTTCAATGGTTCAGATCGTGCCTTTTGAAGAATCTTGGGTAAATAATGTATCTGCGGAATCCACGTGGACCCAAACATCAATGGGTGATTTTTTAAAGGGAACCTCAAAGGACCTGGATTTTTTTTCGTCGGGACAGGTCAAACTCGATCTTAGAACTAGATACGTAGAAGATAATTTTCTGGATGAATCAAACATTTGGTATAAAAATCAAGTAATATTTGATACAAACGCAGGAAATGTCAGATTAATGAAATTCATGAAACAATACGGAGGCTCAGATACAGATTTTGGCTTTTCAGTTCAAGAGACAAGTGATGGCGGTTATATTATTTCCGGTGATACGGCTTCATATGGTGTTGGTGACCGGGATCTATGGCTTATTAAAACAGATGCGCTCGGGAACGAAATATGGAATAGAACCTGGGGTGGTACCAATTGGGATTGCGGTAATTCTGTATTACAAACAACTGACGGTGGGTTTGTTGTTGCTGGGTGGGTTGATTTTGCTAGTTCGGGTAATGATGATGTTTGCCTGATAAAAACCGATGCGGCAGGGAATGAGTTATGGAAAAAAACTTATGGCGGCTCATCAACAGATCGAGGGCATTCCGTCCAACAGACCTCGGATGGCGGGTTTGTTATTTGTGGACATACATATTCATATGATAGTGGCTACAATGATGTCTGGCTGATAAAAACGGATTCTTCTGGGAATGAGTTATGGAATAAAAGCTATGGTGGAAGTGAACACGAAAATGGTAGATCGGTAGCTCAAACCAACGATGGCGGATATATTATCGCGGGTCATACAGAAACATTTAGTTCCGGTGGCTATGATCTATGGTTAATTAAAACAAATAGTACCGGAGATAGTGAATGGGATAAAGTCTACGGCTCTTCATCTTATGATGATTATGGTAGTTCGGTTCAACAGACTACGGATAGTGGCTATATTATTACAGGAAGTACAATATTTCAGAGCGCGAATTCAAGAGACATTTGGTTAATAAAAACAAATGGCACTGGTGATCTCGAGTGGGATCAAAAGTTTGATGTCAAGATTGATGATCGTGGCTATTCAGTTCGACAAACCGGTGATGGCGGCTATATTGTTTTGGGATGCATTGAAGGTGGAACAGAAGAAGATATGTATTTACTAAAGACAAATGATACAGGAGTAAGGGACTGGAGCAGTTCTCCTGGCCCAGTCGATAAATTAGATACCGGCCAATCCGTCCAACCAACCTCGGATGGGGGATATGTATGTGCAGGCAGCATCTGGAGTAGTTCTTCAAAAAAATGGGATGCTTGGTTGGTAAAGACTAATTCGTTAGGTCTGGTTGAATTTACCGACGGCGGGTTTAATTCGACAAATTTACTTTTAGAGGGAAATGCGTCGTCAATAGACAGTTTTACTTACAAAGCTTCAATTCCGGATTTAACGCATATCCTGTTGCAATTCTCAAAAGATAATGATAGCTGGTGCAATTCGTTTGGGATGTATAATGAATGGAATGATTTGTTAAGTGGAGAACGCACCATTGATATATCATCACTCGACTGGATAGGTTCTGAATTTTATTATAGAACGGTTTTTCTTTCTAATTATGCACAGAAGATTCCTATCCTTACCAAAATCAATTTGACGTATAAACAGTATGTTTCTACCGGTATTTTAGAATCTCAAGCTTTTGATAGCTCAATAAATGCTTACTGGAAAACGTTAAACTGGCATGTTACAAACTCTACTGCAGCTCGTGTTAAGTTTCAATTGAAAACCGGTTTAACAAAATCAGCCTTAAATACAAAAGAATATGTTGGCCCGAACGGGACACCTGGATCGTTTTATGAAACTGCTCCTGCGAATATTTGGGCTGGCCATAATGGCGATAGATGGCTGAAATTTAAGGTTGACTTTTATACAAACGATAAGTCCCAGACGCCAATTCTCGATGAGGTGGCGATTGATTATAATACACTTCCAACAGTAATTCTTACTACACCAACCGGTGAACTGTCCGGGGATGTCCAAATTAATTATACGTTATTTGATCTTGATACCGTCCCTGATAAATGCGAAATTATTGTTGAATTTAGTACGGATAATTCAACATTTTATTCTGCGGCCCAGGGTACAGGTGGCGATCCAATTTCTGAGCTAACAACATCATATATGGGAGCTCCACATACATATATTTGGGATTCCGATACTGATCTGGCTGGTGAAGATTCAAATGTTTATATTAGAATAACGCCCCTGGATGATGATATCGGGTATTCAAATAAAACATTACCTTTTCATTTAGATAATAATGATGTTCCTATTGTGACAAATATTGAAGTGACTGGTGAATCTGGCGATATTAAAATTAAATTTAAGTTAATAGATAATGAAAATGATTTGTGTGATATTAATGTGGAATACCAAGGTGGTTCCGCAGGTAGCACTTGGACAAGAGCATTTATTAAGGAATCGGCTTTTGATATTAAGCCAGGCTTAGATAAGAAATTAACTTGGAATTCTGGCAAGGACGAAAAAGACCAGGAAAGTGATGATTATAAAATAAGAATTACGCCAAGAGACAATGATTATGGAATTTCAGACACCTCCATGACTTTTTCCATTGATAATAATGATCCTCCATCGATATCTGATATTTCAATTGCTGGAAATTCCGGCAATATTAAACTGCAATTTGATTTAATAGATCCGGAGGAAGATCGTTGTGATTTAATATTTGAATATAAAGGTGGTTCAGTCAGCAACACCTGGACACCGGCCTCGATTTTAGAAACCACTACAGATATAAAGTCGGGAATCGATAAAGTATTCACATGGCAGTCAAAAATGGACGAGATGGATCAAGATTCAACTGATTATGAAATTAAGATAACTCCTTGTGATATTGATATTGGTACCGATAAGGTTTCAAACCCATTTCATATAGATAACCAACCACCATGTATAATATCGGTACTCCCGAAGAATAATTCAAAAGAAGTCAATATTACAGAAATAATTACATTGCTCTTCGATGAAGAGATGGATCTATCTACATTAAAGGCCGCATTTTCAATAGATCCGGAGGTCAATGGTAAATTTTTTAAAACATATGATGATATAACTTTTGAGCCGCAATCTGGTTTTTCGTATAACACACAGTATAAGGTTACAATCAGTAATTATGCTACGGATTTGTATGGCAACAAGTTAAAAGAGCCTAAAACATGGGTTTTTAATACAAAATTTATTAACATAGATGAAATTGATTCTGATGACGATGGCATGCCTGATCACTGGGAGGAAAGATACGGATTTGATACCAAAATAAATGATTCATATTATGATCCGGATAATGATGAATTATCAAATCTCGAGGAATTTAAATATAAAACCCATCCCTTGGAGCCGGACTCGGATAACGACGGGTTATTTGATGGCGAGGAAGTAAATATCTACAAAACCGACCCTAACCATGAAGACACTGACCGAGATGGTCATAAAGATAGCGAAGATGAATATCCAACAGATTCCTCAAGATGGAAGAAAGATACTTTTTTTGAAGATATCCTATGGATAATAATACTGATTATCATTGTTATTATCGTGGTCATATTATTTTTTATAATGAAAAAAAGAAGAAAAAAGGAAGAACCGGATGAATATTTTCAAAATAACTATGGGGACCAGGTTAATGATGTGTCACAACTACAGGTAATTCCCGGACCCACCCAATCCATTGAACCGCCACAAAATATACCTACATATGATCATGATCAACCTAATTATAACGATCGTGATTTTCAGGTACAAGTTCAAAATGAACAGGAACGATCTGTTACACCAACAACCACCGTAGAGGTTCCTGCGCCCATCCCTGTAATTCAACCTTCTCAGACTGAACAAACGCCCCGGGTCCCAAAAATTGTCGGGCATAAAAATGAAACAGATCATAACTAATATCAAATTGATTACATTCACCACACCCTTGAATTCTATTTTAAATATTAAATATCCATAAAGTTATATCGATCAGGTATATGAAAGTCAAACTTTTAGGTAAAAAGAACAAGCGTCGTTATTATATCAAAGACAGATCGGATCTGAAGAGCGATGAGGCTGCGATCTTTGACCGCACGACTCGAGGTAGATTCGACAGTACCCAATGTATTCTATGCCGTGGTACGAAATATCTCTGCGGCAAACCCAGATGTCCGATACTGGCGAAATTTTACAGCCAATCCCGAACAGAACTATTAACCTCATCCACAAAGCTCGAAGGTGCGTCGCCACCAAGCGTGTTCATCGGCAGGATCGGGTACCCGAAGATCAATATTGGGCCTATGGTACCTCCAATTCACGGCGATACTGCGTATATGGACACTCCGGAGCTATGGTGGGAGATCGATATCGATAAATTGATCGATTTTCGGACGAGTTTGGTGCGCGGTAAATATCAGGTTAAGGTCCAGGATGTACAGAATTCGAGTAAGGTTGTTGAGTACACGCGCGAAATCGCACTGGCCAAAACCTCGCCCGAGCTTGAGGTTAAATTCACCAAATCCCCTTCGGGTCATATCTCGTTATCAGATTCCGAACAGCCCCACGGCCCTTCGGCACCGCTCGAACGAATATCAGTTGATAATATAAAACTAGACCACCGCATCGAGAAAGCCTATTTTGATACCGACCTTAAAGCACGTGAGGCGGTTATAGGGCTGCACAGGAACGAGGTGTTGGTATCGTCGTTACAGAAAGCATTTTCAGTAGGCGCGTTCGGGCTCGGCGATAACCGCAGGTTCGTACCGACACGGTGGAGCATAACAGCTGTAGATTCGATGCTGGGCGAACATCTGATGAACTTTACACGCAACCATAACTGGATCAACGAGTATCGGGTTTACGAGAACTATCATCTGGATAACCGTTGGATCGTGCTGATGATGCCGTCGGAATGGTGCTACGAACTTATCGAGGCCTGGTACCCTGAAACGGCCTGGAACCCATCAAGCACGCGGATCTCGATCATCGGCTCGCATGAACATAACCAAGGCCGCACGACCTATGCCGAGATCGGCGGCTGTTATTATGCTGCGCGGCTGGCAGTGAACGAGAAACTTTCCCAAGAGCGACGGCAGGCGGGTGTTGTGATCTTACGCGAATCGCATCCGGGTTATATTTTACCGGTGGGGGTTTGGAACGTTCGAGAAAATGTGCGTAAAGCTTTGATCAATGAACCTATGAAGTTTGATAATATAGAGTTTGCGCTTGAATATATATCGTCGAAAATGGATATCCCGATACCGCAGTGGATAAAACACAGCGCTATCCTGCAGGAGCATATGTTTCAGACCAAACTTGATGACTTCTTCGTACCTTAATATCAATTTTAATACGTTATTAATTTTTAAATAACTGAGTTTTTAGGATTAACGAAAATTTAATAACTATGGAAAGAGATATTAATATTTATGGGGGAAAAATCAACACAAATAGAACCGCCTCAAGCTCCAATTCAGCAAACACCAATTTTGAGAGATGGGGTTGTCAAGAAATCCATAATGGATATTTCTCTTCTAATTGCAATTTGTTTATGTATTTGTGGCGTTATAGCATATTTTGCTGGTGTTATATCACTTGGTTCATACATACATGAAATTAATGTTGAAGACGATCTCGAGGAAAATGGCGAAGAATATAATATTAATCTCGTGAGGGGGATTCTAGATCTAGTTATTGCCGGATTATTTTTCTTTCTTTCTTATCCTCTTGGTGTTTATCTATATAAGAAAAAAGAATGGTGGCAAAAAATTGAGGTGACCTAATGGATTTTTTTCCTATTATGTCAATCTTAACTGGTGCAGTACCTATTATAATAATTGTTGTTGCTGTTGCCGCCAATTGGAGCCCAAAGCAATTTGCACAAGCATATGCGAACTATTACCTGGACCTTTATAAGAAACGATTAGTGCTTATACTTACGACCTATGTTGAAGTTATTTTTTGCGGATGTTTCGGGCTCATTGCAATTGGAATTATTTTCTTGAACATTAGTAATAATTTTAATGCATTTGGTATTTATATTATTGAAATTATTATTGGAATAGTAGTTGCAATTGTAGGATTTAAAGTTTATAAACAAAAAATGGAAAAAATCTCCAAAGAGGCTCCATGGGAAAAAATGGAAAAAATATTTGAAAAATCAAAAATACATCCTGCCAATCATCCCGAATTCGGTAGATTAAATGTCGCTATCGCAACTGTAGGATTAATCTCAACTGTAGCAATAATAACATTTTTTATCGGTATGGTATTAATTAATATCGGTGCACAAGATTTATTTATTGATAATGTAAAAACTGATACCTATAATAGTGCAAATGCAAATTTCCAAACTGGTTTATTATATATTTTTTTATCTGTTGTTTTGATGGTATTGGAATATCCAATAATTATTAGAAGGGCTTTATCTGAAGATATAATTACTACATGATCACGTTCTGGATCTTATTTTAGGGTTATTGATATAAAATATATTGTCCTATTCCCTTTTAATAATCCAAAGTTATTTAAAGTATTTCAAATATTTTAATATACTTATATTCATTAAATTTCGTCGACCACAAAATCTATTTTTTAAGAGGCACCAAATGAAAATCACAGAAATATCCTGTAAATCTGCTTTGTCACCTTCCGGCATTTACGGGTGGGTCTACGCCTTGAACCCGTACACGGGCTGCGAGCACGGCTGCAGGTATTGTTACGCACCCAATATATTAAGAGTTAAACGGCAAGAGTGGGGTGAATATGTAAAAGTCAAACGCAATCTGCCTATAGTTCTTGCCCAAGAGCTCAAAAAGAAGCCGCCGGGGCTGGTCGGCCTCTCGTCGGTTACGGATCCATATCAACCTATTGAAAAGAATATGAATATTACCCGATATTCTCTAGAATTATTATTAAAGCATAAATTTCCGGTAAGTTTGATAACTAAATCGCCGTTGGTTCTGCGCGATCTGGATCTATTGACCCAATTTGAATATAACGAAGTTACATTGACAATCACTACATTAGATGAAGTCTTGAGCAAGATATTAGAGCCAAATGCACCGCCGCCAAGCTCGAGATTGGCAGCTTTGGATAAACTTGGTAATGAAGGGCTGAACACCTATGCATTTCTCGGACCACTCTACCCAAATCTTGAACTTCAAGAGGTGCCAGATATGATCGATGCGATCGCTGCTACGGGTGTTGGTACGATCATGGTTGATACACTGAACCTCAAGCCCGGCATTTGGAGCGATGTTAAGGCTGCACTGGCAGGCGAGCCCGCGCTCCAAGATACTTTTTATAGACGGTTATTTATTGAGAAGGATTATTATCGCAATATTTTCCAAGATCTCGAAAGTTATTGTCGCAAAGTGGGCGTAAAGTTCGAAGGTGTAGCATTTTAATACATAAAAGAACAAAGTCCTCCGCCTATCAATTTCAATGATCAAATAAATATCACTTTGTCTCTTGTGCCTAGTAGTATTTTTCAGTAAATTTGATATATATAATAAACAGTTATCATTATACATATGGGATATTTACTAGAACACAAATTAATTCTTACGAGATTTCGAGTTAAAGAAGTACTTAT
>CBDVCJ010000062.1:0-15608 GCA_965372445.1 uncultured Thermoplasmata archaeon | reverse complement strand
CCTATAACCTACCCTTTATCACCTAACACAATGGAGGAATGACGACTTGAAACAGTTCTTAAAGATACCAAAAGAACGAGTAGGCGTACTCATCGGCAAATCCGGCGAGATCAAGAAAGAGATCGAGGATTGGGCGGGTGTCGAGATCGAGGTCGAATCCGAATCCGGAGATGTAAATATTAATACCGAAAAGATCAAGGACCCCGCGCTTACGCTTAAGGTCATTGATGTTATAAAAGCTATTGGTCGTGGCTTTTCACCTGAACGGGCGTTCCGATTGTTCGATGATGAGTTCTATTTCGATCTATTGGATATTCGTGATTATGTCGGTAAGAACCTGAAACATGTGCGGCGGATGCGCGCACGGTTAATTGGTACAAAAGGCAAGACCCGGCGGATAATAGAAGAATTGACCAATGCCGAGCTTTCAATATATGGTAATACAATAGCAATAATAGGTGATATCATAGAGCTACAGGTCGCCAAAACTGCGGTTGATATGATATTGAACGGTAGTGAACATTCCGCGGTCTATAAATTTCTCGAGCATAAAAGATATTCCATCAAGATGGGTGAAATGGGGTTTTAAATATTTCATGTGGCAAATTATGGCGAGTTTTTTTCTATTGGTATGTGGTGTGTGGGATGAGGTATGGGGGCAATGCAAAACTCCAAGTACCAAACCTCCAAGAGCCAAACAAGTTCCAAGTACCAATTCCAAAATTCCAAACCTGGATTGGATTTTGGTTTTTGGTATTTCCTTGGAATTTGTCTCTTGGTTCTTGGAATTTTGAAATTATATTACGATTTTATCATTGAAAGCAATTATTTTATAATATATGTGTAATTCCCCTTAAGTGAAAGTGAAATATTGATGGTGATAAAATGAAGGTTTTAATTACCGATGCGATCGCCCAAGAGGCGATAGATAAGCTTGAGGAATCACATGACGTAACATTTTCAGAGCTAAGTCCGGAAGAATTATTAGCGCAGATCCAAGATTATGATGCATTGATAGTACGCAGTCGCACCAAAGTAACTGCCGAAGTTATTGATGCTGGCGTGAATTTAAAGGTCGTTGGCCGAGCCGGGATCGGTGTGGATAATATCGATTTGGAATATGCAATTGAAAAAGGACTGCCCGTTGTTTATGCACCAACCGGCAGCACCCAATCGGTCGCAGAACTGGCGATGGCACATATACTGTTATTAGCGCGTAATTTAAACCGCGCAGATGTAAGTATCAAAGCCGGCAAATGGGAGAAAAAGAAATTGAAAGGTGTGGAGCTCGACGGTAAAACCCTGGGGTTGATCGGATGCGGTCGAATTGGTGCCGAGGTTGCGAAACGCGCGCAGGCGTTCGGGATGACAACGATATCTTATGACCCTTATTTACCGCATGAGCATGCAAGGTGTATGAATATAGATTTGACGGATTATGATACGGTACTGCAAACCTCGGATTTCATTTCGATCCATGCATTACTGACTGATGAGACCCGTGGGATGGTAAATGACGAGGCCTTTGCCAAGATGAAGCCGACAGCCTATATAATAAATTGTGCACGCGGCGGTATAATAGATGAAAATGCGTTATACACCGCGCTTAAGGAAGGCAAGATCGCAGGGGCGGCGCTTGATGTGTTCGAGCACGAGCCGCCGGTCGACAGCCCGTTATTGGGGTTGGAGAATATAGCATTCAGCCCACACATGGGCGCAGCGACCAAAGAGGCACAGTTAAAGGCCGGGATGATCACTGCCGAGCAGGTACTAAAGGTGTTGAACGGTGAAGCGCCGGATTTTCAAGCAAAACCATTTAAATAAATATTGAATAAGTTTGCAGTTTGCGGTTTGGGGTTTTCAGTAAATGATAAGGAGTTGGGCCTAAACACTACAAACCACAAACTAATATCAATAATTTATATATAATTCGAAAGTTTAAAGTATCGTCAAATTAATTTATGTCTTAAGAAACTAATATTTAACTATTTATAATAAATTATATATACCCATAATTTAAATAGGTACTTATATAAAATATAAATTGAGAATTGTTACGGGGTTTGGCATGAAGAATGTAATCAATAAGCTATTTTCAATTAAAGTCACAACAATTTTAATAATATTTATTTTATTATTCTCTGCTTCAATAGTGTCAATAAATTTTAACCTATTGGCCGAGAACGAAGATCGTGATGATGCAGTCGATATATCTATCCCACGCGGCAGCTCACGGCAAACAGACGTCTCCGAAACTGCGCAGCCCAATGATGACCCCTTTGACATTGGTGTGCAAGAGGTCATGCATCCTCATTTAACATCTCTTAATAATGTAAATATAACGGGCACAGTAAGCAGCCCGACCGATGAATTTGATTGGTACACAATTAGATTGGGCGCTGATTTTCAGGTGGGCGATCCTATAGCTGATAATGCATCGTTTTTCATAGACTCATTAACCTCGGGGACGGGCCAAGGTGATATTTATGTTAAGCTTTACGGGATCTATGATATCGACCAAAATACTACAATAGAATCAGGTCGTGAATTAATTCTTATGAGCATAGAAAAATATGAGGTTAAAGATAATGTCAATTGGAATGTGTCGACCTTTGGATATGCCTATACAATGCCATTTGATTGGTATTATATCTGTATAGAAAGCGGTTCGATCTGGGGCGATGAAATAGATTATAGGGTCGGGGTGCGGGTCAGGCAGGATGATCCAAGCCAGACCGAGGACCACAATAAGGTTTTACAACCCAATAATGACCCGAGCCACGCCAACAATTTGATCTTCGCGATGCCAGAACCGCGTACTGTCGATATGGATGCCGATACCTTCGATTGGTATGTAATTAATACACCAGTGACCGAAGAGAGCATTGGCACGAACTTTTCGATCAAGATCTCTATTATAAATAGCTCCCCGAATGAAAAGGTTGCTGGGATATATTATCTTACTGAACTTATTGTTCTGATACAATATGAAAGCGTAGTTGATGGCAATACCGAACTGAGAAACGCGGCGATCCTAAGGGGCAGTAAAAATGATCTTACCTATCAGGATAGTACACCTTATTTAAGCACCAATCTTCAATTCTCTGAGATCAGCGATGCAACGACAATTCACGTTGGTATATATGTAACAACCTATGGTATAATAAGCCCGGAAACTGTGGATAAAAAATATTACAGTGAAAATACCCATACGCATGGCTGGGTGGAATATATAATCAAATCTCATGTTGGCAAATCTGTAATACCGCCGATGATCTCTGATATAGGTGTGACCTCTTTAAGAACCGGCGATAAATACGGTAGGACCTATGATGTTTTCAAATATCAATTGACCTACACGGATAGAAATAACGATCTACCGACGATAATGAAATTGACGATCGACGATATGGTCACATTCGATCTTGAACAAAGCGACCCAGATGATATAAATCTTAGAGATGGGACTGAATACCAATTCCTAGCGGATGGTATCTATTTATATGGTATTAATGGCAAAGACCACACGTATACATTGCATGTAAAAGACTCTGAGACATACGCCAACCGCTCTTATGAAATTACTGGTGAAATATTTCAAGGCCCTGTCATCCTGAACAATATCCCGCCATATCCAAGACCGACTGCACCTGAACGAATATATCTCTATGAGGACGGGCCGCCCAAACATCTCAACCTAAACAAGATCTTCGAGGATATCGATCCCGAGGATGACCTCGTTTTTAAAATTAGGGATACCGATAATAATTGGTCCGATACCTATGAGAACGAAAATATGATCGTTAATGTCCTTGATAACGACAATTTGAAGATCATCCCCAAACCCGATCAACACGGCAATATGATTGTTGAATTGAATGCAACTGATCTGAATCATGTTGTCGATGCACAAACCCATTTGGAAATTACAATAATCTCGGTAAATGACCCACCTCAGATAAAAACGCCCTTTTCAAAAATATATTTCATGGGTGAACTACATATACCGGAAGATGGCGAAAATGAAACCTTTAATATGAATGATATTTTTTGGGACCCGGTTGAAAATGACCCGTTAAAATTTACATTCTCTGGCAATAACGAGATCAAAATTAATATTGATGATAATGACACTGCGACTATTTCGCCCAAGGTGAATTGGTCTGGCACGGAAACTGTCACCTTCTCGGCGAATGACGGTCAAGCGTCGGTGAGTGACGTTCTGGTCATCGTGGTCGACACCAAGAACGACCCGCCGATACTCAATCATACCCCGCTGAAGCGTGTATATGAAAATCAATGGTGTAATTTTACGATCTCGGCCTATGACCCTGACCCGGGTGATAAATTAACATATGCAACAGACTTACTAAGTGTAATTACCGGCCTCGACGAAAATAAGTTCAGCTTCGATAAAAATACGGGCAGGGTATCGTTTTTGCCAGATTATAGATCGATCGCATTTTGGCCTTATCTAGTTACTGTAAGTGTTTCGGATTCTCATGGCGCGACAACAAGTGAAAGAGTGGAAATTGAAATTCTCAATATCGAAGACCCGCCGATACCAGTGATCAAGAAACCTACGGAATATGTTTTTGAGCCAAATTATAAGATCACCTTTGTGGGTGATGCGGATGACCCGGACCTGAAGATCCCTGGCACGACCTCACATCTATTTTTCAGGTGGAGGTCCAATATCGATGGGTTGTTTGGTGAGGGCAAGATCATCAAAAATATCATACTAAGCCAAGGTCTCCACACAATAACTCTTGAGGTCACAGACGGTAGATTTTCGCGTAAAGCGACAATTACGATTAAAATCGTAGAGGACATTAATCTAGACTCAGATAATGATGGAATTCCGGATTGGTGGGAGGAGCGTTATTTATTACTTCCAAGAGACCCCCGTGACGCAACTGAAGACCCGGATAAAGACGGGTGGAGCAATATTTGGGAATACGAACATGATACCAACCCCAACGATCCTCTCGACCCCAGCAAGAACGAAACCTTTAAGGAAGAAAATGAGGGGCTACTTGATTCTCAGTTGATACTTATTATCGTGATCATCCTAATAATAATTTTTATTATAGGTCTTGCCGCGGTGCTCTATTACCGTAATATCACGAGCGGCGAGGCTGAGGTCGCCGCCGCACTAAAAGCGAAAGTGGAAGCGCAAGAGGACGCAGCGGCACGCAAGCGCGAGCGCGAGGCATCAAGAAGGGGTTGGGGTAAATACAAGCCCAAGTTCAATGAAAAGGAAGTTTTATGTTTCGAATGTGGTAAACGTTTGGATGTTAACTCCGTTGTGCGACCTCTGGCGGTCACCTGCGATATGTGCGGCGAGAAAAGCATTGTCTATGAAAGATAAGTAAAAAAACACAGATTTTTAGATATATAATATATATAATGATATATATAAACACAAAACTTATTAAACCCCAAAAAAAATATACCCGTTGGAGCGAAAAAGGTTATGAGATCACCAATACAAAGGTCCATTGTATATATTTTCGTGTTAATTCTGGTTTTATCATCATTCTCGATAATAATTGGAGCAGTTAATTCCGAAAATGACGACAATTCATCATCACGGGCGAGAGGAGTATTAGATGAAATTAGTGGTGACTTTGGAGATAGTAAAGGTAATGCAGAATTGATCACCAAAAGCGAGAGCTGGACACTAATAGGTACATTATCAAATACCGCGGATTATGATTGGTTCAAAATAGATCTGGATGCCGACCCCGGCTCGACCAATGTCGATAACATCACAGTTTCCGTGGATTCTGTAAGTGCCTGGTCGTCCTACTACTCGATGCTGGTTGTGATATATGGTGAATTTAAAGACGACCATGACCCAAAAGAGGACGATCTCATTGTAATGAAAACCGAACAATACTATAATTGGGGCACTAACCCGGATATATATGCACTAGCATATGTAACTGGCACATATTACATCAAACTTGAACTACCTTTTACTGGCTCACCTTCAACAACGTATCAGATAACTGTGACTGTAAAATCGGTCAAACCCGAAGATTATAACAACCAGCTCGACGAGGCCCATGAGATTAGTGCACCGCCCGCAATTAGCAACCTGAGCGTGTCAATGAACAAGGATATGTTCGATTGGTATGTGATCGACTCGCCGCCTTCCGAGGGTTATCAGGTAAATCTATCGTTGCAATTGGAGATCATTGGCGGGTCGCCATTTACAACTGCCAATACAAACCCACCTATCGATTTTTATACTGTTGTGTATGTGATGGTCTTACATGAAAATTACCCTGGCTCGGGTGAATACTCGGGTAATGTCTTAAAATTAAATAAACAAAACAAATTCGGCCTAAATCGTATATTGGATTATTGGGAGTTCACCGATGCCGAACGTACCTGGATCGGGATCTACGTGCAGGCTGTCGGGCGGGATGATAACGGGCTTGAAGGGGGTTATGAATTGGGTGAGGGGCATATGGACGGATGGATCGAATACAAGATCAAGCGTCTTCATGTGGTGACAATAATACCGCCGTTGCTGACGGGTGTGAGGGTCAAAGCGCCGTCCGGTAATACCTATCAGATCTATAATTATAATGCGACCTATTATGACGATAATAATGACCCGCCGCGTAACATCTATATAAAGATCGACGATTTTCCGGCTGCGAAAATGACCAAGCGCGATAAATCCGATAAGAATTATGTTGATGGCTGCACATATGAATATACCATTGATGGGACCGCATTGGGTATTAGTAATTATCATTATTACCGGATCTTTGCGAGCGATAAGGAGAACGATGCATTAGGTGAAAACGGGCTGAAATATTTAGGGCCAATAATAACGAATAACGTACCGCCATTTGTACGTGACTCTGCACCAGGCGAAATTATCCTGTATGAAGATTGCCCATCAAGTTATTTTGAGCTTGGGACGGTCTTTGAGGATTCTGATAATGATACCCTGTATTTTTCGGTCTGGGACGCTCAGGACAAAAACTGGACTAAAAAACATATTAATACCGAAAACTTTGAGATCAAGATCCAAAATGAAAATAGCAGTCTAAAAATAACACCAAACCCCAATAAATATAACCTTGCAGAACTCAATGGCGACGGCGGCGAGATCGTGCTCGTTAACGCGACCGACACTGCCGATCTCGAACTTGCTCAGGATCGTATTTTTTACGTCGAGGAGCCGTGGCAGTTAAATGTTGTAATACTATCAGTTAACGATCCACCCGAAATTAATCGCTCGTTTGCATCGCTCTATTTCGGGGCCGAGCTCATTATGGACGAAGATTCCTACGATGACATATTAAATCTAAGTCATGTCTTCCATGACCCGGTCGAACATGACCCGTTAACATTCAGTACTGAGGGCAACCATCACGTAAATATCGAGATCCATCCCAGTGGATTAGTAAATATAACACCTTTTGAAAATTGGACCGGCACCGAAGCCGTTACGTTCACTGCAAATGATGGCCAGGATACAGTTAGCGATGTTTTAAAAATCACAGTCGAACCCGAGAACGATCCGCCAATACTTAATCACACCCCGAAACAGACCGCATTTGAGGATGAATGGTTCAATGTTACCTTTACAGCGTATGATAGTGCCGACGGTGGCAAATTGATCTTTTATACCGATATTGCCAAGAAATTAGGTTTGACCAAAGATATCTATAATTTTAATGAAGAAACCGGTGAATTGTCATTTCAACCGAACAATGATATGGTCGGCGTCTATAACGATATATTGGTGAAGGTGACTGATCAACATGAAGCCTTCGATACTGAGCTTGTAACCTTTGAGATCGTTAACACCCCCGATCCACCGATACCAACAATCCAGAACCCGCGAAATGGTTCTCGATTTTTAACCCGCACGAAGATCGATTTCGATGGTGAGGTAGACGACCCCGACCTTCTCATACCGGATATTGGTGAAGTACTTAGGTATTCATGGTACTCTGACGAAGAACTTCTTGGAACTACCGAGGATCTCAACAACCAAATCCTGTCCGAAGGCATTCATCTAATAACTTTTGAGGTCTCTGATGGCGTGTATACTCGAAATACATCGATCATCATTGAGGTTCTTGCGTACAATACAATCGATACCGACGAAGATGGTATGTACGACTATTGGGAATTATTTTATGAGTTGGGCTTCAAAGATCCCCGCGACGCAGGTGAAGACCCTGATGGCGATGGGTTTACTAACCTTGAAGAATTCTTAGGTACAGATAAATCGGCATTAGGTGATGACGACACCAACCCCTGGGACCCTGAAGACCATCCGACACGCCAATCAAGTAAAATTTTAACCGGGGATGATACCGATGGTATACTTGGTCAAGATTCATCCTACGATCTCATTATCTTTGGGATGGCTTCTATTATGGTTCTTATTTTAGTTATTTTAATTATTATGAATAGGGGTGAGAAATTGCGAAGGGATCGCCTCAAGTCCAAGAAATCGCGGCTATTAAAACGGCGATTGGCGGCAATGCACGGAAGTCACTACACGCAACAACAAGCCTATCAAAAGTCAATTGCCCCACCCGAAGAAACGCCACAGAAGATCACCTGTCATAACTGTGGCAAAAAAACGACAATAAAATCCCCAACGCGACCCTTAGTAATGAAATGTCCTACTTGTGATACTAAAGGTGTAATATACGATTGATAATGATGGATCGGGCATCAATGGTTCAGTATGTGGGATATGGCGCCATTATGTTGGTGTGTGGGATATTAACGCCATAAGTTAAGTGCGTGGGATACAGCGTCATTATTTTGGTTTGTAGGATATTAACGCCAATGGTATGGTTCGTGGGATATGGCACCATTGTTTTGGTTTGTAGGATATTAACGCCTTAAGTTTGGTGTGTGGGATATTAATGCCTATGGTGTAGTTGTACGAAATCGGTTGTGGATTATCTTCTATAGATAATAATTGATGACGGAAAAAAAGTAATATGCAACGAATATATACATCATGAAAAAGTAAGGGGATATTGATTGAAGAAGAAGCTTTTTTATAAAGAATTACATTATCGATCAAATATGGAGGGGATAATTCTCGGTGGAGGTCTAATTGTTGTATTTATAATGATATTTCTATTTTTAGCTCCAAATGATATTGAGTATAGTAGATTGATATTAGTTATTATTATCTTTTTAGGAATACCCGGACTATTACTTTATTTATCCATAAAAAGTGCTTTATCCAAAAAGGAGATAATTTTAGATGATCGTTATCTTATGTTTAGAATAAATGAACAGAATAAAGAAGTAATCTCATTTGTGGATGTTGATGATATCTATTATAAACCTAGGCTTATTTTAGCATTTCCATATGGTATGGATAACGTTATAGATATTTTTTATAATAAAAATGGTAAATTAAAATGTCTAGTACTTTCGAGGCGAAAAGGTCTTGAGATTTCAGAATTGAATGATATCGTAAAGATTTTATTAAAAAAGAATCCTAACATTAAGTTTCATAAGATATAAAAGTACTATATTGACAAGCCACAACCGACTCCACCAATCCTACAGATTGATCGCCCTATCGGGTCGCACAACAGGCGGGTACGGCTCCAGACCCCCTTGCAGGTCTTCCACCCAAATTGCTCTCTTCGGCCGCAACTCCGCATACCCACTAGCCGTTCGTGGGATACAGCGTCATTATTTTGGTTTGTAGGATAATAACGCCAATGGTATGGTTCGTGGGATATGGCACCATTGTTTTGGTTTGTAGGATATTAACGCCTATGGTATGGTTCGTTGGATAATAACGTCAATAGTTTTGTTCGTTTGACATAAAATTTTAATTAACGATTAAAACGAACCAACTGGTTATCAATGTAATCCCACGCATCAATAATAAGACAAATTTTTCCTACAAACTAACATTGAGGCAAACAAATCCCACGAACCAATGATGAGACAAACATGTCCCACAAACCAATGTATGAGCAAAATTATCCCACGGACCATTCCATAGAAAACAGTTCCCACGAACCAAAATATAGACAAACATATCCTACAAACCAATGATCAGACAAACGTATCCAACGAACTAAATAATTAGCAAACATGTCCTACGAACCAATGTATGAGCAAAATTATCCCACGAACTAACGTATAGACAAACATATCCCACAAGAATCATTCTTCTTCGTCTTCAAGATCCTCATCTTCGTCCTCGCCGTAAACCTTCCGTAAATCTTCTGGTTCTCGCTCCATAAATATCGGCTCTTCAGATTCAGATGTGTCCTCGATCTCTTTGATCCCGGCACCTGCAAACGGCGAGTCCGGCACCCCTATATCGAGCTCTTGAGGTGCAGCCTCTCCCGGTCTGAACTCTGCAGCGCCTTCAGAACGCTCGAAAATCAGCTCGTCATCAGCTTCAGGGCGCGTAACAACCTTCTCAGTCGTCTCATCGTCGGGGACTGATATTACTCCCTCTTCGCCTTTTTTACGCGATGGTTTTTTACGGCGCAGCTCTTTTCTGAGCTCTTCGGGCGGAAGACCGATACCGGTAAGTGATTTCTTCTCATCCTCTATATCCTCGGGCTTCTTTTCCTTTTCTTTCTCCTTCTGGTCTTCCTGGGGCGTTCCGATCCGTAAGTCTTCTTCACTTACACCCTCTGGGAACAATTCATCAAGAGTTGGAACGGGTCGGGCATGGTAGCCAACCTTATCTCGCGGGATTGGCGGGGTGGGGATACCGACGCCGGCGGGCGCTGCTTCCTCTGAAGTGGCTTTCTTCTTACGCATTAATAAGAATACCATTATCAAAACTACTATAATTATTATGATGGCAATAACGATCCCGATCATTAATCCTTCATCAATATCATCCGAATCGGATTTCTTGCTCTGTGATACTGGACTGTCGGGGTCAAGTGGGTCGGAGTTCAATATATATTCCTCAAGATTTGTTAAGCGATCGTTATCAGGGTCTTCCTCGGCATCGTATTCTAAGCCATCGAAATACTGCTCTTCCCAGCTATCCGGTAACCCGTCACGGTCTGTATCTGCACCGCCCACGGTGAGTGTTATGGTTGCGGTATCCTCACGACCGGCTGCGTCTTTTACTGTAAATGTGATCTCATGTATGCCAGTTGATAGTTCTATGTCGCTCAAGCTGAGTTGATCACCTAATAGTCCGTCCCATTCTGAAGTCCATGTAAATGTATGACTGTCCTGCGGCAGGTCTTTATCCGAAACATCGCCCTCAAAATCTATTGTCTCACCTACATCAAACTCGCGGCGCGTCGGTTTCAGGATCTTGGCGATCGGTGCGCTATTCGTATTTTCAACCTGAATTCTTACCAGTACCGTATCCGTGGCGCCCTCGCTATCTACGGCTGTAATATTAAATTCTAATGTACCCACTTCTGCTTGGGTGGGTTTAAATGTTACTATACCGGACAACTTGTTCTCTAGATCGGGTTTGATCAATATTCTAGAATCGTCACTATCGTAAGCAATGACATCACCCGGATCCGGATCAACACCGTTTATCGTTAGGTTGTACCATTGATCTTCTTTGGCGCTGTTATCATCTTCTAAAAACTCTATATACTTAGATTGGCCAGATTCAATAACATCATATGTTTTGTCTGAATCCATATGTGTGAATGATACTATTGAAGGCGGGTCATTGATATTCCTAATTTCGATCATAATATCTACATAATCATCAACCGTTGTATCATCAATATCTCTTAACTCTACTTTAATAAAGAACTTTTTTTGCAAAACGTCTGTGTTGTCCGGTGTGAATGATAGATTGACCTTGAGTGGATCCAAAAGGTCCGTTATCACTAAAACTCTAGTCGAATTCACCGTAAATATAAGTGTATCATCTTCTCCGCGTTCAAGATCGATATCAGTCGCTACGATCTGAGTTAAAAAGGTCTTGTCTTGTAACGCGCCTTTATTTCCAATAAATGTTATCGTTTTACTCTCGTCGATAAGTTGATTGCGAACCGAGACCAGTGACGGGTCGTCATTCACAGGCAGTACAGTTATTAACGCTTCTGCCGAAACTTGGACGATTTTGGTACCAGTATCATTTGCATAGAATGTAATTGTTTCCTGACCGTTCCAATTGGGGTCGGGTATAATATCTACAAGACCGTTTTGATCTATCGTTACGGTAATGTTTACATTGCCCTCAACCCAGAATTTGAAGGGTGTGCCATCACTTGGTGGGTCGGGGTCTTCAAATACATTAGATAAATTGATCCAATCATTTTCTACGCTATCCTCATCCATTTTTAGTTCTTTTATTGGGGTCGTTATCGGTTTTAAATTTATGAATTCCACAGAATCTTCATCTCGCGTCGAGGCCACAAACCCATCATTGGAGGTGACACGGCACATCCACACATCATCATGTTTGAAAGTTACACCGTCTGTAAATGTAGTTATCGTATCACTAAGAGCTTTGGTATTGGATTCCAGCAGATCGTTCTGGAGTAATCCATTCTTATACCATCTATAGGTATAGTTGATCTCGTCACCATCTAAGTCGATACTTGATGTATTTATATGACACGTCAAGCTATTGATCAAAATATTTGGATTTCGAGGTGTAATATTAATGCCGGGCTGGGTCGGTGCGTGATTTACAAGATAAAATATATCATTGACCTTCGAAAATCCGCCATCCTGGTCATCTGCATATAACATTACATAATAGGTTGAGTTACCTTCAGTCCCATAGTCCTCAGGTACGAAAGAAAGCGTATAATTGGTGTATATTGTGGATTGATTAAATATCACATTTGTTCCATTGGGCCAGGTTCCGATATTAACCCAATAGGTCACGGGCTGTAGCTCCGGGTCTATGCTTGCATCCCAAGTGAGGACTGGATTCAAGCTATGTGTCACATCTGGCCTAATATTCATCGCCGGTCCTGGCGCGATGTTTTTCGCTAATTTTATCGTGACCCACTGAGTGTGATCGAGTGTCGGCTCCGGGTCGACATATGTCAAACGATACCCGAATTTGTCGGCTGTGATATTATGTGGTGTCCAGGTCGTTATTTCACCAAGATCCTCGCCGTCATTATCGCCGTTGTTATCGGTTTTTACATATTCTTTGATATGTATCCATTTCCTTAAGCCATCAAATTTCGTATTACCTACCCAAACACTTGAGGGGGCTTGGGTTGTACTATCGACCCAAATATCAACCGTGCCAATTAATGCATTATTTGGATCAATAGTTTTGATGTGAAGGAACCATTCAACTGTAAGGGTCGACACCGTATCTTCGAAAAACACGCTCGTATCATCAAAAGTACTGTTCAATGCGCTCGGATGCGAATTGGCACTGGCTCTGATCGGGTGGACGGTATTGCCCGCGATCGTGCTATTTTCAATGCTCGGGCTGGAGCCCGCATCTGCAAACACGCCATTGGCGCTATTATTTGCGACCAACGCATCGATAACGCGCGGTGATGATGCATTACAATATATACCATTTAACGTATTATATCTAATATCATTTGTGATCGCTGGGGACGAGCCCGCATAACATGCAACGCCATTCTCCTGATTGTACCTTATATCATTATTATCATATATTGACGGTGACGAATTATTTAAGCGAATGCCATTCTTGGTATTGTTCGTTATATTATTTGTTCTAATAATAGGTGAGGACGAATTAGATTCGATACCATTCCATAGATTGTAGGTCATCTGATTATCCCTTATTAAGATCGTCCGCGGGCCACTCCTATAAATATAAATTCCATTTTGATCATTCGAGGTTAAATTATTATTTCTAATAGTTGGGCTGGAACCTAACGAGCTGATTCCACTCCAGTTATTATCTTGAATTTCGTTGTGCTCTATATTGGCATCAGAATTGGAACTGAGATCTATGCCAGAGCGATTGTTATTGGTGAAATAATTTTCTAAAACATCCGGGCTCGAAGAGCTGTCGGCTTCCAAGCCGCTCCAATTATTGTAATTGACATCATTTTTAAGGATTGTCGGTGATGAGGTCGAGGTATATAGTCCTGAGAAGTGATTATTGTTGATCGTATTGTTATATACGAACGAATCTGACGCCTGGTTCAGCCAGATACCATCTTGGTGATTGTTAAAGATTGAATTATTAGTTATCGGTGGGTTGCAATTTAATGCGTAGATGCCGGTCAAATTATTATTATTTATTGTATTGTTGTCTACTTTGGTCGTCATATACGTGATCAATCCCCAGAAGTTATTATCAATGGTTATCCCTGTATGGTTATTAATTTCAATGGTATTATTTCTAACATATCCACTGCCTGAGCCCCAAATCACTGTAAAAATGCCTGCGTACATCCAACTGGATATTTCGATACCGACACCAGTATTATTTTTAATATAGTTATTATCAACAATGGAATTCGACGATACTACTCTAATACCTGTATTATTATTATTCATTAATGTGTTATGTTCAAATACACAATCTGTTGAGAATCCCATGAGTATTGAACCCGCTTCGCCGAAGTTATCTGAAATATTATTATGTGATACTTTTGATGAGGAGGCCCAGCTTAAAATGCCGCCTGTATATGTCCACCCTGGCATAATACCACTATATGTAATATTATTATCATGGATGGTACAATTTGCATCTAAATCTAGATAAATACCACTTGCGGTACAATATTCGATATCATTATAATTTACAGTGGCATTACAACCATTTTTAGCATAAATTCCAAATCCGTACCAGGTTGATTTATTTGCAATATCAAATATATGGTTATTGGAGATTGTAATATCATGAGTCCAGCCCTGCAAATTCAATCCACAAGTCTCCATCTTGGTTAAATTCGAATTAGTAATTGTGACCACAGAATTATTTGTAGGTGCGATTACAATGCCTCCAACGGGTTCAATCTGTTGTGTTCTCCAATTTATAGTAATCACCCTACCCCACACATACGAAACGTCACAATGAGACATCGACATATTACCATAAACAGTAAAATTGTAATGGTAACCCCAGGTTTCAGGGCCAGGGAATGCATTATCTAAATTAATGGGTGTCCAGGTATTGTAGGCTGTTATGTTCGAATAATCGACATTGAATGTGGCGTTGGTGTCGACTTGCAGCATATATTCGCCATCGTGGGTCGAGTTCATTATCAATGTAACATTATAGAAATTTACCAATCCCTTAATTATCAGATCACCAGTGAGTAAGATGGTTGAATTTGTCACATTGAAAAATCCGCCATCATTAACGGCTACACTTCCATTAACTTCAGCCGAAACATTGATCCAATCCATTGCACCACTGGAATTGATCTGTATATCTACGGTCGAAATCATCTCGTTGGCTCGAAATACTTGGTCTGTCGTGTCTATATACCAGGTCTTATTTGTTGTGCCATTCGGGGGAGGAGCGTTGCTTTCTGCACTTGCTACAGGTATAAAAGTTGGAAATATAGTTAAGGTCGCAATTGTTAAACTGCTTAAGATTACAAATATTGCTAAAATTGACACAATTATCTTTTTACGTTCCATTTAAATCGCCTCGCCCGTATATATAATAAAGTTAATAT
>CBDVCJ010000061.1:0-15700 GCA_965372445.1 uncultured Thermoplasmata archaeon | reverse complement strand
GTTGAATCCCGCCGAGTCCGTCACATTTTTTTTCATTAAACAGAATGCCATAGGTCGGGATTCGAACCCTTGGGCCAAATATGTCAATAGAATGATTTCAGCTTATTTAGCCCTTGGTGTTAGGATTCCTACGATATCTAACAGCTTTAAATCAGAATCCCAACACCGCGGGTTGAATCCCGCCGAGTCCGTCACATTTTTTTTCATTAAACAGAATGCCATAGGTTGGTGTTCGAAATATAGATTTATTGTTCGATTTTAATGGTAATCAATATGTTGTGCGAAGCACAACATCATCCGATAAAAAAAGAAAAGGGGTTCTTAGGGGAAAATTCTTTTTCCCCTAAGTACCGAATCCCGAGTCCCGAATCCCCACCATATTAATCAAATTTTTATACTATTAGCCTTATATCACTCGCCGCATGCGAACCTTGATATATGGTGCGGGGGCAATGGGCAGTCTCGTGGGCGGACTGCTCGCGCAGAAGTGCGAGGTCACGCTTTTAGGCAGGGAGCCGCATGTGGATGTTATACCGGAGAACGGCTTGAAAATTTCAGGTATCAACGAATTAACAGTTCATCCCAGCACAATAAGATCTCTCGCAGAGCTGCCGAAAGATTTCCATCCCGAGCTGGTGATAGTCACTGTAAAATCCTATGATACCCCGAATATAATCTCCGGACTGCAGAATATTGTTGACGACGATACATTGATACTATCGCTCCAGAACGGGTTGGATAATGAACAGCGCCTGAATGAGGCGCTGGGCACGAGCACGATCGTGGGCGGTGTTACCTGTCATGGGGTCACCTATCAAGAGCCCGGTCATGTATATCACGCAGGTCGCGGCGAGACCCAGATTGGGGTATACAACGGTAATAACACCGACAAGATCACCGAATTGGCGAAAATGTTAACTGAGGTCGGTATCGAAACCTCGGTGACGGATAATATCGAAGGCGAGATCTGGGCGAAGGTCGCGGTCAATGCCAGCATCAACCCGATAACTGCGATCACGGGGTTGAAGAATGGGTTTTTACTGAAGCTCCCTGAACTGACAAAGCTGCTGGAAGCTACATGTTTGGAAGTGTTAGATGTCGCAAAAGCAGTCAATATTAAATTACCCACTTGTGATATTCTGGCCAAAACAAAAAATGTTGTGAAAAATACCGCTGGTAATAAATCTAGTATGCTTCAAGATATAGAACGGGGTAAGCGCACGGAGATCGAATCAATTAACGGCGTAATTGTAACGTTCGGTAACGAAAACGGCGTGCCGACCCCGGTAAATGAAGCCCTGACAACGCTTGTGAAAGGCATCGAAGCCAATACTTATGTCGATGACGAAAAGCTAGAAGAATGATTTTTTAGCAATAACTATCGGGAACGCGGGAGCATCGGGAGTTTGGGAGCCGGTTGCCTCCCATTTCAATTTTAACACGAAGGACGCGAAGAACACGAAACTTAGTTAATTAAGAAATAATTCTTTCGTGTTTTCGCGCTTTCGCGTTAAAACAGGGTGCAGGTGTGTTCCCGAATCCCGAGTCCCGTGCTTTGAAAAAGTCAAAGGGTTTTTCAAAGCAGAGGTAATTTACAGAGTAAATTACCGCAAATGACAATGAAACATAACTGGTACGAATCCCGAAAAGGGACCTTCAACTTTAGACATTCAGAAACATTAATATAAAATAACGTTCAATTGCCACACATGCCACCCTTATCCCTCGAAGCCTTCGCAAAAAAGCACAAGCTCAAGATCACCACTATGCAGATCGACGAGGGTGTATCGAAATTTCCGCGTGTTATAAGGTTGCCGGAATGCCCGAAATGTAACAATTATCTATTTCTCTATAATCCGCTCTATAAACGCGACCCTTTTATTAGCTCGAAAATTACCGAGGGGGTCTTACAAGAAAAAGTAAGTGAGGCTCAAGAGTGGTTGATGGCGTGCTGGACCTTGGAATGTGATTTTTTTATTGAACTCGAAGCTGCCGAGCTGGCCATCTGCCCGGAATGTAATAAATATTACGCAGAAAAATATAGCTTGTTCGACCACATGCGGTTCCAGTGCACTAAGAAAGCTGCGGACCGTGAAACAATAATCAAGGCGGGTGTTGGTGAATATCTTCAAGAGCTAAGCTTATTATGACTAATGTGGTACTCGTTTGCTATTTTTAACTTATGGGGTTCCATGTCAATATTCTGCCATTGTGATACCTTGATTAATTAATGCCTTAGGGATACCGGATGCCCTGGTTATATAACTATGAACATCCAGGGAATCCAGTTAGCAGTGGTTTATCTCGGTATCCATAGGACAAAAAATAATCAAGGTATCCAAGATCATTAGCGAGGTTTGGTATCCACCTTAAAAAAAATTCACAATTCAAATTTCTTATACATCTCAACAGCCTTAAGCGCCATCTGCACGTGTTTATCACCCTTGCCTTCGGAAAACGGGCCGTGACCGGTATAGAGATTGTCGACGTCGAGCGTGGTGAGGAACTTTATCGAGTCGAAATGCTGGGCGAAATTGCCGCCCGGGAGGTCCCAGCGGCCCACGCCGCCGTCGGTGAACACGACATCGCCACAAATTAGGGTTTTACTTGCTTCGTCGTGGAACGACACGCAGCCTGGGCTGTGGCCGGGAGTGTGATACATCTTAAATTCTACGTCACCACAATCCAACGGCTCGTCGAGGTTCAATAATTTCACCGCCACTTTCTTCTGCTCGCGCCCGAACATCTCGGCACCTGTGATATGGCCATCACCCTCCAGTAACGGCTCGGAATCGTCTTGGTGGATATAGATCTCGGCGTTGAGTTTCTCCAAAATAGCAGCGGCACCGCCGGTGTGGTCGTAATGGACGTGGGTGAGAATTATAGCCTTGATTTTATCTAATTTCATGACATTTTCGATTTTCGCTAATGTTTTTTCAAGATTCCAACCGGTACCAGTATCAAAAAGCACAGGCTTATCGGTCTCCAGTAGGTATATATTAGAATCGAAACTTATACCGCCAACTTGGTGGACTTTCATTTTATCATATCCTGATAGGTTGTCGACATATATCAAATTATTAAAGAATGTTTGCCCAATATGGCTTCATATATTAGGGGTTAGGAGTCGGGATTTGGGTTTGAGTGTCATGTGTTAGGAGTTAGGGTGGGTATTAGGATTTATTTTCCATAACTATGCCATCCTTAATCCTGACTCCTCAACCCTGACTCCTAACCTAGGCATTCATATATCAAAATCATTGAATCCCAAGCGCCCCATTAGTCTTTTCAATTGACTTCATATTGTCTTCTTCAAGCTCCATAAGCGCGCGGATCGCATCGATATTCTCGGGCACCACATCCGATTCCTGGTGGATCGCTTGGTAATAATACAAGGTTTTACCAACTGTATGCACGCCTTCGCGCCAGACCGCGATCTCGTTCAGGTCGGCACGCGTACGGCCGAGATCGCGCGCGTATTCCATGATCTGGGCGGTGCTCGGCATGCCTTTGTCGCCCGAGATCAGCTTGACGCGTGGGGTCGCCTCCCATAACTTAACAACATCCTCGGACGGCACCTCTTGGGCGAGTTCTACAATGTTCGAATGTAAATGCATGAGCGTCGTTGGGACTTTCACAGCCATGGTCTGGATATTTAGGTCATGAATACAAGTTTGGACATCCGGGCCGTGATGGGACGGTACCTTGAGCACTGGCACTATGGCATTTATCGGGCCTTTATTGGTATCGCGTGGGTCTGCCGAACGGCGTATCATCACTGCATAGACCTTTTCAATGCCGTATTCTTTGTATAATGGATATAGGGTTCGACATAAACCTGTTGTATTACATGATACTACTCGTGTTAGTTGTTTGCCATAAGATTCGCTGTAGTTGGCGAGTGAATTGAACGATACGCCGGTTAGGTCATGATTCTCGCCGCCTTGAAATATGCCTTTTACTCCCGCGCTCAAATATTTCTCTTTGTTCTCTTGACCAAACTTACCAGGCGAGCCGTCAACCACCACATCCGCTTCCTGTAGTAGATCTTCCAAGGTACCTTGGACCTCGATTCCCGCATCTTCAAATACAGCTTTACGGTCTGCGATCGCCACATAGAACGGGAAGCCTGCTGCGATCGCCAGGTCAGCCTCGATCGTGGGTCGGGTCTTTGTTACACCTACAACCTCCATGTCATCTTGGGCGGTCACAGCATCTGCGACGCGCTTACCGACCGTACCAAAACCATTGATTCCTACTCTAACAACCATATCTCAAAGCCCCCTCTTGAAAGATATTCTATGTTCGGGAAATATGAATTAGGCTATATATTTTTTTAGTTGTTACTAAAAAAATTGTAACTAAAAATCGGGACGAATCCAAAGATCGAAGCTTCGGAGATATAACAAGACACCCTATACATTTGTCCCTACAACCTTTCACCTATGACCTAAATGGGGACCCAGGACTTTTGACAAAATAAGTAATCATTAATCAAGTTCTACTTATATCTCAAGGTCTCCAAGTTCAAAGGCGACCGAGTCTCAATTCCATATTTTCTGCGAACTGTATTGGCAAAATCAATACATTTGGCATTATCACCATGGCCCATAATGATCCTTTCGGGTTTGGGGTCTAAGTTATAAACGTAATTTAACAATTGCTTTCTATCCGAATGACCGGAGAACCCGTCGCAGGTCTCGACATCCATTTTCATTTTAACTCTAATTGGTTTGCCTTTCTCGTTCAACTGGATCTCTTCGATACCCCTCTGGATCTTGCGCCCTAAGGTGCCCTCGGCTTGGTAACCAACAAATACGAGTGTATTGGCATTGTCAGGTCCCAGAACTTTGAGATATTCCATTATTGGGCCGCCATTCAACATCCCCGAGGTTGCTAAAATTATGCAGGGTTCAGGGTCATCCGAGATCTTCTCGCGAAGGTCGGAGCTATCTACATGCACGAATACTTCTGATAAAAACGGGTTGCCGCCGCGCTGGAAGATCATTGTGCGGAGCTGGTTGTTGAGATATTCCGGATAGGCGGTATGGATCGCGGTTGCCTCCATTATCATACCATCGAGATAAATTTTGGTTTTTGGGATCTCGCCCTGTCTCATCAGCGCCTCTAAGACCATCATCACCTCTTGAGAACGCCCGACCGCAAACACAGGTATCAATACCTTACCTTTTTTCTTGGCGGTGCGTTTCACGATGCCTTTCAACCCATTCGCAGCTTCTCTTCGCGGGGGCTGATAATCTTGGTGACCGCCATAGGTCGACTCAATAATTAAAGTCTCTAATCTTGGGAATTTGTTCACTGAGGGATTAAATAACCAAGTTTTTTCGTACTTTATATCGCCAGTGATCGCGACATTATGCAAACCATCTCCAATATGAAAATGTGCGATCGCAGAGCCCAGGATGTGTCCTGCATTTTGGAATGTTAGTCTAATATCTGGGGTGATGTCGGTTGTATCGCCGTATCTTAACGGAATACAGTGCTTCACACCCTCGCGGATATGGGCCGATTCGTAGGGCGCTTTACGACCCTCGCCAACTGCAACTTTTAGATAATCTATTTGAAGCAGTGACATTAGATCACGGGTTGGCATTGTACAATAGATCGGGCCTTTATATCCATATTTAAAAAGTAACGGCGCTAACCCGCAGTGGTCTAAATGAGCATGAGTAAGCACGAGACAATCTAGCGTTTCCAGCGGTAATACTTCAGGTGCATTGAGATAAGGCGACCCGTCATCCTCCGACGAGACATTGATGCCGCAATCGATCATAACTTTACTATTTTTAGTTAAAAGCAATATGCAACTGCGCCCAACTTCGCGGAAACCGCCTAGAAATGTGGTTCTCACATAATTATCATCGTTTTCAGGCTCTCTAAAAATGCGTCTGCCGATCTTCTTTAAGAAATCACGACGCTCGTCCATCACGGTCCGTAAATAACCGCGGATCTCTCGGATGGTCTTGGACGGGATTGGCGGGCTGCGCATTACCTTGGGCGCCCACCCTATACGCTTCTTGATCTCATTCAAGGTCGCACCATGTTTACCGATTGCCAGCCCTGGCGCTTTTGCTTCGATTGTAACTTCTCCGGTTTCTGACTCAAAAAAACAGTCTGTGATATCTGCTTCCTCAGGTATTATATGTCTTATCTCGGTTTCGGCCTGATCAATGTCGATCAACATACCTGGGTCTGGACGGATAGCCACCCTGCGCCTAAGACCTTGGGCTAAATCTTTCACAAGATCGTTATTTTCTGCAAATTCCTCGATATTCTTGGTATAAATTACAAGTTCAGGCCCTTCAATTTCGATATTGGTGATTTTAATGCGCTTCGGGACTATAGTCTTTATCAATTTTTTGACTTCATTGATGATCGATTCTGTATCCATAATGGTTACCTTTTAATGTTTTAAACTTTAAATCTAAATGTAGCTTGGGACAATCAAATAATAGAGATTAATTCCCTCCAGAGGAGCTTGACGGCGGTTGCGAAATAATTTTAAATGTGGCTATTATATTTAGTGTGAAATATCTCCTCCAAGGAATAATTATTATAATTCGATATTCCAAATTTATTAAGAAAGATAAGTGGATCCCATTTTTATTTTTATCAAATAGAATTAATTTAAACCCATCTTCTTTTTATGATCTTCTATTTCCTTACCAGTGAGCTTCTTATAGCCTCTCTTATTAATAACTACAACATCCATTCCGTCTCCAGATGCGGCATCGCGCTTCATTGCGGCATTAAGTCCGCGAATCGTGAGATCGATACCGTCACTAGAACTCATATCTTCTTTATATTGGTCTTCTAAAACTCCATAAACAAAAGGAGAGCCAGAGCCAGTTGAGATGTAGTCGTCTGGTATTGCGCCGCCTGCGGCATCTAATGAATATACATGTCCGCCACTGGCATCGAAGCCGCCAACTAATAACTGTACCCAATAAGGGAACATTCTTCTACCAGACAAAATATTTGCCATGAGCGTTGCAGCAGCTTTAACACTCATTTCGTTATCGCGTTTGAGGTTGAATAACTCGGATTCCGCCGAAAGCCACCGAACTAAGGTTTGAGCATCACCAACAAGTCCCGCAGTTGTCATTGCCAAATGGTCGCTGATCTTGAAGACTTTCTGGGTCTTTTTATGCGCGATCATAAAGCCCATTGTAGCTCGTTGCTCGGATGCGATTACAACGCAATCTTTGCAGACTAGACCGATAGTCGTAGTTCCCAATTTTAACTCTTCAGCCATGTGAAAATACACTCCCTTTAAAGTAAAAAAATTTTTAAAAATTCTAATTTAGCGATATTTTTGATAGTATTTAAAGGTTTCTTATTCGTATCGAAAATTTAATTATTCTATAACTCATTATACCCAATTACCCGTAAGGGGAATATTTAGAACATGGGGAAAGAAACAAATTTCTAGAGTGTACCTTATCGTTCTAAAAAAATAGGGGGAGAGTAAATGAGTTTGATATTGCCAGGTGTAGAGATCCAAGTAGTAAAGGAGATAATAACCGGGCAGCTCAACCCGTCCGGAATTCTGGGATTGGTCGGGCTAACCCAAGCTGCAGTAGATGGTTCGCAAAATAATATGGGCCGTGCGAGCACCTATCAAGAGCTAAAAAACTTGTTTGGAAAGAGCATAGATTTTACCGTGCCGGAGGCTAAGCAGGCCTTCCAAAATGGTATCGACGAAATCGTGATGGTGCCTGTGGGTGGAAGTGCACCCAAACCCGCCAAGATCGATTTAAAGGGCAAGTCAGGAGAAACCGTTTTTAAAGTTACTGCGCGTGCCGCGGGTATCTGGGGAAATAAGATCAAGTTAAAGCTCGAGAGCAAAAGAGATGATACCGGCAACAAAACGCTATTTAGGGTGACACTGAATTATAAGGACACAGTAGAATTCTTTGATAATCTGCATTTGGATGCCGCGCTAGAACGGTACTTCTGTAATGTGCTGAATAATGAATCTGAACTGGTAACTGCCAGCGCACAATCACCCACCTCGAGAGGCGGTAAAACAAAAAAGAGTGCCGATAAGAAATCGGGAACTGTTACCAATGGGGATAGTGCGGTGGATAATACCAATGCCGGTCTGATGGAATTACCATTGGATCTTGAAACCCATTTAGAGGGCGGCGCAACCGCCACTTTAAAAGATTACGAGGTGGCGATTGCCAAGCTTGAGACCGAAGAGGATGTGGATATTGTCATTGTTAGCCTCGAAGATTATTCTGATTATGAACTAGTGAAACAAGTTCACTCCAGCATAGAAGCCCACTGTAAGGTGATGAGCGAAAATTGTATGAACCGTATAGGTTTCGGCACCGTGCCATCATCTGAAAACTTTGCAACGGTCGAAGACGAGGTCGCTCATATAACTAAACAGACCCTTACAATGAATAGCGATAGGTTTGTTCTGGTTGCGCCCCATGGCTATACTGGCGCTGTGGCGGGGTTGGTAGGTAACTTACAGGTTCATGAATCGCCGACTTTTAAAAATCTAACTGGGGCAACGGGTCTAAGCCGAAAGTATTCGCCTTCGAACTTAAAAGCGCTGTTAAAATCAAATGTTCTTGCGCTGGAAGCGAAGAAAGGTAAGGGAATAATTATCGAGAAGGGCATATCCACGAGTGGCGAGCAAATAAGTCTAACTCGGGTTGCGGATCGAGCCGTGCGCGGTACAAAGCTGATCGGCGACCAATTCATCGGTACGCTGAACAGTGTTACAGGCCGAAATGCACTGCGTGAAAAATGTATCGAGTTCTTCCTGCAAATGGAGAAGGACGGCGCGATCGTACCCAGTGCCGACGGCTCGGAGCCTTCGCATAAGGTCGATGTTTATGCAACTGACGATGATATTTCCAAAGGGATCGTGCGGCTGGATGTGGCCGTTAGGCCCGTGAGAGCGATCGATTATATTTACGGGACGATATTAGTTCGAGCATAATTGAATAATGGGTTCGAGATTCCAGTTTCGGGCAAATATAGGTACTAAGGCATCATGCACAGAGACACTAAGGCACAGAGTTTGTTAATTTTACAAATCGTTATACTTTGTGCCTATGTGCCTATGTGCCTTATATAGCTGGAATCTGTAATCCAACCACAGTACAAACTCACAAAAATGGAGGTATTAAATTATGGCAATTGGTGAAATACGAGAAGAACCTGATAAGAGACCAAAACGCACGATATATGGTAAGAACTTGATTCAAGAAGGGAGCGAGCTACCTGACGTTTCTAATCTACTTACAAAATCGGAAATATTAAAGGGCAAAGCCCAGCGCAAAACAGTTCATTTGGAACGTTACGGCAAAGATGTTATCATTCGACCGTTGACGGATGGCGAGCTTACTGAGGTGTTCGAGCTTATTGGTAACGTGCCGTTGAACAAAGATGGGTTGCCCGACCTTGCTCTTGTGGAGATCTCGACTAATTTAAAGGCGTTGAGAGCGATAACTTCAATAGGGTTGGTCGAGCCCAAGTTGTCCGAGCAGGAAATAGCTGAGATGCGGTTTGGGATACCGGGGTTATTAGCCAAGAGCATTTTGGAGCTCAGCGGCTTGACTGAAGGGCCAGGTGATGAAGCCGAGCGTAAATTTCGTGGCGAGCCCTGAAGGACAGGAATTGGCGGTGTTGTGTTTGGAATATGGCTATCGTTTAGCGGATAGAGTTCAGGATTTGACTAGGAAACAGATCAATTTTTTGATCCTAGCAGCAAAATTGTTGGATAAAGAGGGAAAAGATTAGAGATTGGAGATTAGAGATTAGAGTTAGCCAATTTTATTAAAAAAAATTAAGGAGGGAAATTTATGTATAAAAATAAGCAAGGTCATAATAAATTGAAGATTTATAATAAAGCCCATTCATTAGGAATTAACATACATAAAATGAGTTTTAAATTGCCTAAACATGAAATGTATGAAGAGGGTAGCCAAATTAGGAGATCGTCTAAATCGGTTTCTAGCAACATTGTTGAAGGTTATGCATTAAGAAAATATAAAAATGAATACCTTCACTTTCTATATCATGCATTTGCATCATGTGAAGAAACAATTGAGCACTTAAAGAATTTAAAAGAAACCGAGTCATTGAAAGATAACAAAACCTATAATGAATTATCGGATAGCTATTCAGAACTATCTAGTATGTTATTTAGTTTTATTGCATCGGTTGAGAATTTTCATGAAACCCCATACTTTTTAAAAAAGAGTAATGACAAAAATAACGAAAAGCGCTAAAACTGGGGGGCGGGGGACCTCCAATCTCCAAACTCTAATCTCTAATCTAATATGAAAAAAAATCATAATACTTTCTTAATCTTTAGCTTATATTTTGCATTGAACCTATTCCCCCCACACTTCCGACACGACCAAACACCCTTGATCCTGCGTTTTACCTGCTTTTTACAACGTGGGCATTCATATATGTATCTATAGCCAATCTTTTCGGAATCCGGATAAAATACATGCGTATCCAATCTCTTGGCCCAATCCTTAAAAAATATTGTTGCATGCGGTCTCGAGGGGTCGATGCCACGACAGTGCATCTCGGCATGGATCATCTCATGTTTCAGATATTTGGAGACACTATCCCAGCCAAACTTTTCTAAGTGTTGGCTTGATAGACGTATAAATTTCTCGTCGTAATCGATATAGGCCGTTTTACGCGTGAACCTGTTACTGAACTCGAGCTTATATTTCGGCAACTTACTATCAAAATATTTGCGATTGTATTCGTCAAATAGCCTGTAAGCTTTCTCAAGATCTTTTTGGGTAGCCAATTGTAGCACCTATTATTAATTAAATCCCTAGATAATGAAATTCCAAGAACCATTATTCCAGTGATATGTGGTAAGTTTTGGGATGTGGTTTGTGGTATGAGGTATTTGGGTGAAAAGCTCCAAGATACAAGCACCAAGCTTTACTAATTCCGAAGGAATTCGTAATGCGAGGCAACTTGACGAAGTAAGTTGCCGCAGCCGTAAAAAAGCCGAAGGGTTTTTTAGGGCGAGGTAATTTACGAAGCAAATTACCGCAGGGGTAAAAATTCCTTTAGGAATTTTTAGTTCGAGGTAATGAACGAAGTTCATGACCGCAGTTCCAAATAAATACCAAGGCTCAAGTACCAATGACCAAAATCCTTAATTTGTTTGGAATTTTTAATTTGGTTCTTGGAACTTGTCTCTTGGTTCTTGGAATTTTGCTTATGTATAAAAATAATATATATAATATTACTGCTCTTCAAACTCAAAAAAGTCATCGTCAATAGTCTTATTCTCAATAATTTGCCTGATATGCTTTTCAATATAATCCAACTTTTTGACGGATGGCTCCGGTTTGATCAACTCCCGAACTTCGTGGTTGTCCATGATCACAGCAAGTAAACCCACCCTTTCTCGTTTGAGCATTTTTTTCTTTTTATAAACCTCGAACGCTTCACTGAACGGCATCGCAATATATGTAACATCAGCACCAAGTTGATAATAGGCAGCCTGCCGTAACGCGCGCTTCCAGTTCTTGAGCTTCAACTCGGCCGCGATCAATTCATTATCGTTATATGCCACCATATCGGCACGGTTACGATAAATTGGCACCTCTAATTCTATTGAATAGCCTAGGCTTTGAAAATAGTCACTTAATGGCTTTATTAGATCAACCTCATATATTTGCTCCGAAGCATTTGTCATATTAATTCCATACTCTCCTATTATTTTAAATATTATTTGTAAGGGGTCACTGAAAGTTAAAGGTTGAAATGTAAAAGTTAAAAATAAAGTAAAATTTATGGAGAAATAAGCAGTAAAATTAAATATGTAATAAATGCTTAACAAATTAATAAAATATAGAGTATGGGGCGGATATCATTCCAAGGGAATTGGGGTAAAATGAAAAAAATTGTAATTACGTTTATTGTCGGTGCTCTAATAATTTCAGCTATTAATTTTGATATTTCAAAACCAATATCTTCGAATAATTCAATTGCAGAATCTGTTAAAAATATTGATACTACCATTTTTAATGAGGCACAAAAATCCGAAATTTCAAATAATTTTAAAAGATTTGATGGATATTTTACCGAGAACCGAGGCCAAATAGGTAATGATTCAGTGAAGTACTACATCCAAGGCAAAGGTGTATGGTTTTTAGATGATGAGGTGGTATTTGAGATAAAAGAGTCCATGGAGTCCAAGATTCGGAAGTCGTGGAGTCAGGAGTCTGAATATCCATTTTATCCTGATTCTAAAAATTTAGAAAATTCAAAACCATCAAGAAGCGTGGTTTTAAGACTAAATTTTGAGGGATGTAATAAAGTTGAACCAAAATGTATTGGATTATTAACGCACCGAAGTAATTTCTTTTATGGGAATGATTCATCTAAGTGGTGTACGAATGTCCCCAATTATCAAGAAATAATTTATGAGGATCTTTATAATAATATTGATTTGATATATTATTTTTCAGATGAAGGTTTGAAGTATGATTTTATTATAAATCCAGGTGCGCATCCTAATTTAATAAAAATAAGAATTAAGGGACATAATTCCTTAAGGATAATTAATAATTGTTTGATAATTAATACATCAATAGGTATTCCGATAATGGATAGTAACCTGTCAATATTTTATGGAGATTGTGATAAGGGTACGATAGAAGGTAATTTTATAATATTAAATGAAAATACTTACTCTTTTTGGTTAAATAAATTTAACCCGAAAAAGAAAGTTATAATTGATCCTTTGTTATACTCAACTTACATAGGTGGAAGTGACGCTGATAAAAGTCGTGATATAATGGTAGATAACCAGGGAAATGCTTATATTACGGGTACAACTGAGTCAGAAAAATTTCCCATTACCAATGGCACATTCAATACATCCTATAATTGGCATGATCTATTTATTTTTAAATTAAATTCAATTGGATCGAAACTTATATATTCTACATTTATTGCTGGAAGTGGTAGTGAGTATGGTAGAAGTTTAAAGATAGATAATGAAGGGTATGTATATGTAACTGGTTTTACTAGTTCTAAGGACTTTCCAACCACAGTAGGGGCTTTCAATACAACTTATAGTGGTAATAGTGATATTTTTGTGTTTAAATTAAATCCAAATGGTTCAGCACTTGAATATTCTACTTTTATTGGCGGGAGTGAGAATGACCATGGCGAAGATATATCAATCGATGAAACTGGAAATGCTTATGTAACAGGTGATACTAAATCCATAGATTTTCCAACCACAGTAGGGGCTTTCAATACAACTTATAGTGGTAAAAGTGGTAAAGCTGATATTTTTGTGTTTAAATTGAACTATTTAGGCTCGAAACTACTCTATTCCACCTTTGTAGGAGGAAGTAGCTATGAGATTGGTGAAGGTATAACAATAGATTATAATGATAATGTTTATGTTACAGGTTGGACCAAGTCACCAGACTTCCCAACGTCGATAAATGCATATGATACATCCTATAATGGTAATCAGGATATATTTATATTTAAACTGAATTCTACAGGCTCGGAGCTGATTTATTCTACTTTTATTGGGGCAAATAATACAGATTATGGGTCTGATATAGTAATAAATTACAATGGAAATGCTTATATTACTGGAGGTACAAACTCCTCAAACTTCCCAATCACAGCAAAGGCGTTCGATAAAACCCATAACGGCTTTTATGACGCTTTTGTGCTTAAATTAAACAGTCAAGGTTCAGATTTAATTTTTTCAACCTTTATCGGAGGAAGTGAAAGCGAAGGAGGAGGAAGTATAACATTAGATTCGTGCATGAATATTTATATTGTGGGTGGTACTAGTTCAAATGATTTTCCAATTATAACAGGTGCCTTTAATTATTCTAATATTAATATCGATAGTTTTGTCTTAAAATTAAATTCAACAGGTAAAACATTACTATATTCAACTTTTATTGGAGGAGAACAAAAGGATTCAGCAGAAGAAATAGCCCTTGACTCTAATAAAAATGTATATGTTACAGGTAATACTAAATCTGAGGATTTTCCGACTACAAAAGATGCATATGATACCACATATAATGGAGGAGATCAATGGTATGGGGATGTATATGTGTTCAAATTGAACCTATCTTATCCACCATCTTCGCCACAAAATCTTCAAGTAGAATCTGGTGAGGGTTATGTTAAAATAATCTGGAACGCATCTTCAGATGATGGTGGATTCAATATTATTGAATATAAAATTTATCGTAGAACACGCAGTAATAAGGAAAAGCTACTCACTACAATTGATGATAAGCTGACGTACAATGATACAAGTGTGAAAAATGGTCAGATATATTATTATAAAATAAGTGCGGTGAATAAAATTGGCGAGGGGTCCCTATCAGAAGAAGTAAATACAACGCCGGTCTCTAGACCTTCACCACCTCAAAATCTTCTGGTAACAGGTGGTGATGGATACTGCATTTTATCATGGTTAGCACCAAAAAATAACGGGGGATTTAAAGTTATTAAATATTCTGTATATCGTGGCCTAAGCTCTGGTGCTGAAATTTATTTTAAATCTCTTAATAGCAACATAACATATTATATTGATTTTTCTGTTATCAATGGAAAAAGATATTATTATTATGTAACCGCGTTAAATATAATCGGAGAATCTTACCCTAGCAATGAAGTCAATCTAACTCCAAATCCAGATCTGGATAGTAATGATATGGATAATGATGGAATGCCTGATAACTGGGAGATAAAATATGGTTTCAATATATCAGACCCTTCAGATAAACTAATTGATTTTGATATGGATAATCTGACAAATTTAGAAGAATATTTAAATCAAACAGATCCAAAAGACCGAGATAGTGATAATGACGGGTTAACCGATGGAAAAGAAATAAAAATTCATCATACAAATCCATTCAATCCAGACAGTGATTGGGATGGATTTAATGATAGTATTGAACTTGAAAAAGGCACAGACCCATTAGATGAAGATAATTATCCAAAAGATAAAGATGACAAATCTGAACCACAAAATATTGAAAAAATAATATATGTAATTATCATTATAGTTATTATTGCAATATTTTTATTATTTATATTCATTTTTAAAAAGAATCCACCTAAAGGCCTAAAAGCGAGAAGTAATTTACCAGAAACATCACAACGAGTACAATTATTTCGACCGCCTCACCAAGAACCACCAACCTAACGTTTGACTTTCGACTTTCAGACCTTCGACTTTCGACAATGAAAAACGTCTAATCTCCATCCTCCACCCTCCACACCACAAATGTCGAAGGGATTTGGGGTGCTCATGCGGAGAACGAAGTTCGACGCATGTGTCCTCCAGCCTTCATACATTCATCCACCTCCCGACTTCATTAACTTTTATATTGAACTCTATCCCGTCCTGAGGTCAACCTATGGCTATCGAGATCAACGGCAAAACCATAACAATCGGCATCCGAGACCTGGTCATGCTCGATGACAATTTCCGCGGCTATTCTGAGATCGGAACAATGGGATTCAACCGCGCGGAACTCGGGCGCCTAGTGCATGAAAAATATCAAGCCCATCGTGAAGGCACTGTAAATTTCAAGCGTGAGATCTATGTCAAGCACCAAATTGAGATCGATGATTATACCGTTATACTTCAAGGCAGGCTCGATGGTATATCCCA
>CBDVCJ010000060.1:0-16035 GCA_965372445.1 uncultured Thermoplasmata archaeon | reverse complement strand
CCTGAAAAGTTTATCATTTACTATATAATCCAGGGTGTAATATTCATGAGTAACATTATTTAATTTCAAAGCGGTATAGAGTCCAAAGTACCATTTTGTTATCCCTTTTAGTTCCATTCCTTTTGAAACAAGTTCCAGATGAGAATACTTTATTTTGTTTAATTTAAATTCATCAAAACTTTTAACGTAAAATATACCTTTAAAAATTCTTAACAAATAACCTTTAAAAGTAAGATATCGTATAGTATTGTAATAATCATATTTATAAGAACTACAAAACGTTTTAATTTCGTCTGAGGTTATAAATTCTTTGCCATCAATATGTATTTTTTTTAACACGGCATTCATTGTCATTTATATCACAATGTTGTCTTTTATATAACAATATAATATGTACTGCAATGTATTTAAAACTTGCTTTATTCTATATTGAACTATAACTAACTCGTAGCTAAGTTATAGCTATCTTCATTTCAAAAAGATATATATCTTCAGAGGGTGTCTTCAAATAAAAATTACCGTTCAATGCAAGAAATTACAGATTCCAATTACAAAAAAGTCAGCATTGGCGATCATGTAGTTTCTAAACGAAAACGAATATCACATCTTCAGCCAAAAGAAGAAGAATTCGAAATGTTCACCACCACTGTCTGGTCCGTCCGTCTTCGCGGTAAATGGGCGACTCACAAATCCGACTACCGCGGCAACTGGGCGCCTCAGATTGCACGCAATTTAATATTAAGATATTCTGATGAAGGCGACACGGTTCTTGACCAAATGGTGGGCGGCGGCACGACTTTAATTGAATGTAAGTTAACCGGCAGGAATGGTATTGGAGCTGATGTTAATCCCGACGCGATCATGGTTACTAAGGATAGGTTGAATTTCGGCAAAGATTCAAGATTAAGTGGTGATAAAAATTTCGCCGGTCTTCCTCCATATAAGGACAGATTAGGGGTTGAACAAACGACTCCGAAGACCAAACAAAAAACATATATTGGAGACACGAGAAATCTTGATAAGATCAAATCAGCTAGTATAGATTTAATTGCCACCCACCCACCCTACGCGAACATCATCGAATATGGGGAAAAGCAAGTTGAGGGAGATCTCAGTAATGTAAGAAATATTACAGAGTTCTGTCAAGAGATGCGTAAGGTTGCCGATGAATGTTATCGAGTTTTAAAACCGGGTAAGTTCTGTACAATCCTCATTGGTGATACCCGGAGACATAAACATTTTGTACCGATTACGCCAAGAGTTATGGATGAGTTCTTAAAAGCTGGTTTTGTGCTGAAAGAGAGTATAATTAAACGCCAGTGGAACTGTAAGACGACAGGGTTCTGGACCAGGAAATCGGTTGAGAATAATTTTTTACTTATTATGCACGAGCACATCTACGTGTTTAGGAAGCCGATGGCTGATGAGAAATTGACAAAGTATAAAGATAGTATGACGTGGTAAATAATCCAATAATCAAATACTACCAATACTACCAATAAAATCCCAACACGACTTTATCTTCGAATTGGAAATTTGCAGTTTCCAATTTGCAATCTCCAATTTCCAATTTTTAGGTTTGGGATTTTATTGGATTATTTGAATATTGGTAGTATTGGATTATTCGATATTCAGATTACGGTTTCGATTGAGTTGGGGTGGGGGGCCCACAAACTAAAAACCACAAACTACAAACATAAATATATTTGCCATTGGGATTTTAGATTTAAATAAAAATAGAATTATTATTCAGGTACTACTAATTTTCCAATAACCTTTTTCAATTGCTTTTAAAATTCTTATTATATGAAGCTCATACATCATTTCATCATTTGGAAATTCAGTTCTGACTTCTTGTTTTATCTTTTCAATTTCGTTTGCGGATAAGCCGGACTTTCTAAATGCAGTTTCTATATCATACATCATTGATTTTTTTCTCCATTATAATTCAGGGGGTGCTATAATATCAATTAATTTATATCCATTTAAAGTGTTCGCTTGATTGGCTTCTATTCTTGTTTTACGTTTCACAAGATGTTCGAAATTCCAACTTACTAAAATTTCTATTCCATTAACAGATGCAATCGCTAAATGCATAGCATCCTCTTTATATTTTTTAGGAAAAATACCTCGATCTAAATATTTTTCTGACAATGACTCGGCTTTATCATCGATCTGTAATGTTTTAAAATCTTTTGTTAGTAAAATCAAATCTTTTCTTAATGTTTCATCAAATACAGCATTCAGTTCATCTATGACAATTGTTGATATATGTTTTTCATATTCATTAAATTTCAGCCAAAATTCTCGGGTTTGATCTTGTCTCATTTTGGTACGATCGTCATAATAAGCACTAAAAACTGATGTATCGAGATAGATTTTTGTTTTTGTCATAAACTGCACCATAAATCTTATTTTTAAGATTACCTTGTTACTACTATATCATATTTTCCAAACTTTTATTTCTATATCACTGACATGGAATTATTTGATGATTATGCATAAGCATATTTATGTTTTTAGGAAGCCGATGGTAGATGAGAAATTGACAAAGTTTCAAGAAAGTATGGCATGGTAAATAATCCAATAATCAAATACTACCAATACTACCAATAAAATCCCAATACTCCAAACCGCAAAGGCAATGGTTGTTTGTTTTTTGGGATTTGGGAGTTTATTGGATTATTTGAATATTGGTAGTATTGGATATTTTAATATGCATAAATTTTTTGCCCCAGCCGGTGCATTGTTCGGCTAACATTCCAAATTGGGGTGATAGCCGAACTCAACAGAAATATCGAAGCTCTTTAGGGTGTTTTAAATGTTCACTTCGTTCGCAACGTCATTGCAAACCATTTAAATACCTATCTGCAATCTGGTTGCAAAGGCCTTATAAACAACTAATTCGAAAGAATTCTCAATAGATTTTTAATCTAATAATCCAAAAGCCTTTAATTTAATATTGTCGTTGCAGTTAATAATGAATAAACAAAAAATGTATGAAGAATTGAAAAAGCATCCCAAGAATGTTCGCTTTAATAGACTGTGCAAGATCGCATAGGCATTTGGTTTTAAATTTAGAATGGGGAAAGGAAGCCATCATATTTATTCACGTAATGGTATAGAAGAACTACTAAATCTCCAAGATGTTAAAGGTAAGGCAAAACCTTATCAAGTAAAACAACTTATTAAAATCATAGAAAAATATGGTCTTCTTGAGGAGGACGAATAAGATGTATAAATATGCAATTGAAATATTCTATAGTGAGGAAGATGAAGGATATATTGCAGTAGTTCCAGAATTACCTGGATGCTCTGCATTTGGAGAAACCGAAGAAGGAGCACTGGAAGAAGTAAAAATCGCTATAGAATTGTGGCTTGAAACCGCTAAAAAGGAGGGGCGAAAAATTCCAAAACCGCATGGAAAAGAACTTTTAAATTTACTTTATAAAAACACCTTTCAAGCCAAACGTTCTGAAAAGGCTGGAGTATAATTTTTTTTTTAACATATATAAAATCCCAATACTCCAAACCGCAAAAGCAATGGTTGTTTGTTTTTTGGGATTTGGGATTTTATTGGATTATTTGTATATTGGTAGTATTGGATTATTAAACCGGTTCTAATAGCCACGGTTCATAATCTATCACACCCTGTATCATAGCTTCAATTTCTGTTTCCACCGTAGTCCCCCACCAATTATTGCTCGCATCGATATTTTTATCGCAATGGTTCACTAACGCAAAATCGCGGTTGCTGATTATATTGTTATTGTGGATGTCCGCCCAAGAGTCAAAGATGTAGATACCGATCAAATTACCCGAAATATTATTATTCGTGATCGTGACATCACTGACATAATACGTATCCTCAGGGTCGCGCACGTCTTCCGGCCCACGCTGGACATATTCCTCGATCGCGATGCCGTATTCATCGTTATCCATTATTGAATTATTATGGATATTTGGCGACGAGCCTTCGATATAGATACCGTATGCGCCATTCTGATTTATCTTGTTTTGATATACGTCAACATTTGATTCTTGAGATAAATAAATGCCATAGCCGCCGTTCTGGAGGATTGAATTATTGTGGATCTTGCCGCAGTCAGTGGATCGTGCGCGTATGCCGTAGGCCTGGTTACGTAATATCATATTGTTATGGATATCAGGCCCGTCCTCGCCATAGTTCTGACATTCGATACCGTTGTGATTGTCTCTAAAAAGGTTATTCGCGATGGTGCCGCCGTAATAGGTACTGATACCACAGGTATTAGAAATGAAAATATTATTTTGGACTGTGAGCCCGTTCACGTTAAGCGATAATCCGCGGCTGTTGCCTTTGAATGTGTTTTCTACGAGCTCGACGCGCGTGGTTTGGAGCGCGAGCCCGACATCGGCATATTCTATACGACAGTAAATTAGCTGGGAATTCGTGCTCGTGGCCTCGAGCGTTATCCCGGCCCAGCGACCGTTGAGGATGCCGCTGGCGTAGGTGAAGATTGTCTGGTCGACCTTCGAGCCGCCTGCCACCAGGGTCCCTTTGACCTTCAACCCGGTTTCCACCCAGAAGCTGCCCGGCCTGCGATATTTTTCGAACTTCACGACCACATCGGGTTCGACTGTTAAGGTCACACCTTCCTCGACTATCACATCTTGGTCAAATAAGTAAGGGCTGGATTGCGTAGTCCAGGTCGTATCTTCGGTCAGTACGAGCTCGTGCACGGGTTCGTCTTCCCAGGAGCCCATGAAGGCAATGATCAGGGTTAATACAAAACTCACCACCAAGATCGCTGCGACGACTATCACAAATAATGCCTTATCTGCCATTTTCCCTCATTAACAATACACATTTGGTTATATAAAAATTAATTGGAACAGTTCGGTTACAATTAGTATAGATAAAAATTCCAAGATACAAGATACAAGTTCCAAACAAATCCCAAAATTCAAGGTCCAAAATTCCAAACCCATATTTTGGTACTTGGTGCTTGGAGCTTATTTGGTTCTTGGTATTTGGTTCTTGGTACTTGCACAATTTGGTAGTATTGTCAATTAGGTTTGTTTTGGATTTGGAGTTTTGAAGTTTGGGTTTTATTGGGGGGTGGGGGGCCCACAAACCAAAAACCACAAACTACAAACTAAAATAAATTTGTCATTGGAATTTGGGATTTCATTGAATTATCTCGAATCTGGAATCTGAAACCTCGAATCCAATATACATGTAGACAATAAGTACCCTGACTCCTTACAATAGACAACCAAACCCAAATCCTGACACCTACCGTAAAAAAGCCAGAGGGTTTTTTAGGGCGAGGTAATTTGCGAAGCTAATTACCGTAGACTCCTAACATATGGAATTATTATATCAGCCTTCAATGATACCGATCAATTCTTTAATGTCATTTATTACATAGTCCGCCTCAACATTCTTCCATTCCAAAAAATTACGATCACCGTACGCCGCATAAACCGTCACCATCCCCAACTTCTTCGCTGGCGCGATATCACGCCTCAAACTATCACCGACCAACACCGCCTCGGAGGCCCCAACACCCAGTTTCTCAAGTGCCATCAGAAGCGCGTCCGGCGCCGGTTTCTTAGTACCCGTCATATCGCAACTTACAAAAACTTCGAAAAAGTTGGATAGCCCGACCTTAGCCAATCTTGCCCTGGCATTAGCCTCAAAAGCATCGGTCACCACCGCAAGCCTCAAGCCCATTGCCTTCAAACGTGAAAGTGTTTCTTGGATGCCGGCGTAAGGTTTGATGTTCGCGAGCTTGACTTGCTCGTAAAGCTCACAGGATTCTTGAAAGATCTCATCTGAATAGAGATCCCGATCCCTTAAGTAATCTGCAATATTCCCGTGGTTCTCGATGCCTTTACCGCTTTTTAAAAAATAATCCACGAGCTCCATGAAATCGGTGCGGCCCACAAGCTTAACAACTGCGTCACATGCCCTAAGCTTCGCCTCAACAAAGTCGAACAGTGTATTGTCCATGTCGAAAATTATGGCAGTTATTTTTCGATCCCCAATTTCATTAGTCTTCTGCATATTTTCAGTTCCTTGTTAAAATCGTTGTATAATTTATCATCTAGAAATAATAGCTTGAGCTCGTCCGGCCGATTACTGCTCTTACCCTTGAACTCACCGAATATTATAACCGAATTGATCTTGATGAAACCGAATATCACCGCGAGATTGAACAGCAGCTCGACAAATAATCTGGGACTGCAGTGCTCGACATCCACAATGTACGGAATATCGAACTTGAAATATTCCAGGCCGTTGGTATTACAGATATCGACCAGCGCGTCGTCGGCGGTGAGCAAAATTGGCAGCACATGGCCTTCACGCTCGAGTTTGGCAAGAGTCTCTACTATCATCCGGTCATTATCCCATTTACTCGACGAGGGCCTCTTGATCTCGGCCAATTCGTCCGCGACACCTGCCATAATAAATTTATATTCTCGGGACGCGACATATGCAGCTTTGCGCGAGATCTTCAACTTGCGGTTCCAAAGCTCGTCGAATAATCGGCTCTGGTAGCGCGACAATTTTTTTAACTCGCGGATTTGGTGGTGGCGATATTTGCGATTGAGCTTGTCTTCGATCTCCTCGCCAACGGTCTTCACCAATACGAGCTCGGAGGGCTTTATTAAATTGTAATTTGTGATGAATTTGTAATATAGCAGGTTCGTGTCGAGACTGAACTTGATATCTTTGCTGAGATTTTTATAAGCTTTGAGCTTCTTTTTGAAGCCGTTCAGGTTTTGGTAATGCAGCACCCCGGAACTAATTAAACATTGCCTGAAATCCGAAAATGACGGCATCTCATAAGCCATTTCATTAAAACGTGCGAGCTCCTTATCGAAATCACGGTCCTTACAGATGATCTGTAGCTTGTAACCGTCACTAAGCGGGCTGGTATTGAACAGCCCGAAACCATAGACCGGATAATTGACTTTGAGCTCACCGCCCAAAAGATTGAGCACAATTTGTATTTCTTGGAGGTTGACTATTACCTCAGTTGCACGGCCGCTCATTTCATCACCTGATCATGATATTCGATGAAGTCTCGGATATGCTGGAGTTGTAACGGTATCATCATATACGGTTTCGCAGCGTCATCGGTATTATTGATCGCTAAATAAAATACATGCTCCACCCCGATCTTCGTGGCAGGTATCACGGTCGCGACCACCAGCGCTTTGCGCCCGGGAGTGATGTCGATGGCGACTGTGTAACCCGTGTCCTTAAGGTGTTTGATAATATCAAAGATCGTTTTCGTGGCGTTATAGAACTCTTCATCGTCGACTATTTCACTTTTTACCTCGGGCTTGAGCCCGAACTCGTCATTAAGAATTTTGATCGCGTCCAGTGTATGGTGGAGCTCGTGATGGTACGCTTCAACTGTGAACACATACACGATATCCGGATAATAGCGTTTATCTCGCAGCACGGCATAATAGGTATTCACCAGCGCCCAGACCGAGCGCCCTAAACTTGTGATGTAGGCTTTTTGCGGCAGGTTATAACCACCCCAGTAATAATTTTGATAACTGAATATTCTTTTGATATTTATAAATTAGTAGTATCCGTTGCAAGCCCCCGTCATCTAACCTTAAGGCGAATATGGTAAGACCCTTTATTGTCCATAGATTGTGCATTCAAGGGCTGTATTGGATGGAGGTTTGGAAAAAAATTCGAAATTGGAATCTCGAAATCCTAAACAATACTGAAATCATAAATTACAATTCTCCAAACCAATTTTTAGTTTGGAGTTTAGAACATTGGTTTTTAGAATTTGTTTAGAGATTAGGATTTCGGATTTAAATATTAACAGCCTCGAATCCTAACAGAAAAATCTATATTTCCATATGTAGTTCAAGATAACATATGAGATTATGGTCACTCCTTCCTAAATACATTGACGATAAAGGTCTGGAATTGTTATGGCGCGATGCGCTGCTCGCCCAGGACACGCTTGCCGGTAAAGATCGTAAATATCTAAACCACCCGCAGGTTGAACGATTCAATAATTATTATGAACCTATGGCGGCGATCGGCGCGTATTTGTTTTATGTACACGAAGAAGGCCGCGACCGTGGAGCGGTGTTTGGCGAGCATAAGATCATGCACCGAACTGAACGCACGAATATTATCCAGGTTACTCGCAAACAGCTTGAATATGAATTTGAACAACTCAAGAAAAAAGTTCAGGGTCGGTCATTTATTCAATTCAACAAACTCAAACAGGTAACCAAAGTTGACCCGCACCCGATTTTTAATGTTATCGAAGGCGAGATAGAGGCTTGAGAGAAACGCTGAGGCTTTGTTAATATATTTCCACAGGGGGAATTGATCACCCCCCACCCTTTATTTTAACACTAAGGAAGCGAAAAACACGAAATTTTGAGTGTGGAAAAAATTCTTTCGTGTTTTCGCGTTAAAGGTTGGGTGGGAGGTTGTCGAATTCCGAATCCTGTGGATCGAATCCCGGTAAAGGCCATCGACAAAGTATCTATCACCCACTGCCTAAATGGGGACTCAGGACTCAGGACCGAAGTCCCTATCACCTAACTCCTATAACCTATCACCCAAAAACGGACTCAGGACCGGCAATATCTCCAAAAATTATAAATACCTATATTAATTCTACATTCTATAAATTGCCAATTGAGAGGAGTTGGTTGAATGAAATATAAAACTAGAAGTTTAATTGTTATATTAATAGTTGGAATGATCGCCCTTTGGACTAACTGTGCTATTGCCCAAACATCTATTTTCATTTTCGAGCACCAGGACCCCGCAGGTGATGTGCTGAAGTTCAACGCAACCGAGAATGGCACACCCGCTGGCGATCCGTTCTTTGAACCGTTGGATATCAAATGGCTGTATTCCGAAGAGGATGGAAATGGTAACATTATCATTACAACAGATTTGAAAGCCAAAAATAAATTCTTCAATCGAGACGATACTAAATATGTATATCGTATTTTAACATCTGAAGACAATTCGACAGGTTATAACATCACCTACCAGAACCAAACTGCACTGATGAATGCATTTTCGGATGCCGGGAACGGGACGACTATTGATATTACCGCAAATGTGAGCTTTATCCAGGATAAAGGCGACGAGATGATGGTGATTACGATCGCGATCTCTAAGTACCTGCAAGATATCTCGCATTACGGGCTGGATGCCTATTCGATCATGCAAACCTCAAATGCTACTTATCTCGATTACATTAGCGAGCTGCCCGGCCACCCCGAATACGTGAACCCCGAAGTGAAAGAAGGCGAAAATCTCAATGGGGGTGAGGATGAAAAGGACGATAGTGATAGTGATAATGGGGCGGTAATAGTATTCGGGATAATATTTATGGTCGCGATTATCATTGTGTTGGTAATTATTATGATTATCTTTTTAGCACGTAAACAGCGCAGACGACAGTAATACTTGATAATCCCAATTTCTAACTTCAAAAATGATTTCAGAAGCTCGAAGTTTTGGCATAACATTGCCTTTAGGGTTAGGGGTAAGAGGCCAGCTTTGAAGTCGGCACAATTAAAATTAGACATATTGATAGTATAATTACAAAATTTATTTTTTTCATATTTATCCCCACGATTGGAATTATTGGTCAACATTAGATTTAGTGGGGAATTTGGTCTTTGTATAAATAAGTTTTTTGAGACCATTATCGAAATTACCAAACTTTGTGTTTGGCGAAGCCAAACACCGGTCGCTATTACTCACTACCTTTTTCATACTTGAAAGACAACTGTACGCGGGCCCGGTACGCGACGATCTTACCGTCCTCGATCCTAGTGTCGAGCTTGACAACCTCACAGATACGTAGGCCGCGCAGACTTTCGGATGCTTTATCGACCGCATTGTTCACCGCCTCTTCCCAGCTGGAAGCCGAAGAGCCCACTAACTCGATGATTTTATATACACTGTCTGGCATGGATTTCACCTCCCGTTACGTGTGAACACGTATCGGTATTTAATTATTTAACTTCTTCTCAAAATTTGGAATTTTGTTGGTTGAGCAAGGGGCCTACTGGAAACGGGATTCGTCACCTCTTACACTTGCCAAATTCACAAATCTTAAATGAGATTATATACTTTTAGACCTATCAGTATTAATACCAGAGGGAAATTCATGAAGATCACACCGAAAAAAATTATCGTCATTGGTATAATTATGGTGATTTTAGGGATGGCGATCGGAATTACCGCATTTAACGTTATTATCAAAAACCCCAAGGAGGAAGCGGTTAAAACGTTATATTTTAGTAGCGGTAGTGGAGAAGATTATTATTACAATCTTTCGAGGTGGTCCCAGATTGTAAATCTCAAGAAAGGTGAATATGATATCTGGTATGAAGAGGGGTTTTTGTGGTTGGGTACACCAAATAGTGTAACGATCACTAATACAAATGACGAGATAATTTACAGTAAAGATACATTAACTGGCAGTTCGGATAGGATCGAAAAAAATGGTGAGGATTATAGGCGGTACTGTACATTTGAAATTCCGAGCTCGGGAGAATATATTGTCACTGTATCTAGTGATTGTACACTCTACATCACGCCTCCGATTGAAGTTGGATTAGGGCTCGGTCTAGGATTTGGATTTGTTGCGATAGCTATTATCGGTATTGTGATTATGTTTGTGGGGATCGCTTTACATTATTTTAAAAAAATGGAAGCTTCAAAATCCAAAGAACCCCCGAAGCCTGCATATGCTCAATATTCGCCCTATCCTTATTATAGCCCGGCCGCGCAAACAGCCCCTACTCAACCCACCTCGGCACCAGCCGCCACCGCCCGCAAATCTGCCAATGCTACTAAGCAAGAAGGCCAGGGCCAGGTGCCAGCCACCCCCACACCCCCACAACAACAACCACCCCAACCACTTCAGGGCTACCCACCCCCATACTACCCATATTATTCACAATATTATTACAATCCTTATTATCGGCAGCACCCCTGAGTAAAAAATAATACTTTTTCCACGAATCTGGCAATTTAGTGACTACTATCTGGAATAACGGGAGCACATTAAGTTGTGAGTTGTGGTTATTTAGGTGAGAGGTTTTAGGAAATAGGTAATAGGGACATTACTGTCGAATGTCATTTATCGGGAGTAGCGGGAACCCGGGAGTCTGAGTAAAAATACCACCGTCGGGAGTATCGAAATTAATGAGTATGGTACCCTTTCTCGTTACTCCCGTACTCCCGTTGCTCCCGGTGCTCCCGAAGTGTGACTTGCCAGATACCACCTTAAAATTGCTAACAACACACAACTATGCGGACTCCCTAGACTCAACTCGTAACCTTAACATTCTCGATCCTAACGCTCGGGATCCTGACACTTATAGAAGTCATTCCCCCACTGAGATCTTTGAAATCATCACCCAGGCCAGTTATATGTTTTAGATATTCTGGCATATTGCCGCTTATCATTGCCTCTTTACACGGATGGACGACCTCGCCGTGCTCGAGCTTGAAAAGTATTGTCGAATTGACCGAGAAATCGCCTGAGGCGGGGTTGGCGGTGTGTGCGCCCATGACATCGTAGACCAATATGCCATTCTTGACATCCTGGATAAGATCGTTATATGCCTGATATGATTTGGATTCGATTATGAAATTGCGGGATTTGGTGCTGGGCGGAACTTTATAGCTCGTGGAGCTGCCCAGACGCTCGACCCTTATGGCATTACTTGTGCTCTCGGTCTCGAATTCCGTGGCGGTGGTAAGATCATATAGATAACTCTGAAGCACCCCGTCTTTAACAAGCTCCAGCCTTCGTGAGGGCACACCTTCGTCATCGACCACTGCAGAGTTCAGGCCGCTTGCCAAGGCACCGTTTTCTATAAAGGTTAGGGACGATTCGGCGATCTGCTCGCCGATCTTGCCTGAATATACGCTCTCGCCTTTCTGGGCCGGCTCGCCGTAAAGCGCCGGGATGACCGTGAATTCTATTAAATTTAGGAAGGCATACGGTGTGAAGATCACATCCATTTCGCCCGAATCAAGTTTATTGGGGTTCTGGGAATTCACTGCCAGCTCTGCACCTTTACGACCGATCAAATTGTAATCAAAATCATAAACGCGCGATTCCATAACCTCGAACCCAGTAGCCGCGCCGCTTGCGGTTTGGAGCACTGTGGATACGCCGCCATATATCCCCGTACCTTTATCCTGAACCTCCAGGCCGTTCGAATTGATGATCGCGAACCTATCCTCGCCATAACCAACCCCACCGCCTGCAACATTTATATCGGGATGCACTTCCTTTGCAGATTCGATGAGCTCGGTAACCTTCTCAAGCCCTTCTTCGGGGGTTAATTTTGGGATCTTGGTATCATACATATTTTCGATAGTGGGTAGCTTTCCCCCCGAGGGTGGTGTGAAGCTTAGGTTGGTGCTCTTACCCAATTTCGAGATGGAGAGCGCTTGTTTGATCGCGGCCTCCGCCAATTCGAATTTGCTGCAATATGAGAACCCGGGTTTGTGGGACTTCAACACCCGAATTCCGATCCCGAAATCCAATCCCGAACTTGCAAACCCCACCGCGTTCTTCTCGATCGAGAACGAGGTGCCACCTGATTTGATCAAAAATATCTCGGCTTCGTCCGCACCTAGTTTCAATGCGAGGTCAATTAACTTTTTGGCTTCTTCTATTTCAGTGCCAATCTCAATTTCGAGCTCCATTTCAATTCCCCCCTCCAACAATTGCTTCGCGGATCCTGATATGCGGCCCGCCGTCGCCCACAGGCACGAACTGGCCTTTACCGCAAAAACCGGGGTCGCCAAGCTCGCGGGTATCGCCAACCGCATCGATCTCCTGCATCGTCGCGAGTATTAGACCCGATAACGATACATCCTTGAGTGGTTTGGTGAGCTCGCCGTGCTCGATCAAAAACGCTTCCTGCGCACTAAACTGGAACGAGCCTTTGGTCGGGTCGACCTCACCACCGCGTGTGCCTTTTGCATAGATACCGAATTTGATATCCTCCAGCATCTCTTCGAACTTGTAGGTACCCGGCTCGATCAAAGTGTTGCTCATTCGTACCAGCGGCCGCGCCCCATAAGATTCGGCACGCGCGCCACCATTAGGTACAGCCGAGAGTTTGTGCGCGGTCTCACGGTTATAAATGTAATTTGTTAATATCCCGTTTTCGATCAATACCTTCCGCTGCGCTTTTACACCCTCATCATCGTACGGAAACGAGCCGAACGCGCCGTGAATGGTGGGGTCATCAACAATGGTTACATTTTCAGCAGCGATCTTCTCGCCTAGTTTACCTATTAAAATTGATTCACCGGTAACGATATGGTCCGCCTCCGCAGCGTGACCGAGCGCCTCGTGCGCGAACACGCCCGTAAGGTCCGGATCGGCAACCACCGTCAACCTCCCGCTCGGGGGATGATCGGCACTGAGTATTCTTAACGCACTCTCAGCCGCACGCTTGCCTTTCGCCATCGGATCTTCGTGCTTGAATATCTCGTAACCCTGAGTACCGCCGATACGCGTCCTTAACCCGATAATGTCCGCATCTTTCCTGGCCACCAAATTCGCTTGGGCAACGGTACGGGTGAGACCCTTCAAGTTATCGGCACCTTCGGTACTGACAAAATGCGATAAACTCGTATCATCTGAATAGCCCGTTGTTACAGTGAGTATACCTTCATATTCATGAATGGCTTTGTCCATATCGCGTATGAGCTCATATTTTTCTTCGATCGAAATATCAGCCGGATCAATCTCGGGCGCCCATATCTCGCGTGCCTGCGCGATCTCAACCTCTGCCAATTGGACCTTCTCCAATATTTTTCGGCTGGACAATTTAGCAAGCTTGATCGCAGTTTCAAGCGCGGCGACCAATCGTTTCGAGGTGAGCTCGTTCGTCGCCGAGAACGCCCACGCACCATTATAAAGCACCCTGATGCTCGCACCTTCTTCACTACCCACAATCGCTTTCTTAAGCTCGCCGTCTTTGACCTCTAAACTCGTGCCCGAACTCGTGACTGTGCGTACATCGCTATATTCCGCTCCCATATCTTGTGCCTTATCAAGGATCCGCTGCTCATATGACTCGATCGTCATTAAATCACCACTTTTTGGTATCAAAGGTAAAAGGTATCTGCCCCTAAATCGGGATACGTGACTCGGGATGCGAACTTTCTTCAACTTAAGTTTGTGGTTTACAGTTTGGGGTTTGTAGGTTCAATTAATTTGGGGTAGGGGGACTACAAACCAAATTCCACAAACTACAAACCTTAAAGTTACCGAATCCCGAATCCCGTTTGGGAACCTACCACCTAATAACCGTAATATTAAAAAGATTTATAAAGCTATAGTATATTTCAGCCGAAGGGGAGACTTGTGGTCAGTAAAACCATTGCAATATCAGTGATAGTCATACTAACGGGAATAATGCTGGTTCCGAACCTGGCGCTTGCACAAGGGGTGGATATTACCCAGATCGTCACCTTCGCCGATTTCCTGGATGACATAGGGCCAGACGGAAATTTTATTACTCTTGAAGTCAACGATACAATAACGATCGAAGATAAGATCATTCAGGTAGACCCCCCGACCGAAGATAATACAGAGACGGTAATTTGGTTGGAGAGCACAGGTATAAGTTCGAAAAGATCACAAAACCTGGTTTTTGAATCAGACCTAAGTTCGGAGTTTAAAGCCGGTGAAAGAGTTAAAATTACTTTTGATATTTTTTTAAATAAAACAGGCGTCGAAGATTATGATTATAAGGTGGAGGATATCCAACATATAACTGTAATCGAAGAAGACGAAGAAATACATGGCCTGGACCTGTTTGGATATACTGTATCATTACCCGAACAGTTGGATAATAACTACGGTAGATTCTTGGTCTATGTATTATTTTGGATCATTATCGGTGTGATCGTCCTATTTATTTTGGACCCCGTAATCAGAGGACTGACACGCAAAACCAAAACCAAGATCGATGATATGATACTCGATATAATAAGAAAACCTGTGTTAGCGTTGATTATTCTATATGGCATCGTGCAATCCTTATCGGCTTTGGAATTATCAGAAGATATTTTGTTTTGGGTACAGCAACTATATAACATCGGGTTCTTCATTGTTATGATATGGCTGATTTATAAAATATTAAATGTTATACTGATCCAGGTGGGCCGTGCATTCGGCGGTAAAAAGATTAATGTAGAGAAGATCCTGATTCCGGCATTCCGGAAACTTATAACTGTTCTGATCTTTATTATTGGAATATTAACGATCCTGGGCTATCTCGGGATCGACCTTACAATGCTGGCGCTCGGTGGGATGATCATTAGTATGGTGATCGCGTTCGCAGCGCAAGATACGCTCTCGAATTTCTTTGCCGGCATGTTTCTTATCATAGAACCCGATTTCAAGGAAGATGATTGGGTAATTGTTGACGGTATCGTTTATGAAGTGAAACATATCGGTATGAGAAACACGAAACTCTACGACCTGAAAGAGCATATGATGGTGGTAATGCCGAACAGTCTATTGGCAAATAACAAGATCATCAATCTTACCGAGCCCGACCTCAGGATTAAGATCTTTATTGAAATAGGCGTTGCCTACAGCACAGACCCCAGGAAGGTCGAGAAGATTTTAAAAGAGATCGCCAATAAACAACCCCATGTAGTAAAAGTGCCCGAAAAATTTGCACCAATAATAAGGTTCCAGGAATTTGCGGATTCAAGCCTGAATTTCAAAATAATCGTATGGGTCGACGACCTCAATGAAAGATTCGCAGTGAAAAATGATATCAACCATGAAATCTACCGTCGTTTCAAAGAAGAAGGCATCGAGATCCCGTTTCCGCAACGTGTTTTATACATCAAAAAGGAAGAATAAAGGTTTGGGGTTAATTGGAACTGGACGTTAATTGTTAAGTGCGTAGAATACGGCGTTATTATGTTTGTTTGTAGGACAATTTCACCAATGGTTAAGTGCGTGGGATTGCTAG
>CBDVCJ010000059.1:0-16062 GCA_965372445.1 uncultured Thermoplasmata archaeon | reverse complement strand
AGATAAAGATAATCCAGAATATACAAAAGGTTTTTCAAAATGTGCAAGAATTGTTTTTGGAGATAAAGTTCCAGAATATGATAATCTAATTCATATTGAAGAAATTAGAAATGATGCAACGCACTTATTTATTAATATTATTCCTCCATCAATAATGTTTGTGTTTCAAGCAGGTGTAAAAAATTATCATGAAAAATTACTCGAATGGTTTAATATTGACATTACAAAAAGAATTCCTGAAGGCATGTTATTTTTAATATTGGATATTGATCCAAGTAAATGTTCCCCTAAAGTCCTTAAAAAGAAGTTATCTACAAAATCATTTGAATACCTAGAAAAATGGAATAATAAAATTTATAATAAAATTGAAGGCTTAGAAGAAAAAGAAATAGGGAAATTTTTTCAACCAATAAAGATAGATTTAGCCTATGTGACAAATCCAAAAAAAGCAGATAGTGTTCTTTATTTAGGAGATGCAGGCCCACACGTAACCAAAGCAGTTCATGTTAAAGATATGGATGTAGCATTTCCATTTTTTACAGGTGAACTTATTGATGAATTTAGTAAAAAAGGTATTAGGGTAACACCATATGATATCAGTACAATATGGGATAAATTATTAGGAATTAGATCTAATAAAAAATATTGCTATATCTCCCCAAAACATAGGCGCCCTCAATATAGTTATGCATTATTTAATTGGATTATTGGTGAAATTGAAAAAGATAATGAATTTATTGCAAATACTAGAAAAAGATATCGAAATGAGAAAAACTTACGATAATTAAAGAAAACCGATTAACTAATATTCATATAGTGTATTATGATATTAAAAGAAAGTGTTCGTATATTTTGCGTAGCAACACTTAAATAGTTTGGCATTATTCGTATTATATGGTGATAATAATGCCTAAGCCAAAAAGATGCCCAATATGTTTAAAACTTCATAATAGAACTTCTACTCTTTGTGATACATGTTATCTGAGGAGGCAACGAGAACTAGATGCTCGAATTCTTCAATCCCCGCAAAATATCTCTCAATTGCCAAGGGGATTAAAGTTTGTTTCGGGTCCAATTGAAAGGTTGTATGATTTTAATAGAACTGTAGTGTCCGATATACAAACCCTTCACAACATGATCATTGATCCAATATCACGAATTGACAATCTAGTTCTTAGAATGATAAATAATGAAGAAAAATTGAAATTTATAGAAAATTCAATAACTTTAAACGATTTACAAAAAAAACTTGAGAAATCTAATTCAAGTTTTGCAATACGAGTGAGAATTGGAGTTGATTTTGATTATAATGATGATTTATTTTACCTTGAAAGGTTTATTAAAGAAAAATTGAAAAAGAAAGATAAGCCACCTAAAGAATCTTCAAAATGGGAGGGTAAGCCAATAGATGAAGATACATATCAAAATCCAACTGATAAGTCAAGCAAAATAAGTGCCTGGATCAATTATTATGGGAAAGTTGATAGTACAAAAAAAGGAACAGAGGTTTTTATCGAAGTTGCTTGAAACATTTTTAAGAAATGAATGGAGATTGAAAATCATGGTAAAAGAGAAATATTATGTTTGCAAAAGGAGAAAAATTGGGGATGTGTATGAAGTAGAATGTAAGGAACCTAGAGATAATAAAAGTAAAAAAACATTTTGTGTTATTACCACTGAGGGAAAAACAGGTGGCGCATCCTTATTGGGAACTGGAGGTCAATATGGTCAACAAAGTACAAAGGTTGTTTGTATTCCAGAAAAAGATTTTTCTAAGGAAGTTGCAAAATCCCTCGAAATTGATGAAAAAAATATTAAAATTATAGATGGTGAAATAAAACAAAATAAAGAAAATAAAAAGAAGCACACTTAATCCTATGGGATACTCATAAGGACAAAAATGGGAGTAACACAAATTAATTAAACCGAGTAATTTTCATAATAAAAACTAATCAAACATTCTCCAATCTCTCATAAAAGGTCTTTTATCCCATCTCCCTCGATGATGCTCACCCTGCGATTTAATATAAATCTCTACAACATCGAAGCATTGTTTAACGAACCCGTGGTAGTTCAATGGAGCCCAAAGTTGTTTTTTAATTTGTTTTTGAAGTTCAGGGAATTCTATGTGGAGCATATTGAGGTAATTCACTCTCCGCAATTTAATGGCAATTGTGAAAGGCGTAGCGCAAAGCTTATGTCGCACTTCGAAAAGAAAGACGACTAATTATTTAAACTCATTTTTACATAACTTTTTAAAAGAAATCTCATGGCTGAGTCTTCAAGCTTGTATTAATAAATCTTTGCCAATATTATTCAAAGAGTTTATGTTTGGTTTTGATGATAATGTATTGTTTTGACTAAGAGCAATATATTAGCGGTTAAACCAGTCGCTAATTCTTGATTTTTGGTTGGATTGTCTTTAAAGTAGGTTGCTGTGCGGATGGTTGTATTTTGATATTGGAGTTTAGGGGCGATTGAACTTGCATGGGAGATTGTTTTTGGGGCGATTGCTGTTGGGGCTGCACAACCTGTGGCATTTGAGGTGCTATTTCTGGCTTAGGTAATCCCAAGCCCCTCTCTCCTAATTTCTCTTGAGGTTCACTAAAAGATAATTTTTGCTCTGTTTTCACTTTCACGCCTCCCTCCTCTTTAACCTTTTTACTTATTCTATATTTTACTATAAATATAAATATTAGGATTATTACTATGATTATAACAATTATAATCACTATCAAAACGACCCAACTGGAATCTTTGTCGTCTTTTTTAGTAGGTTTTTCATCCTCTTTCTTCCATTTAGTAGAATCTAGAGGATATTCATCAATGCCATCGTCATACCCGTCTCCATCGGTATCTTCCAATAATGGGTCGGTTCCTATGGCGAGTTCGTCAATATCTGAAATACCGTCATTGTCGTCGTCAGGATCTGCGTTGTTGCCAATTTCATCGCCATCGGTATCAATCCATTCATTAGGATCATCAGGAAAGGCATCTATTATATCAGGATATCCATCGCCATCTGTATCAATTTCACCAATACTTTCAATTTCTGTTGTAAAATTCCAATCATAAGGTTCTTCTAATGGGTTACCTGCGAGATCTGTCGCAGTGGTGTTAAGAGTTACTGTGTAGGTAGTATTGTGTAATAAATCGGTACTAGGATCAAATATCATTGTATTATTGACCCAACTAGATTCCCCTTCTACCGAAGGAAATATATAGAAGGCACCCTCTACTTTTAAATAGAGCATAGGTTCACTAAAAGTTATAGTGATATTGGCGTTGACCGGTACATTTGTACCAGTGGGTGTTTTTTCTGTTATTGTTGGTGCGTCGATATCCTTTGGAATTACAGTAACTAGAATATAATGGGGAGTTGAAATATCAATACCGTCCGAAACAGTGATTTTTACATTCTCCGATGACACTGAATTTGGATAATTGAAAGTAATACTTAGCCCGTCCACTTGAGCATATTTGGAATCTACATGTAATATTAATTCTGCGAGGTCATTATCTACATCATTAATGTATTTGTATAAATCAAGAGTTATATTTTCAAAAGCATTCACTTCAAGTGTTGTAGGTGCACCGGTGATTATTGGGGCATCATTAACATTTAGAACGCTTAAATTGAAATTATGTTCGTCATATCCTTCGTTTCCGTCGGTAATATTTATTTTTACCCAATATTCACCCACATGGTCATTGCGGGGAGTACCATAAAGGGTATGATTTTCAGAGCCACAATTTAGCCAGCTCGCATTGGAGTCGTAAGTCCAAGTCAATACATCCCCTGCATCAATGTCGGTTGCAGAATAGCTAACTTCATAGTATTCGTCTTCATATGCCGTCAATAGATCTTGGGTGTCAATAATGGGTGCATCGTTAGTATTGACCACGGTTAAAGTGAAATAATGCTCATCATAACCGCTATTTCCATCCGATACATTAATTCCCACCGAATATGAACCTACATTATCATTTGTTGGGGTACCGTTTAAAATTCCTGTTAGGGGATCTATACTTAACCAACTTGCATTAGTATCCACATACCACGTTACCGAGCCCTGCCCATCATCATCAGAGTCATAATCAACTTCATAAATCACATCTTCCATTGTTGATAAAATATCCGATGTCAATATCGTTGGCGGTTTGTTATTTACAGTCAATGTGAAATTATGAAAATCAGTACCATCAAAACCATCAGAGCAGCTAACGTTAACCCAATAGACACCAACATCATTATTAGTCGGTGTTCCACTCAGCTCACCTGTAGTCTCATTGAGGGTTAACCACCCTGAGTTTGTATTTAAACCCCAAGTGATTATATCATTAATATTTACATCTATGGCATCATAATCTACCCAATATAGTTCATCCTCGGTGGCTATAGTTACATCTGTAGTTGTAATTGTGGGCGGGTCATTTATTATATTAACAGTCAGATCAAACTGAGTGACTTGACCGCTATGCCATTGGTGTGTTTGTTCAGTAGATACATTATTTACATAGAAGGATATGGTAGCACCCTCTGTGATATATCCCTGGACAATAAGCTTCGGGTCAAAACCACCAGGGCCACCGTAATAACCTACTGCATAGGTTGTATATAACGGATTGTTTGTGGCAGGATACGTAACCCCTACCCCAGTTGCATGCACACGAGTTCCGAGTGGTGCCTGTTGACCATTTATGTGCAATGTGCCCCAGAATGCGTGAGGTAGTGGCGGTTGCCTTGAGGATAATGCTTCTAAATTTTCTTCATCATCGTTAGCAATCACAGCCGTGCTAGATATTATAAGAGCCAATATCACGGCAATTGCTACAACAGCATTATAAAATCTTGCGTTGGAGTTTACTTTGTTCATGCTTTTTACCCCCACTTATTTATTTTTACCTCTTAAAATACTTAAATTATCTTTGTTTTGATATTTAATATTTGCTATATGTCAAATAAATTTTTTCGCATTCTGACTTTTTAGAACGCGTAAATTAGGCTGTTTTGTGATCTATATTCTTAAACGGTGAAATCTTTAATCCTTTTATATCTAAAATATTATAAAATTACAAAATATAACTGTTTCATATATGAAATATGGTTTATTATCAAGCACCTGATAATAAAGTAAGGTTTAACACTTAAATTTTACATAACTATAACAGTTGGAGTCAACCCCCCTAAGTATTTTATTGCTTAACTAAATGTGCACTTTGAGGGGTGCAGTCCATTTCTTTCTCAATATAGTTATTATCAGAAACGAGCCACGATAAACCACCCTGATCGCTCGGAGCACTCAAAGTCTCATTCATATTTTTGACATTGATAACAATAATAACTATTGTTTTGCTCAATATAAGATAATGGTTGCCCACAAGTTGCACAAAGATTCTGCTGCATCGTCTGGTACTCTTGGGACTGGGGTTGTGACGGTATTGGTATCTGAGTGGTTTGTTGAGGTTCTGGCGGTGGTAGTAGAGGTAGAGGATATTGTTGTAATGGTAGTAGGATTTGGGGCTGTCGTAATTGCTCTGGTCGAGGGGGCTGATAGGTGGGTGGGTAGCTAGGAGATACTATAGGATAGGCTGTTCCACCGGGTTGATAATCAGCCTCTCTATACGTTTCTGCTGAGGGCTGGCCTTTCCACGACTGCGGATATTGCTGTTGAGGCTGGGGATGATATTGTTGATACGGTTGTTGCGGCTGGATTTCATCTTGTCCTGGTTTTTTCTTGCTTCTTATAAACACAAGGAATAATACCACTATTATTATGACAATTACAATACCAACAATGACCCACAAATAACTCTCTTCTTTATCCTTCTCCGAAACTCTCTCATCATCATCCGATGCCTTTACTGTGATAGTCTTAGTGGCTTTACTTGTTACATTATTATCATCTTTAACTGTTAGGGTTACCGTATATTTATCAGGTTCTTTGTAGCTATGGTTAGTAGTTATCCCCTCTCCAAACTCCCCATCACCGAAGTCCCATTCATAGGTAAGGTTTAACTTATCTGAAGGTGTATCTAAAGATGGGCTACCATCAATTGTAAACTCCTCATCTATATTCACTTGCCTTTTAGTTAGTTTAATAATTGCAGTAGGTTCTACATTATTTACAGTTATTTCTATTATATCAGCACCCATCGCTCCATTATCATCGATGACTGTGAGAGTTATGGTATATGTATTTGCGCTTATGTATGCATGAGTCACTTTTTTACCTTGCCCCATGCCATAGTCTCCAAAATCCCATATGAACTCTAAGCTATCAATATCTGATGCAGTATCCCAATAATCTTTAGCTTTAAATGCTATTATTTCATCTTCATCGACGATCGTTTCATCAGCTTTAGCATGAACTGTAGGTGCAACATTGTTTACCGTTATACAAACTGTAGTGGTATCAATATCATTATTGTCATCTTTTACCGTTAAGATCGCAAGATAGGTATCTTCATTTACATAAGCATGAGCAGCATCTACCGTGGGATTCCATCCACTATTATTACCGTCGCCAAAATCCCAGTTGTAGCTTAGGAAAGATACATCAGAAAGTGAATCATATCCGATACCACTAAAACTAACAATCTCATCTTCGTTTACGATTTGATTGTCCACAATTGCAGTACATGTAGGCTTAACATTGTTCACTGTAATAAAAACTGTAGAATTACCATTTGCACCGTTATCATCCTCAATTGTTAAGGTTGCATTGTAAATTCCTTTGGTCGTATATTTATGGGTTGTGTTGGGTGAGCTCATCGGTTCAGTATAAGTATTATCTCCGAAATCCCAGTAATATTTCAGGTATGGCATATCTGATGGAGAATCACTCCCTGTACCAGTGAAATTAATGACATCATCTTCGTTTACAGTTTCATGATCCACCATTGCGGTACATGTTGGCTCAACATTGTTTACGATGATCTTAATTGATGTAATATCTGTTGCATAATCATCGTCCCTAACGGTGAGAGTTACAGTATATGTCCCTTTGTTAATATATGTATAATTAATAGTTGGCTCATTCAGCCATCCGGAATACTCATCATTCCCAAAGTCCCAAGCATAGGATAGATTAACTAGGTCTGAGGGTGTATCAGAACTACCCCTTGCATCCAATAGTACTACCTCATCTTCATTTACGGTTTGATCTTCACCGGCATTGGCTGTGGGTTTTCTGTTATTAATAGTGATCGATATTGGCTCGGAAGTTGCCATCAGACCCCAGGTATCTGTTACCCTCAATGTCGCTTGAAGAGCTACATTTTCATACCATATATAAGCCACTGAACCTGTTGAGGTGGAGTTCCAGTCATAGTTACCATCATCGTCAAAATCCCATTCATATTTCGCAATGCTACGGTCCGGGCTAATTGGGTTTGTGATGATACCCTCGCCTATAAATGTAAATTGTTCATCTTCCTCAACTTTGAATTTTGAAGCATCGGCGTCAGCAGTCAATCCCAAATCATAACTTAATTGAATTGTCCCATCTGCTACATCCTGCTGGATTTCATCGCCATAGATAAATGTATAGTATTCGTCGTCTCTAACTAGCCAAAATTTGAAAAAGGAGATTAAATATTCTAAATGAAAAGGCCCGCTATGGGTTGCACCATTAATTTTAATAAGAGATTTGATTGGGTTAGCATTTGCATAGTTAGCCTCTGAAACCGGTTTAAAGGTATTATCGTTATTACCTACAATAAGTTGAAGTGGCACAATTAAACCCGATACGTCAGACCCATCGGCATGACCTGCTGCAGCTAGTGTACAAACTGCTTTAAATCTTATATCTTCCACAGTCCCACGAATGGCACCCCATCCACCATTAGAATGACCCGTAGCTCCGAACATATTAACATCTATTAATCCATAAAAGTTCGATGTTGCGTTAGAGTTTTCAGCTTCAAAAAAATCTAGCACATATCCATGACTATCAACGGTCTCCTGATTTAATGAACCTGTGGGAAAATTGCAGATTGCCATTAAGAATCCCCAAGAGGCGACATAGGTACCTAAACTGTCATAATCATCATAATGTCCTCCCGCACCCGGAGCCCATGTTATTGCAGAATAGGGCGCATCAGAGTGATCGCTAGGTGCGTCTAAACCTGTTGATGTGGCAGGGTAAAATATTCTGGCAAGTAGATTGGGTAGTGAAGGGCGCGGGATACTAGCGTCTGTATTACCCACGGTATAAGGACCTGAACCAGTCGGTTTATCTGCGCGCACCGCAGATTCATACACTATTAATTCTGTTACCTGGGCTCCTGCACCTCCAATTGCGCCTTCAGTTAAGTCCTCACATTGAGTGTATACCATTCCTGAGAAACAACTAATGATTAAGACTACAATTATTAGTAAAAACAATCTGAGTTTCATTAGGAAATCGCCTCCATATTTTTATATAAGAGAGTGACTTTATTTCAATATATTATATAACTTAATATATTAATATTTTTTATCCTTATAAGAATTTCAATACATAGAATTAATTTATATATAAAAAATTGCTAATAAGTGACCCTCTTTGGATATTGGGGTGATAGGTCATTTCTGCTTCCATTGCTCGTTCTATCAAGGCTTTCTGTAGTTCTTTCATGATTCCATCTTTTCCAATTAAATCTTCTGGCTTCTTGTAGTTCTTCAATAATTCATCCAATACTTCTTTCTTTATGGTCATATACATCCTCCTTTGTTTCGGAGAGAATACCGATATGGCTATTTACACAGTTTAACTTACACGTCCAATAAATAAATGTCGCACTTCATATTGAAGTACGACATCTATAACTTATTCCCACAGGATGGACAAGCCTTCCAACCTGCTTGTATCTCAGCATTACAATTAGGACATTGTGGTAAAGAATCTTTTTGTTCGCTCTCTAATGTTTTTATTTGTGAGGTAGTTTTATGTGGAATTGATAATGGCGAGTTCTCAGAAGATAGTTGTTGTGGATTAACCAGTTCTTTCTTGCTTTCTGTATATTTGGATATTCCCCACACAATAAAAACTACACCTGCTATTATCCCTAAAATATTCCAAGTAGGATCTGCTCCAAAGAACTGCTCAAACTCTGTAGGATATGTAGCACCAGCTATGATTACTATTATCGCCCCTAAAATTATTAGTAGGAACGCATCTTCTTCTTTCTTCATATTTTCACCTACTCGTCAACAATGGTAAGATTAAAAATCATCTTCTCTTTTTTTGTTTCTTGCTTATCAGTATTACTGCAATAGCTATTCCTATAGCAGCAATAAATCCAAACGAACCTATATCTGGAGAATTACCACCGTTATCATCACCGGTTTCTATATCCTCCGCAGTTATTCTTATCCATACCTCAGAAAAGTATTCGTTATCTTCATTATCCAAAGTTATATACCATTTTCCTGCTGGAAGATTTACGGTATATGTTTTTGAAGTGCAATCATCAACATTAGCGGCGGTATAACTTTTATAACTCTCGCCTTTTTGCCAATGGTTGTAATTGTCTTCATCCATCATTCTAATGTCAATTGGTTCAGTAGATTCTATTTCAATAGTCCATGCAGTTGCACCATTACTCTGAAGCTCATATGCTTCACGATCTTCTATTTCAGTCGTTTCATCCAATATCGTTTTTGCACTTACATTCGGTAGCAGTGCAACAAAAATCGTAGCGACCATCGCCAACATTATTCCAAAAATTAATATTTTTTTGTTCATGTTTTATTCCCCCAAGTAAATAGTAAGTAATCATAATTGTAAAACTAATATTTAATACTTGGGGACATAGTGGGGATGTATCCCCAGAATAGAATTTAATAAGTCTTGCATTTTACCTTCTTGGTTGATATTATGCCAAGTGCCAAGAGTAAATACAAGAACATATCGTTACCTGAACCTTTACTTGAAAGAATAAAAAATTTCATAGATGCACATCCAGAAATGGGATATACAAGCATATCTGAATTTGTAAGGCACGCTACGATGGAGAAATTAGATAATTATAATGCATGATAGAGATTTACCACTATTTTTAAATCCTAGCATAAAATGAAAATTGAATTTCATAGGTAAATTATTTTAACCCTTAATTCTATTTACCTCACGAGGCGGGAGGGAAAAACTGTTTTTTATTTTGTAATCAAGACTTTCCCCCTTGGTACTTAATATTTCCCTCTTGTTTCACACAAGCCCTCTCGCCTCATGCCATAAATCTATAGCCAAATAACATGAATTATGCAACTGGAAAAATAGCGATACGTGGCTTTAACACAAATGTTTATAAATTTATTTTGATTATACCTAATTATGGGTCAACAAGAGGTCTATAATTTTCTAAAAATTTATCGGAAAAAGTGGTTTACATCAAGAGATATTAGTAATGAAATAAATACATCTATTGGCTCTGTCACAGTATGCCTGAAGAAGCTAAGAGAAAATAATGAAGTACAATATAAGTCTACTGGGAAAAAACGTGGAAAGAGAACTCAATATCTGTATAAGTTTAAGAAATAGGTTTTTAAAGTAACATTCTTTGTATATCGAGGTTATAAATCCAAACCATCTAGAAATCCCTATGTAAGTTTGTTTGTGCTTGGGTGCGCTAATTGTAGATCATTCGCTTTGTTAACTTCAGATAATAGTCAAACGTAATTCTTCATCTCATTCTACAAAACTAAAAAACTTTCGGAGTAATTTTTGGTACATGTGGGTGTAAAAAATGTCATATTTCAATATGAAGTATGACAATTATTTCATAAGGTTTTATACTACAATATCTAGTCAAAATTAAAATATTTTTTTATTCTAAAAGCCCTAGATTCTTATAAACTTTAGCTTAGAATTTCCTAAGGTTTTTGGAATTTAAACTTATCATGTAATACCAATCACTTAGAACCTTCAATATATGATATGGTAACATAAATAGTCACAAATATGTTCATGAGTAAACAAACTTTAATAATAGTTTCAGTTATTCTATTTTAAATTGTTACTGTATACTATCAACTAAACCAAAAAGTTTATTAGTTAATAAAAATCTTTAATTTTTATTAAGAATAGGGGGTATTAACTATGAAGAGAGCAACTGTTTTATGTATAACTGGAATTTTAATTTTAAGTACAATCGGGTTACTATTTATAGAAGATGAAGTCCAGGGTGAAGAAAGTAGAGCGATCACAAATGACTCAAAATGGCTTATTGTTCCTTTAGGAGATGAATTAACGCTACATGGAATTCATACGTTTTCTGAGGGCGTTATTATTGACGGAACATTAAATGTCGCTCCTTATGATGGTACAAGCGGAACTGGTAAACTAACCATAAAAGCACCTAGCATAACAGTAAATGGGTTTATTGACGCTAGTGGAAGAGGCTATGGTGGTGGGGGCGGTGGGGGCGGTGGAGCGCAAAATTATATTGGTACCGGTGGTACAGGAGGTAGTAATGGTAATGGTGGTAACGGGGGAGATGGTCACTCATTATATAGTGGAGGCGGGGGTGGCGGCAGCAATAATGGCCAAGGGGGAAGCGGTTATAACTCAGGAGGGAACGGAGATGGAGACGGAGGTGGTAATGGGGGAAATAGTCCAAGTTACAATTGGGAAGCATATGGAGGTCAAGGATTTGGCTCTGGCGGAGGCGGCGGGGCTGGAGGTTATATAGGAGTCGGTAACTATTCAGGCGGTGGTGGTAGTGGTGGTGGAGGTACTGATGGTGCAAGTGGTACCTCAGGTATAGCAAGTACTAATAACGCGATTCGAAAAGGCGGTGACGGTGGAAATGGTGCTGGACCTTATGGTGGGAAAGGGGGTGAAGGCAAGACTTATAGTAATGGTGGAGGGAATGGGGATTATGGAAGGTTCGGGGTTTACGTTTATTCCCACAAAAACCCTGATGGAAATGGTGATAAATCAACAGATACCAATGTCGATCTAGGAAGTGGCGGCGGTGGTGGTGCTGGTAGCGCGGATTCCGACGGCGGTGGCGGCGGTGGGGGTGGTGCTGGCGGCGGTGCGATTATTTTGAATGCAGCTAATTACCTCAATATTACCGGTAGTGTACTTGCAAAAGGTGCTCAGAGAGGTCAGGGCGGCTATGATGATGGCGGATATGGTGGTGGGGGAGCTGGTGGCGGGATTTCATTAAGTGGTTATGATTTAAATATTGATGATGGTGTAGTAAATGTCAGAGGTGGTGATAGCTCCGGTAGCGGAACGGTAAAATTATTTTATCATCGATTTTCAAATTCGGGTTCGATTGAATATGGTGGAAGTTACGGACGATATTATTCGGATAGAATAAATGAAAAACCAATGGCAGTGATTTTTACCTATTCAAATACGGTAAATATTGATGAAGATATCAAATTTTATGCGCACACTTCGCATGACCCAGACGAAGATCAAATTACATCATATTACTATGACTTTGGTGATAACACCACCTTAGGCTGGACTAATGATGACTTGGCGAGCCATTCATATGAGTTTCCCGGCGATTACGAAGTTACTTTGAAGGTAAAAGATACTTATGGAGATGAAAGTGATCCGACTACAATTGTTATCCACGTTAATTACCCCCCAACTGCAAAATTGACCGCAGAACCCATATCAGGAGAGGTAAATGAATTAATAACATTTAGTGCTGCCAATTCTTTTGATATGGATGGAGAAGCAAGTGAGTATTATTTTGATTATGGAGACAATACGAACTCAGGTTGGATTAAGGACTCAACATCATATCATATATATTCGAATATAGGTGCTTATTATGTGCATTTAAAAGTAATAGATAATGACGAAGCGATGAGCGAAAATACAGCTTATGTTCGAATAGATATTTCAGTTGGAGAGGGGATTGAACCACCCCCAGATGAAGAAGAAGTTTCTGACAAGACAACAATATCTTATTCAAAATACTATATATCTGGAGATCAAATTTATATATCTGAGGAGACTGATATTGCCCTAAGACCGCCGCAGGATGTTCTTAATGCCATTCTACATTACAAGATTGATGGTGGAAGTGAAAAGGAGTATCAAGAAATGTTTCAGCTCGGACAGATCTCAGAAGGAAAACATATTATATCCTATTGGAGCACTTCTGAAAACTGGACAGAGCCTCAGCAGTCAAAGAATATAACTTATGATGTCTCAAATCCAAGTTTATCTATAAATTATCCCGAAAATGGCGCAATGATAATGAATTCTAGCATAGATGTTACATGGGCAGGTAGTGATTATTATAGTGGTATAAAGACCTTTAATATAAGATTAGATGACGGTAGTTGGACAGAATTAAAATCAAATAAATATACACTAACGAGAATATCAGATGGTGAGCATATTATTTATGTCAAAGCAGAAGACAATCTAGTGCACAATATAATCCAAGATATCATAATAAAGTTGGACCTATCTTCACCCGAGCTGACTATACTTTCTCCCACAGATGGAATGCGTGTAGAACCCGGGAGTACAGTTCAAGTTTCATGGATGGTTTTAGATAAAGGATCGGGTTTAATGGAAATAATGTTATCCATAGATGGCATTGATCAGATAATAAATGCAGATGCAGATACTTATACATTAACTGAACTCTCAGAGGGAACACATATTGTAATCCTTAAGGCAAAAGATAAAGCAGGCAATACTGCTGCAACTAGTGTAGCCTTTACTGTATCTGAGATGGAAAAGGAAGCTGAGAAGGAAAAAGATGAAGACAATTATTTGCTATGGGTAGCGTTAATAATTATGGCAATTGCATTAATTCTTGTTGCATTAACTTTTATTGTAATGACGAAACCTAAGCGTAAAGAAGTTCAGGAGACACCTAAACCCCAACCTGAAAAACAACCACAGGCACCTGAGGTGTCCCAACCTTCTCAAACCTCTCAACAGCCAGCAGTAACCAAACCTAAATCTGTTCAGCAAGTAGCACAACAACCGCAATCTGAAATTCCACAACAGCCACCTAAAGTACCGCAACTTCCTCAACCAACCCAACCCCTTAAATTAGTTGAAAACAGATCTGTAGATGAGTTAAAAAAAGATACTTCTCCTTAAAGTTAGAACCGAATCAATAAAGTCAAATATTCGGGAATCGTAATTCGACTCCCGATTTGTGGTATTTATTAAAGTTTACTCCTAACTGAAAACTATTATGACAACCTCACAACTGTCCTCTCTTTCAAGTTCACCCGCTGGATAAAATCCCTTTGAATGTAAATTTTATAAAGCAAAATCAATAATATTACACTAATAGTATCAATAAAATTGAAAATCATAATTTTTTAATAAAATCTTTTTAAATTTATTTTATTTTGAACTGGTCCAAGTAAGATAGGCTATAACTGAAAAATGTCATACTTCTTTTCGAAGTACGACATAAGCTTTGCGCCACGCCGTCCATACTTACCATTGGATTGCTATTGATGAATTACTTCGTTACGCTATAGAAAGAAATGATGGAACTTAAGAAAAATGTAGTAAAACATCTTTTAGCAACCTCAAACTATCACGATTCGGTTAGGCAAGGACACGAGGTTGTGGATAATTATATTAAGACGCAGAAGAATCGGTACAATGAAGAATAAAAACGTTTTTATTAGTTGAATGTTGCTTAACTACTGTCCGCTAGAAGAGGTACACCTCAATTTATTGATTAAACTAAATCAATTATAAAGTTTCTGAATTCATTAAATTTTAATTAGTCTTTAAAGATCATATTTTCTTTGTTGCATGATATGGTAGCTCCACACATAAGGCATGTTGTAACATTTTCAGATAACATAGATGTCTCGAATGATTTCCTATCATCGAATGATATAGGTGAAGGAAATTCAGCTTTGCATTTCGTACAAACAACCAAAGTTTCCGGCATATTTTTACCTCCTTGGGTTTTATTTTTAATATTCAAATCTATTAATCGCTATATATGTATTCCTTAATGGTTATAAGAAAGGGTCTGTCTAATTAGACAAAAGCTAATGTAACAAATATATAAACATTACGATTTAAAGATTCTGTTCGATTTATGTGCAATTCGTATAATTTAAGATGTGTTACATTATTCGTCATTCAACCACTTTTTCAAGTTTGTTTTTTTACCTTGTAAATTCTCTCTAATTTCAGCGAAATCCATATTTTTTAATTCGTCGTATATTAAATCTGATTTTATTCTCTTCTGTTTGTGTTTTGAATGTTGAATCAGGAACTTTATAAATCTTGGTAAAACTTTAGACTCATTACCATCTTTCAAACTAGATCCCATTTCATTTGCTAAAATTTTAATGTAATTCTCAGTAATTTCGCTTAAAGTTCTTACTTTAACAAGAAACCAAGATTTATTTATATCAAAGAATGATTGTTCATCTCTAATCACTTCCGCAACATAAATATAATTGATGTTTATCTTGTTATTTGGAGCCATCCATTTGTATTGATTATCCTTGCTATAAAAATAATTAGTTACATCTTCAAACTTTTCAATTTCTTTTTTGATAGTTTCTTCGTTTATCGAACCACGTTTACATGATATAAATATTAAATCCTTTTTATTCTCATTTTTAAATGCAACAATATCAATTTCTTGATAACTTGGTTTAGGTCTTCCTGTTTTCCTATTTAATGCAGGATATGGAATATTTCTTAAGATCACATACCCTTTGCGTTCATAATATTCTGAAACAATTTCTTCACAAATACTAAGTAACATTGAATCGCCTCCCCTAGATCGACATAATATTTACACTCACGAGATCTATGAATTATCAACGATGGTGATTACAAAACCCAATAAAGTATCACTAACATTATTTAATACTTACCCCTGTGGATTCTATTACATTATCAAGACATGGATGTTTTTGAGCTTTAGTGTTGCATTATGAGTCTTTTTAATCAATAATTTATTTAAACTTGTAATTCAATTCCCCTTCGAGGCGGGAGGGAGAAGAAATTTAAACTTATTTTTAGTATCAGACTTTCCCCCCATCTATGAATAGAACTGGAGGGATTAAAATTAATTTAGAATTAGAAGATATAGATT
>CBDVCJ010000058.1:0-16180 GCA_965372445.1 uncultured Thermoplasmata archaeon | reverse complement strand
AAAATAAAAAGTTAGAGAATAGTCTCTATTTATAAGGAATCATGCCACACAGCAACCATAACAAAACCTTTTTAAACTAATAGTTATTTTACTATTGTAAAATATTATACCCTTAGTGTAGATAATAGTTATAATGGAGGTAACAAATTATGAAAAAGATACGATCAAGTTTAGTAGCAATATTGCTAATTTTGAGCGCTATGCTCGTCGCGATTAATTTCGGCACTACCGCGACAGGCCCAGAGAACGAATCTGATGCAAGATCACCGCGGTTGACAGATGTGGAATTTCATTGGAATAAAATAGAACTACTTTCTGAGCCAATAGTCGGATTGAACCTAAACGATTTTGGTTCTTATGATCCACAAATTGCTGTTGAAGGCGATCGAATTTATGTGGTTTGGGAAGATTATACCAATTATAATACTGCAGGCGGGGATTCTGATATTTTTTATAGAATGTATAATGGCAATACGTGGTCTAACATTGTCGTGATCTCAGAACCCAACCCTTCAGGAGATACCAACGATCAAGCTTCTGCCAATCCTGATATCGCAGTTGAAGATGGCAATGTATATGTTGTGTGGCATGACTTTAATGATACTTATAATGCCGGAGCAGGCGAAGGCGATATTTTCTTTCGATGCAACCTGGGATCCGGTTGGGAAGATGTTCAAGTAATATCAGAACCTATATTCGGAAAAAACGCTAATGACGAACCGTCTGCAGATCCGGCAATTGCCGTTGAGGGTGGGAATATATATGTGGTCTGGCATGATCAGAATGACACAAATGGCGCGGGTTCTACGAATTACGATATATTTTATAGATGCAATCTTACGGGTTCATCCTGGGAAGATGTACAAGTGATCTCAGAACCGGTGGTTGGCCAGGATTATAATATTGGAACTTCATATATTCCTGATATTGCAGTCGAAAACAATGATATTTTTGTGGTTTGGTATGATTATAATGATACATATAGCTCGAATACCGATAGTGATATATTTTATAAATGTAATATTACGGGTTCAAATTGGGAAGCAGTTCAAGTTATCTCAGAACCCTTGGGAGGAGATGTAAATGGTCAACCCTCAAGGGACCCCAGAATTGAGGTTGATAACGGTAATCTTTATGTGGTTTGGGAAGATAGAACTGATTGGGATAACGCCGGAACTGACAGTGATATTTTTTATACCTGCAATCTCACTGGTAATTATTGGGAAACGATCCAAGTCATCTCAGAACCGGTATATAATACAGATTTCAATACCGGAGATTCTCAAGAGCCAGCTATTGCCGTAGAAAATGGAGTATTATATGTTACTTGGTCTGACTGGAATAATACCAATGGCTTAGGTACTACAAACGCAGATGACGATATTGTCTTTATGTACAATTCAACTGGTAATGGTTGGTCAGATGTGTTCGTTGTCGGCGAACCTGTCGAGGGTGACGACCGTAACGGTGCAATAAAAAACGACGGTCCCGCAATCGGCGTGAATCTTGCCAAAATCCATATTGTATGGGGTGAAAGTAACAATACCTATAGCTCAAATTTTGATTATGATATCCATTATCGAAATACAAGTGTAGCTCCAAGTCTGATTTCATCACAGGTTACCCCAACCGCCGGTAATACGAGTGTGATCTATAATTATACGGTAATATATGTAGATCCCGATAATGAAGCCCCAACGCAAATAAAGGTGAAGATCGATGGGACGGACCATACAATGAAAGCAGTTAATCCAGGCGATAATTATTATCTTGATGGAAAAGCCTATTATTTTGCGACTTCCTTAGGCATTGGCAGCGCCCATACCTATACATTTTGGGCATCCGACGGTGTTTATACACGAACTCTAGAACCTGTGAACCTACCTGATGTGATGAATACCGCACCCAACATCACGACCCCCGATAATACAACAGTTAAACAAGATGAATATTACGGCGTGGATTATGAATACGATGATATCGACGTTGCGAATGTTGGCCAAACTGGTACTTGGACCTTAGGGACCGATGCGGCTTGGTTAATGATCAACGATACTACTGGTATACTCAACGGTACCCCAACAAATGATGATGTGGGTGATTATTGGGTCAATGTTACTATTGATGATGGCATTGATATTGACTGGACTAATTATACGCTGACGGTGGTTCAAGTTAATGACCCGCCCACACTTTTACCTGACGAACTGCCACATGCAACGGAAGATGAGTTTTACGATCAGGTATTCACAGCTGAAGATATCGATTTGCCTGCCCAACCCATATTCTGGATTATTATGACAAATGCAAGTTGGCTAAATGCTAATATTACCCTACACAAGATCAACGGTACGCCGACAAACGATGAGGTCGGTGGTGAATTCTGGGTGGATGTTACGGTCGAGGATGGTCAAGCAATAGTCAATAGAAATTTCACATTGATCGTTGATAATGTTAACGATCTACCAATGATAACAACCGAGGATGTAACTACCGCAATTATTGACGAGTTATATGAGGTGGGTTACGAAGCAACAGACGACGATATCATTCATGGCGATGTGCTTACCTGGGCGGTCGATACTAATGCCGCATGGCTAGATATTAATACCACATCTGGCGTTTTAAGCGGCACGCCGACCGTACTTGGATCTCATTATGTTAATGTATCCGTGGACGACGGGCACGGCGGCTCGGATTACTCGAATTTTACACTTATGGTCGAAGAACCACCGATCTTGAACCTACCCCCTGAAATAAACAATACCGATAAAACGACCGCCAAAGTCAATGAATCATATTCCGTCCTTTACGAAGGCACAGACGACCGCACAACCCCAGAAAACCTAACCTGGACAATGGAAACCAATGCCCCGTGGTTGTCATTCAACGAAACATCTCGCGAACTACATGGTGTGCCCCAGGATGGAGATGAAGGGCTGTACTGGGTGAATATAACACTTATGGATGAAGATGGCGCTATTGGTTGGACCAATTTCACGGTCAATGTAACCAAACCGACAGGCCCAGGCCCATCTGATAATAACGAGCCGGAACTAAGTAACGGTGGAATGTCTCCCGCCTCGGGCGACGAAGATACCCAATTCACATTCTCGGTGCATTATACCGACGAAGACGGCGACCCACCCACCTCGATCAAGGTCGTTATCGATGGCGTAGAACATGATATGTTCTTGAAACCGGGCGAAAACGCGACCGACGGCATCTATGAATTCAAGACCAAACTACCGAAGGGCAACCACACCTATTATTTCGAAGCAACTGACGGCGAGGCCGCCGCCACCTCAAGTGACGACACGCCAACAAGTGAAGCCGATGCCATAACCACCCCCCCGATAAAAGAAGGCGAAGAGAAAAAGAGTAAAGAAGGCGAAAATGATTGGATGTTATGGGTTGCGATAATCGTCATCATATTGATCATACTGGCAATCCTAGCCTTTGCAATGATGCGCCGCAAGCCCGCCGCAAGAGCGCCTGGAGCCGCCCCGGAAGAAGAGGAAGAGCTCGAGGAATGGGAAGACGAGGAAGGCGAAGAGGGCGAAGACGAAGAATGGGAAGACGAGGATGAAGAGGCGGAAGGCGAAGAAGGCGAAGAGGGCGAAGACGAAGAATGGGAAGACGAAGATGAAGAGGCGGAGGCTGAAGAAGAGGAAGCTGAGGAAGAGGAAGCTGAGGAAGAAGAAGCTGAAGAAGAGGAAGCCGAGGAAGAAGAAGCCGAGGAAGAGGAGGAATGGGAAGAAGAGGAAGCCGGCGAAGAACTGCCGCCTGTTCAGACAATTGATTGTCCCAAGTGCAAAGCAGATATCGAAGTACCATTCTCTGAAGATGCGAAGGTTGGACTTGAATGCCCGTCGTGCGGCGCGAAAGGTAAGATCTCCAATCCGTACATGGAATGATCGTCAGAACATTTGGGGACTTTATGTCCCTTTATTTTTTCTTTTTTTAAATCGATAGAAAGATAGTTTTCAGTTTACGGTTTGAAGTTTACAGTTTCAATTAAGTTGGGGTGGACTATGGTAATAAATTGCATAAGATTCGAGTTTCGAGCTTCGCGATTCCAGTGAGCCTTCGGAAAGGCGTAAGGCGAAAGACGAAAGGCGATTAATTTAGTCTGAGAGTCGGGAGTCTGGGGTCGAGAGTCAATAGGTTGTGAGTTGTGAGGACGCTCGCCTGTGGCTCACTGGAGTTGTGAGTTTAACACACAACACCCAACGCACAACTATTAGGACTCACGATTCACCACTAATAATTCTTGACTCCTTTCGTCTATCGTCTATCGTCTATCGCCTTTCTTTAGGAAATCTCGAATCCTTAAGGCAATAAGTAATCTTTATATGTCAATTTAAGTTGTGTACCAAAATTTATTTATAATCAAATATTCTCTTATATTATTACCAATATTGAAAATGGTCTGAGTATGAGAGCTACAAATTTAAGTGAGACATTTATTGTTACACTAGTCTTCATTATTATAATTCTGTCAAATGTTATTGTTTTTAATGTGAATTCGGCTACTAGTCAACCCCCAAATTCTGGATCCCGTGGCGTGATTCCGGACGACGCCTGGGCCAGCACCAAGATCTGGGCGGATGACGAGCAATTAAAGGACGTGGCGATTGGCGATATCGACCCCACTCATGATGGCAATGAGATCGTTGTCGGCGGCGATTCACAGCGTGTGACGATGCTCAATGGCGAAGAACATTATTGGAAGGCCAAACGGATCTGGTATGACGATTGGTATACCAACGCCGTTGAGATCGGTGATATTGATCCGCAACGAGACGGTGAGGAAGTGGTGGTGGTCGGGTGGTCCGGCCGGATCACGATGATATATTGGGAAAATAACAAATGGCAAACCCAAGAGCTAGGTAGGAGAATGGATTACCTTTATGACGTCGCGGTTGGCGAGGTCATTCCCTCCGTGCAAGGTAACGAGGTGTTGGTGGTGGGCGATGACGGTGAAGTCAGCATTTTTACCAATAATAATAGCGCGGGTAAAACCTGGCTCGAAACCGTTATCTTTCATGATATAGATTATTTACACACGATCGCGGTTGGTGACTGCGATCCGGACTTTGAAGGCGCTGAGATCCTGGTTTCTGGTGGGAGCAGTAGTATCACAATGCTTTATTTTAATGATGATAATTGGACTGCCAAAACTATATGGACCGATGTGAAAACCATCAATTCCATTGCAATTGGCGAGTTTTATTCCGGGCATTCAGGCAATGAGATCGTGGTTGTTGGAACTAGTAATAATGCGGTGATGCTCACTAAAAATGGCACGGTATGGGAGAATAATACCATTTGGGAAGATACCAATGATCTGTACAATGTTAAGATCGGTGATATTGATCCGATAAATAGTGGTAATGAAATAGTCACTTGCGGATTATCAAATAGGGTTGTAATACTTCAAGAGCCATCAGTTAATGATACAAACAATGCAAGCAATGGAAATACCAATTGGGATGCTGTTGTATTAACTGCCCCTGCCGAAGATAATGTGTATATATTAGCAACTGCGCTCGGCGATTTCGATCCCAGTCATGATGGATCTGAGATCGTGACGGTCGGTTATCTAGGCAAAGTAGTCAAAACCCAATACGAAGAGCTCGACTTCAATATATATCCGGTCCAACCCACCCAAGTGGTCAATGCCGGTAAAGATACCGAATTTGTGGTGATTTTGACCCCGCACGGCGGTTTTAATGAAATGGTATACTTGGAACTTTTAGGTTCACCCCTGCCGTCTGGTATCGAGACCGATCTTGATAAAGACCAGATCATACCTACCGACATTGTAAAACTAACAATTTCGACTTCAGTTTCAACTCCGGAAGGGTCTTATGAAATAACGGTGAAAGGTACTAATTCAAATGCAAGTATCGCCCACCAGCTCAACTTAACAGTAATCGTAGAACCGGCCGGTACACCAGATTTTAAACTCATCGCCAAACCGGACGCACAGTCCGTAGTGGCGGATTTCAGTACGGTATTCATTATAGATATTGAGAGTTTGAATAATTATGAGGCACAGGTTGAGCTATTTGTTTCAAGATTGCCCACGGGGGTGACCGCCAAGTTCAATCACACATCAATAACACCCCCAGGCGCGGTGAATTTAACGCTGCAGACCTCCACAATTACAACTAATTTGACCTATTACATACCAATCAAGGGATTGGATGACCAGGGTCTAGAACATAGTATAATTATAACATTGGTGGTTGGCGCGACCGGCAAACAGGATTTTTTACTGGCTGCGGCCCCAACTACCCAGTTCGGATTAATTAACCGGACCGTTGAATACAATATCGAAGTTATTTCATTGTTCGGGTTTAAATCGATGGTGAACTTAAACGTTATCGATCTACCTTCGGGGGTAATTGCAAATTTCAATCCCAATTCGGTCTTTCCAACTGCAAATGTTACTTTAGAGATAAATATAACTGAAACTACCCTGGAAGGACAATATGATCTGAGGATCGACGGATATTATTCCAACATCAAACATTCAATTATTGTGAAGTTGATAGTGATTTATCAAGCCCCCGAATTCGAGCTGAGCGTCGTACCGCCAAGCACGATAATTAATATCTCGGAATCGGCTGAGTTTAAGATCAATATAATACCTAACAGCGCCTTCCGTGAGACCGTAACACTGACGATCGAAGGACTACCGTCAAATATTTTCTGGAATGAGGATCTTACACCTGTATATATTGAAACGCCGACCGAACTAAAGCTCAAGCTCCAAACCCGCGCTACAACCGCCCTCGGGACTTATAACCTTACATTTTCAATCCGATCCGAATCTGGGCTGGAACATAATGCAACCGTGGAATTGGAGATCATTTCTCCAGGAAATACTAAAAATGACAAGAATGAACTGGATCCGACAATTTTTTATTATGGCGCTATATTATTATTAATTATAGTAATATGGATCGGTGGCTATTATAAATATAAAACGAAACGCGATAAAAAATGAGATCATTGTTATTTTCTATCATCGGAACTTGAAGATTGGATCTTTAGATTATTTTGACTATACATAGATTGACAATTCAATTATAGTAACTTTTAAAAATAGGTACGACATATAGAGAGAAATATGGCGATACAATACAAACCCAAATCCCTGGAATGCCGACAGTTATTGACAAATCCCAAAGAATTTTTTAAGCTTAAAATTGAAGAGGCGATGGATAAACGCGCTTGGGATATCCCGATATTAGATCGAAGCAGTGAACTCTTAGATGTCTTTGCGATCCTTACCACAAATGACCATGTATGGATCGTCGAGGACAAAGAAAGTAACAGTGTTACAGGAGTTATTACAGAACACGATATATTACATGCTCTAAGACCAACCAAACGTCACAGATTTTTCGGCATGCCTTCACGAAGGGCTATGGGTATTGCGATCTTTGAGACTGCAGACCATATAATGTCGCATGACCCGGTAACCTGTACCATGGACGATAAAGTGGAAGATGTATTGCGTAAAATGGATACTCATGGAGTACGAAGATGTGCAGTTATAGAATCTAAAACCAACAATAAACTCTTAGGTGAAGTAACACTTCATCAATTGATAAGGGAATATTACAATGTCGTAAAGCCGTTGTGCGCAATTGCCGGGAATGCAGTTGAAACTTCAAAAAAGCCAAAAAAAAAGAATTAACTTATAATTTTTAATCATCGAGGTCGCGAAAAGCCATGTTAGAATGGAATCTAATATTATACTTAGGAATTGCACTTGTATTGGGCTTCCTTTTAGGTAAAGCCACACATTGGCTTAAATTAACTGCAATCATAGGCTATATCTTTGCAGGTATAATCCTCGGACCGGTATTTGGTCTTATTACAGAAGACGCCTTAGGCTCAAACGCCGTCCAAATTACGGTTGATGTTACATTAGGCTTTGTCGGTTTTATTATTGGCGTCGGTTTCACGAAAAACTTTCTAAGACGATTTGGGAAAATGAGTATCGCAATTGCAGTCATCCAATCGATAGTTACTTTTTTTATTATCTTGGTAGGTATTTACGTTTTAACTCACGATTTAAGTCTCAGCTTGATCCTGGGTGTGATCGGGCTGGCAACAGCACCTGCAGGGACCGTTGCTGCAATTCATATGTGCAGAGGTCGCGGCAAATTGACCAGAATGACGCTGGCGGTTGTTGGATTAGATGATGGAATTGCAATTATTTTCTTTGTAATTATATTAGCGATCGTCAAAGTCCAGATGGGTGGTTCTTATTCTGCAGTTGAATTAATAAGAGTACCGTTGGTCGAAATCGGCGGTGCAATAGCAATCGGAATCCTTCTTGGAGCGGTCTTAGCATATGTTTCAAAATTACTCACCCATAAAGAAGACGTTTTTATTATATCCCTGAGCTTTCTTCTTCTCGCGATCGGCATCTGTGAAGCTATAGGTGCTTCATTCATACTGGCGTGTATGATCCTCGGCGTGGTGTTCATTAATATCTCACCTCGGATGGGCAAAACTACTCGGGTTACTGTCGAAACGATCCTGGCGCCAATATTTATTTTGTTCTTTGCAATTGCAGGCTTAGAAATCAATTTCGAACTTTTTAACCCCTCGGAAGTTATTGGAACGATAAGTATTATTGTTGTGATCATGGTTTATATAATCTATAGAACTGTTGGGAAACTATTTGGGGGCGTCTTTGCAGGCAAATCTATGAAGGCCCCGAAAAAAATCCAGAAGTATCTTGGGTTTGCACTGCTTTCCCAGGCTGGTGTAGCTATCGGGTTCGCGATCTTAGCCCGTAGTGAGCTTGGGAGTGAATTTGGCGACGCGGGCGTGACACTCGGAACTATTATAATTACAATTATTGCAATAACAACGGTATTTTTCGAAATCATCGGGCCCCTTGGCGTCAGATATGCACTTTCCAAAGCCGGAGAGGCGCATGATTCAGAAAGATGAATTTATAGAAATCCGAAACTCTAAATACGAAATACTAAACAAATAATAATATTGAAATCCCAAACAAATCCAAAGTCTCAATTTAAAGTCAATATAAAGCCAACAGAGGTTAGTTAATGGGTTTCTGTAATTTACTATCGTAAATTACATTCACCCTCAAAATCCCTACGGGATTTTAACGGTTACGGTAATCTGCTGCGCATATTACCTCACCTTCAAAATCTTTTCAAGATTTCGAAGGTTGTGGTTAGGAAGCCCGTGGGTTGAGCTTGATTCTGGGTCTATTATGATCTAATCAAGCGAGGCCCGAGGGCTCTGAACGAAGTTCTGAGCCCGTGTGGAAATTAGGTACGAATATCCTCATCCTAAAGTATGAGGGGTTTTGATTTTTAATTGCCCCAATCTAAACCTGACTCGAAATTTAATATATCCCGCTCCCTGTCCTGAAGGCCAGGGTTTCATTTTTTGGATTTGGGGGTTGGGATTTCATTGGTAGTATTGGTAGTATTTGGATTTGGGGTTTTTCATAGTTATGGGCGTTTGGATCTTCTAAAACAAGCTACACTAACTCCAACTCCAATTGCCGCCAAAATCCCAATAACCTCAAAACCCGGCGTGAAAAATTTACTCTTGTCCTCTTTAGGTGCGGTCAAACTAATAATTACACTATCTGTATCTTGATTGCCGCCGATATCGGTTGCAGTTACGGTAATTATATATTTGCCGGTGGGCAAACCGTCATAGGTCTGCCAATCATAAGCCCAATCATTATCATCGATCTCAATTCCCCGCTTAAATTCATCTTGAAGGTTTACATTATCAATTTTAATTCTAAGCTCTGAAATCTCAATATCATCGTTAACCACACCTCTTAATTTAATGGTCTGACCGCTCCGAAATTGTGCGTTGCTTGCGGGCGCTTCAATGACTATGTTTGGAGGCGTTCCATCCCTAATAGTTATTGTCAATGCATCCGAAGCTTTATTCCCCACGCCATCGTACGCCCGAGCAAAAATAATGTAACTCCCGACATTCAAGCCCTCGGTATCCCAATCGAACCACCAATTTCCCTGCTCTTGGGTGGGAGACTCGACAGTGACATTGAACGGCTCGTAGGTCGAGGTAACATCTACCCAACTGAGCTTGCCATCCAAGCTGATCTCGATCTTAACGATACCCATATCATCCGAAGCCTCACCCTTGATCTTGACGAGCTCGCCACCATCAAAAACCATATCTAATGACGGGGTGTTGATCTCGATCTCGGGGCGTTCCGAATCCACCGGTGGCTCCTTGAGATTCAACCTTAACTCGTCTTTGCCCATATTATTAGCTTCATCGTATGCAAAGACCGCGATATCATATTCGCCAGCACGACTGTCAATGGTGTCCCAGGTATGCGACCATTTGATGCCACTGTAACTTGAGGTTATATCAGTTTTAACATTATCAATTCTAATTTCTATTTTAACAACCCCAAAATTATCAGTTGCATTGCCTTCAATTGTGACCTGCTCACCGATATAATAATCGGACTGATCCTCAGGTGACACGATCTCCATCACCGGCGGATATATGTCCTGAATATCCGGATCAATGATCTCGATATAAATTTCATCATTATCCTCATTCAAATTATTATCAAAACCTCTCACTTTGATCTTATAAGTTCCGGCATTCAAACTCGAGGTATTCCAGATCAGATACCAATACCCGGTCGTGGGAAAATAATTTGGCATCAGGTCAATTGGGCCGCTGTCATTAATTCTTATATCGAGCTGCACGATGCTGCCGTCTTCGTCCGTTGCAGTTCCATTAATGGTTATTGTATCTCCCAATATGAATTTCGAGCCGAACTTAGGATTGGCGATCTCAACCTCTGGTGGTATCTGTGGGTAGCTATACAGGTCGATCTTTAACAATACCTTTTTTGTAGTTTCGATCGAATCTTCATTTGCCAATACAAAATGCCAGTTATCTTTGTATTGCGCCTCGAACGAAAATTTAGTTGACTCGTTATTCTGGTTCAAGTTATAACATTCAAATTGATAACCGCACGAGAAATCTTCAAAATTAGTACTATTGCAAACAAACGTATCAATATGCAAGCCCTCTGGTATATATTGGGGATGATAATTACCTACCTCGGGATTAGGCGGGTATTGTTTAGCTTCCAATACCTTATATTCGATATCGAACCTGTAGTTCGGGTTGGTATCATTTCCGGGCGGTGCCAGCTCTTCGGCTCTTACGCGCGGTCTGGGGGCCGTGCCTTCAAGTATGAATGTGAACGTATAATCGACACCACGCTCAAGCTCGGTCTTTTCCTGTTCCGCATTACCGATCTTACTTATTACCCTAAAAGAAAAGTTCTTGTTGCCATTCGCCATATTTTCCTGGGTTGCCAGCTTGAACCTACATTCGCCGTTCGCGTCGGTATAGTTCCATATGCTGGGGAATGGCAAGGTCACCTGGTAATCCGACATCCCGGTCGTTAACCAATGCGAGCCGACCATAACCCTCGCACCGTCCACGGGATTGCCGTTACGGTCCAGGACCCGGGTGGTAACATGTGAAATATTGATCTCGGGGATGTATTGCGAGGTGACCTCGGTCATGTGGTCGTCCCCATGCCATTTAGTTATACCGGAGCCGCCACGCTGCCCCCAACCGTACCAATAATTTTTAAAATTATCCACCACCGACCCCCCATCAGACCAATAGTTATCCCATTGGTGCCAGCCATTTTCATAGAACTCCGACCAAACATGATCTTCTGCTAATAGCAGCACGCCCGTAGCAGGTATTAATGCAGTACGCGCCGCCGCGACAGTAAGGTCCTGAAGCTCGCCACAGTTGCCGTTATGATGATGTGCAATTCTCACAGGTTGGATCGGACGCTCTCCATCAGTAACTTCCTGCTGGTTCAAGGGCAAGGTCTTGGCCACCCAATTGCTCACCGCTTCGAGTGCATGGTCTTTATAGCCCCAAGGGCGCGTGTTATTGTACCCGTCGTTCTGATAACCGCGTGGGGCATTGTAAGGCACACCATTGTATAGCGTTTTGATGCCTTCAAGTTTGGCGCGCAGCAGCGGCGGGCCTTCCTCGCGTGGATATTTATAATCCGGTACGCCATCATCATTATTATCGATCGCTGGGTCGGAGGGGTAGGCACTGTCATTATGATTGAACAGATACTCGCGCCAGAACTTACCGGTGGGCGGTGAGGCTGGTTCACCATTATCGGGGTTAATATAAGTCGGGATCTCGTCGGTGATCTTAGGGTGGACAATATACCAATAATAGATATATTGTGGTAAGGTCCGCGATTCTATTACACCTGAGGTGTTAAAATTGTATCTGACCGTGGAATAATAATTTCTAGTTGCGAAATCACCATGATCCACGACATCAGCATAATCAATATATTTATCATTTAGGTATAGTAATTTAGCATTTTCCACGAACAATTCAGGGTATACATCTCCCCTTCTTAAAACCGTGGCGGATGTTTGGGCGATCGCAAATGCAATCTCATCTACGAACTTATATTCATTCTCAAGTATCAGATCCGCATATTTATCAACATACAATGGGCAAATATATTCTAAATATTCAGTATCATCATAATATGCAACCCCTGGAAATACCTGGTAGCTGCTCCATATCAGCCATTGTGGATCAGAGGCCGAGCCAATATTCTCGAAGTATCTTATATCGCCAGACCTGCCGCCGATGCACAGATCAATGCATCCATCGTTATTGAGATCACATAATACAGGTGAAGGGCTGGATAGTTGTGTTACACCCGCAAACATTGCAGCATCGTAAAACCAAACCGGGTTCAGGCGGGTGCCGATATTGCGATAATATGAGATCTGGTCCTCATCGTCTTGAACAGACCCGATCGTCAAATCCAGATCGCCATCATTATCCAGATCTGCGAAGGTTGGTTTACTGAAATCCCCAACGTCAATACCCAGAAACATGAGTGGTCTGGACGCGAATCTTGATTCCGTGGGTGACCCGGTATTTTCATAATAATTGAGTTTACCGTCATCTGCACCGGCAGTGAGGTCGAAATCACCGTCATCATCCAGATCTGCAAATACAGGTGAACTTTGTGAGATCAAGGCGTAATCGATCTCTAAAATATCCCAGGTTGTTGAAAAATCAGGGGCTGTAGGTGTGCCGGTATTCAAGCCCCGAAAGATACTACCGTTGCCGGTACCAACGAAAATATCCTGATCGCCATCGGCATCAATATCGGTATATGTGGGTTCTGACGGGTCATACCCTACAGTTACTATATTATAATTGTAATATTGAAAATATTGGTCATTTTCTATTAATACGGGTTCATATACCGTGCCTTGATTTTCAAAATGGATCAACTGCCCGTCATCATTACCGATCGTTAGGTCATAATCGCTATCGGCATCTAGATCGGCAAAGGTGGGTGCTGATAGCAGGCCGATATTAATGTTCACTTCCGCTAAATCAATGAATTTTTCGGCTAGATCATTATACAGCCAATTCGGTACGCGTTTCAGTGCGCTTTTCGCGTTGGATGGTAAAAGCGAAACCTTATCGGGTAATTCTATTGGCACCAAACTATCGCTCTCGGGGTTCAATTCAACGAAATAATGAGCTTGGGGCTCCAGATCGACGATCCTTGAGATCGAAGCTACTTTTTCGATCGAACGTGTAGCTGCACGGGTGGTCAACCCGGCCTCAGAAATTATTATTGTTCCGTGGAGATATTGATCCTTCAGAGAGGTTTGGGTTGTAACCAATATAAGATTCACTAGGAGAAATAATATTGTGATATATGTAAGTGCCAATTTTTTGTACTCCATCCTAGAACCCCAGGGTAATAGCATTTTAATTTATAATAATACTGTTTTTTAGTTAATATAATTTATCGTATGAATTTATATATTGGTTATATGGAGCAAGCCTAGTTGGAGGATGAGGGCTGATTGAAGGATTCGAGATTACAGTGTGCTACTAATTTTCATATAAGTTTGTAGTTTTCAGTTTACAGTTTGTAGTCCCCCCTATTGATAGGAATAACTAACCGAAATTGGATGCCAGGTTAGGGTTTGGAGGCCTGTATGGTTTAAGGGTTAAGAAGTTGGGCTCCTATCCCGTATCGAATTTCGAACTTCAACACCTACATCCTAACCTAATTTCCACACGGGCTCAGAACTTCGTTCAGAGCCCTCGGGCCTCGCTTGATTAGATCATAATAGACCCAGAATCAAGCTCAACCCACCGGCTTCTTAACCCAAACCTATGAATCGATGAAAACTCGTAACTTCCAACTTCGTTAGGCTTTAATTATTTTTGATAAGTGGGGGAACTACAAACCGAAAACTACAAACTGAAAATTTCACAATAGAATTACTCGAATCCGTTAACCATACAGAGTCGCCATAATCCATACCTTTATTACCAATAATGCGCCTTACTGATTAAAATTTAAAATGAACAAAGGAGAATCATATTTGGGTCCACAAAGAACAGGTACCAAAGGAAAAAAACGGAAAGGTAAAAAGGGTTCTGCCGCCACATCCGAAACGCCAGATTACGTTAGGGTCAGATTGCCCAACAAGAAGAACGGTGAAATATTTGGTATTGCAGATCAATTATTAGGTGCCTCGAGAATAAGAGTGATGTGTGCCGACGGCAAATCGCGCATGGGCCGGATACCGGGCAAGATGAAGAAACGCATGTGGATCCGTGAAGGAGATCTGATCATCCTCAAACCATGGTCGTTCCAGGACGAGAAAGCGGATGTGGTCTGGCGCTATACCAAGACCCAGGCGAGTTATTTGAGTCGTAAAAGGATGATACCCGACATTATCAATATTTTTTAAACATTTTTTTTAAGCAATAATTTTATAATATTTAAGGTAATTATATTAGAGTCGAGAGTCATGAGTCCGATGTCCGTGGTCCTGAGCTTTGGAAATTTCGTAGGAATTTTCAATGCGAGGTAATGAACGAAGTTCATTACCGCAGTCCGGTTAACGAATATGACCTAGGACGATATAGCACTATATGACTAAGGACTTAGGACCGAATGGCAATATTGTATCACGGACTTCGGACGATACGGCGTTAAATCGTTCAGGACTTAGGACTAACTGGCATTATATGACCAAGGACTTCGGACGCAGTAGTTACCGACTAACACACAACGCACAACACACAACAATAAGACTCACGACTTGCCAGATTTGAATTTGGGTGGAGAAATATAATTGACCGAAGAAGACATCTATACGATCTTAGAGCAAAAGATTGACGTTATAAAAAAGATCGCGCGTCGCGAGCATGATGCAAATGACCGCAAGACCTACGATGAAGTTTTCGATCATTCGACATTGCTTGCGATCTATAAACTTATATCGGATAAAACTTTGAACACCATAGAATTTCCGATCTCATCGGGCAAAGAAGCCAATATTTTCAAAGGCACCACTATCGATAAAAAAGAGATCGCGATCAAGATCTATCGAGTGTCAACCTCGACAGTACGAAATTACATGAAATATATACTCGGCGACCCACGCTTTAAAAACATAAAAAAGGACCACCGTCAAGTAGTTTATGCTTGGGCGCGTAAGGAGTTCAAGAATTTACAAAGGATGCATCAGGCTGGTGTGCGTGTACCAAAACCGATTGCATGCAAAAGCAATATTTTATTAATGGAATATATAGGCGATGAAAATCTTGCGGCTCCGATATTGAAAGACACATTAATAAAAGCCCCAGCCAAGAAATTTCAATTTATAATTGATAATATTTCCATGATGTATGCAGAAGCGAATTTAGTACATGGGGATCTCAGCGAATATAATATTCTCGTAAAAAATAATAAGTTAGTGATAATCGATGTGGCCCAGGCGGTATTATTAGTGCACCCGATGGCAGAAGAGCTATTGATAAGAGATATAAACAATATTTCAAGATATTTCGAGGATTATTATGGTTTGAAATCCGAGCCTGAAAAGATATTAGAAACGATCAAGAGCAAATAAGTTAAATATATACTAGTAAATGAATAAGTAGGTGAAAATACATATTTGGTAACATCGGTAACCGTGATCGGACTTAGGAGCAAGGAGTCTACGGTAATTAGCTTCGCAAATTACCTCGCCCTAAAAAACCCTTCGGCTTTTTTACG
>CBDVCJ010000057.1:0-16331 GCA_965372445.1 uncultured Thermoplasmata archaeon | reverse complement strand
CGTAGAAAATAACCCTCGTCTTCCTATTGGTCAGCCATTAGAAAACTGGAATCTGAAATCTGGAATCTTTTTCTCATCCTTCCTCTTTCATAGGGCATTCTACACAATAATTATATATAACTGCAAATATAACGCTATTGAATCAACATGCAAGACAAAACCCGCGAAAATTTGATGTATATCACAGTAATTTTATTGATCGTCGGTGCTGCAGTTGCAGGGTTGGGTTTAAATATGGAATGGTGCAAAGTTGACGCCCAGCGCGCTCATTATGGCCCTATAGATCTTAACCTGACCGCAGAGTTCAACTCCTACAGCGTGGCTTACGAAGGTGAAGCCAGTCTTAACCAATCTCGAGCCCCAGGTGGACTTGGTCTTGCTGGTGGATTGGCCCAGGATACAACGATCGAGATCGGAGATGAGAAAACCTTCCTGACAGGCATGGGCGATTTTCAGGAGAATATCGGGGTTTTTTATGACAGCACAAAAACTGTAACTTATGAACGGTCAGCTTCGCATTGGAACGGTTCGGATTATAATGAGATCACTGTGGAGATCACTACGGATGTTGATATGATCCCCTGGTGGGTCGAAGGGATGGCTCAACCTTGCGAGGTTACGGTTAAACTTTTAGAGATCGATGAAAATGTTGAAGTTAAGATCGATAGAGTGTGGATCGAGCTTCAACTTGACTGGGACAAAGATATACGTGAATATACTAGAACTGAAACACTATGGAAAAAGGATGTTGATGATAACTTAATTGCTGTTAATGATGTTAAAAAATACAAAACGGACGTAACTCTGGATGAAGATTATGGAAGGGTAGGTATTGTCGGTAAAGCAGATGTAATTATTACTGATACCCAAACCGATGAAACTATCCAGCCAATAGAACCTAAACCGTTAACTATCAACATTTATACACTATCACAATCAGAAGGTTTAGACATTGTATTGATGATAATGGCATTTCCGCTTGCAATTATAGGTATCATTTTAACAATACTTTCAGTAATTTTAATCTTGATCAAAAAACGGGCCGGTGCCTATCTTGGACTTGCAGCGTTCATATTGATGATACTGGTTGTGGTGTTCTATTTCAGAGGTATGGAAACTCTATTGAACCAGATCAGCATAGTTGAAGAATACTTCAGTTGGAGTTCCGGGATCGTGGTCACTGGGGTGGGTGCTGGATTTATAGGGGCCGGCAGTGTGATCGCTTTGATCATCCGACCTCCAAAAGTACCCAAAGGTGCCAAACCTGGTAAAAAGAGTGACGATATCCAATTCGTAATTACTGAAGACCAAGCAGATAAAAAAGACCTAAAAGAGGCTAAGGAAGTTAAGAAAAGACCAAAATCGAGAAAACCAAAGCGAAATAAGTCGAAAGTCCTTCCTCGGGAGCCCGGTAACTCGGGAATCCGGTAACCCATATCCGGTCCCAACTTTCCGGACCCAGGACTCAGGACTCTGTGACTATGTCTTATACAATACATTTTAATAATAGTACGATTATTAATATTATATAATCAAATTCAATCTAACAATATTATCAAAAATTTCAGGGGATTAAAATGAAAAAAACAATAATTACATTATGCGTGATTGCACTATTATTAAACATTTATTTTGCAACTTTATACAATATTAGTGATGCCGATGACCCGTTTCGTAAATTATTTTTCGGATCCGGCAGTGGGATTAAAGGTGCCAACGTAACTGACGACGATGATATCGATGCGGGGTTCAAAGTTACTGTTCCCGAAGCTAAATTGGGGGACGAAGTGTATTATACGTACGACACTTACATTGAAATGTTTGATGAGAATACAAGTTCCGGCGAGTTCTCGAAAATTACTCTGGATATTAACGGCGATCTTGAGAACAAGATCCCCCCCGAGACTGAAATGAAACAAGATGGATTTTATATTACTCATAATACAGTCCGAACCTATCAGAGAACAAAAGCAGCGTTTACATTGACCTATGAAGACGAAGAAACAGACGAACCTTTAGTTATCCATGGTGATGGCAATATTGTCCGGAGGGAATATAGGGATTTGAACTCGAGATCTCCTATATCGATCCATACTGAAGCAGATGTTTATGTTACCCAGACATTTCAGGTAGATGTACCGTTAGAATATGCAGGTACCATGCGAAGTTACCCTGACCCAAAAATATCCCAAGTTGAAACTATGGATGATCTATTATTTAAAAAGAATCAGACTCTATCTATCGGTTTAAATGGAAGCTTTATACAGCCAGCAGATATCGGTGTACTTTTCAATGCTCCGTTTACTATATGGCAAGAATATAATTGGTCGGTCGAAAAGGGTGAAGAAATAGCTGGGGTTGATACCCTAATGGTAAATGTATCAACGCGATTTTGGGAGTTTTTGGACTTTAAACGACAGGTATGGGTTGCGAACGAGATCTCTGAACCAGCGAAAATTTATCTTAAAACAAATTATAGTTATACCAGTCCAGATGAGGATTATCATACCCATTTAATATTGGAACAAAGCCGTAAAATGACATCCTATAAACGCGGTACTAAAGACATCCCCTGGGGAAGTTGCGAAACTTCTTCATCTGAGGATCCAAATGAACATTTTTCCGATTTACATCAGATGGGAATATTTGACGACTGGACTTTCATATCAGAATCTGAAGGTGAAGGTGAAGATTTCGAAGATTCAAGTTTCGATTTCGCGCCTGAAGATGCTACGCAATTTGCTATTGATAACAGTCAAGGATTAACTGATCTTATGGACGAACACAGCTGGGATGTAATTACAAACCGAGCCAAATATAATATTACTCGTGATGCGCAGGATAAAAGCGACCCTGATGACAAGGCAGGTAATTATCAATGGAATATGACATTTGGCTATCATCCAACCGAGGAAGAGTATGATGAATATCAGAAAGAAAGATACGAAACCGGATATAGGCAACAGAACCGATATAATATCAGAGTTGATCTCGATAGAGAACGTAACAAAAATCCCTTACCCACCCAACCCGATTACGATGAAACTATTTTTATTGCAGAGGAAAGAGGATTCATGAATGGAAGCGGTCCAATCTCTAAATCGGATTTAAACGATAAGATATTGACCTTAACTTCATCCGAAAAGATCTTCAAGGAAGATACCGAGATAGCCGATGAATTATTCAATTCACCATCAGAATCCGGCGAGATCTGGTGGGATGACCCAACTCATGAAATCGCCTATGAATTTGTGGTGTCCGGAGAAAGTTCACTGGCCGACCCGATCATTTCAACGATCACAGGCATAACATTTCCACCGGCCCCGCGTATGAGCTGGACGATATCTAAAAATTCGCTCATGACAGGAGGTTATATATATGGCGCAAGATTGGATGCTGAGACCGGTCAATTGAATTACGTTGTGGAGATCGAAGGTACTGCACTTATGGGGCTCTTTGGATAATTCACACTTATCGAGATACCCTACTATTTTTTTTTATTAATGGATACCGAGCCATATTATTAAAATATGGATGCCCAGATTCCCAATGCTATAAGGATACCTTTCAAAAGATTTTCATAAGGATTCCCTGGTCCCTTTATTAAAATAAGATGCCGAGGTATCTTAATGGCTTGTATTTAGTCTGGAATCCTTATCACAAAATTAAACCAGGGTATCCAATTGAACATATTTGAACTCGGTATCCTAATGACAGTGACTTAGCTCGGCATCTATTTGATAATAATATGGCTGGGCATCTCGAATCTCAATCACTTTTTTTCAAGTTTCGAGAAATCCAGTGAATTTTTATTATTGATCTCAAGCGCATTCTTGGTCAACAATGCTATCCCTCTCTCAGAAATGATAGTAGAGCTTATTGGAAGTACAAATACCGAATTATTAAGTGCGACATTTTCCTTGATATTTTCCACAAGATCCAGAGTTCTTTGGATAGAGGTTTACCAAATTTACTGCCGCGGTTATAACAATATATACAATTGAACGAGCAGCCCTGATATGGACTAGTGGAATAATCGTCCGTGAACCAATCATCATGGTGTTTGTGTTTGTTCAAGATCGATCTTGCTTCAAGCTCTTTGACCATAAATTTTACTGTAATCGATAACTATCATTTAACAATTGGCGAGGCTTTTTTATCAAACGGGTTAGTGCGCATTGCAAGCGAAAATAGGTATGGATAATTGTCCTTCAAGTGTTTCATATAATCCAGCCATTCACTAACCAACAGCACATATACTCTTTTTATATCACCAGCAATATGTTCTCGGTCCGATAATGGTAGTTTTTTTACATTCTCCCTATGCGTTAATTCTTCGGTCAGATGGAACACCGCCCGCAGCAGTTCCGTAAAGGTCTCGTGTTCAAGCAGTATCGGGTTTTCCAGCAACCGCACCAAGAACTCGGTATTTCCCACCATAAGTTCTTTTAACGCTCCAAGCTGGACCTTCTCTATATCGATCTCGAACTTGTAATTTTTTAGATGCTTGCTGACATGTTCAAATTCCTGGCCGGACCAGTCATTAGTAACGATCAGTTCTTTTCTTATTTCTTTCAAATTGGGGTCGTAATCAGAAAATCGTGCAAGTAAATTTGTACCCACCTCACTAGAGAATAATCCAATGACCATATTCAATTTTTCTAGAATTGTGCGTTTCTCGCGATCGCTTAATAATGCATGGATGATCAAAGTCACCATTAACACTTCGATAAAAACAAACGCGATATCACCTATCATATAAATGAAAATGTGATGTACATCACGGAAGATCAGGTAATGAACAAAGTAAACGACAATTGATAGTACAACTAATGATATTCCTAACTGGATCTTCCAATTGAGGTGACTCATCTATAATCGCTCCATATTAAAACTCAATCTTTAAGTTCATTCCAGCTTCTGATGCCGCGGTGGATCGCCGTGGCATTTCCCGCAATAATAAACCAGATCATAACGATCTCGAATATTGAAAGGTTGAACAGGAACGGTAATCTTCCGTCCTCGAAGAAAAACATCACAATGAATTGCACCATAGGCGCAAAGATCAGGATCGCCATCCGGTCCGCCCTCCCGAGAATCCCGCCGTAATCACGGCCGACGCCCATAGCTTGGGCTTGGGTGCCCATGTAGCTTGTCAGCATCACGGCAATGATCGCAAGCGCACCGATCAGCACGTTACAGTATACACTGATCATCATCCCGCCGAGTATGAAAAGGTCTGCATAACGGTCCGTGGCGTGGTCTAGGAAATCGCCGCGTTTTGTCACGCGATTTGTTAATCTCGCAACTTTGCCATCGATCGCATCGAAAAAGCCGTTAGTAAAGATGAAGGAACCGCCAAATAGCAGTAAAAAATATACTTTTTTATCTTCAACAAACATCGCTTGGTAACTAAATCTATCTGCAAGTGCGAGACATAACCCTGCAAGAGCTGCAAACGCGAGCGCGATCCAGGTCAAGGTATTCGGGCTAAAGCCTATGAAATGCTTGGCCCAGGGCATGAGATATTTATCTCCGGTAGACCTGTATTCATCTAATACCATTCTAGAATTTCCTCCGACCAATCAATATTTCCAACTTTATAAGTACTTCTTGCCTCATCATTATCTTCCACGATCTTCAATACATCATCTGTGATTTCGTTTAGGGTTTTAGTTGTTACGTCGAGCTCGTAGACCTTATCTTGACCGTGAAGTTCTAAACTTTCAATTGTTATAACATCAACTGCCTCGGCCTCCAGATTCTCACGAACCTTGTTGTCGCTGAATCCCTTTTGCTTTAAACGCCGTTCAAGATCTTGTGGGTGGCATCTCAGGATTATTACCAGATCTATAAACGAAAAATTATGTGATAAATGGCTGTCAATAAAAGTAATTTCGGTCTTCTGACTGTTCTTGAAGTGCACTTTGAGGTATTTATCCACTTTTTCAAGATCTACTTCGTGGGTATCACGATCCCGGTCATACCCGCCGATCAATTTATTTTCGTCAATGATCTGGTGGAGGTCTATGGTTTTATAGCCTTTGGATCTGAGATTTTCGACGAGTGTTGTTTTACCCGTGCCGGGTATGCCGGTGATTGCAACGATCATCAGTATAGGCTATTGACTTTTGGTTTAAAAAGGTTGTTGGCATTATATTATGTCCTAGATCGATGGTTCATAGTCTAAGGTTGCTATTCGGGAGACGGGAGACGGGAAACGAAGTTAATGTTGACCAGTCGACCTGTCAGTCTGACTGACCGTCAGACCGTCAGACCGTCAGGCTGGCCGACTGGCCGACCGGCCGACTTGCCGATAGGCCCACTGGCACCCCCCAAATTCGCTCACCAATTTGCTTGCATCAACATTCAAATATATGATTATTACAATTATTAGTAAACCATATATATGATAATCACATACGAGTGGTATCCTAAAAAATACAATGAGCTTTAGCTTAACTTAGGGAGGCTAATCAGATAACAAAATTTTTTTAGGGGGACTTGAATGAGTTTAGAGAACGATAAATTAAACAATAGTGTTAGGGACCCATATAGAGCTAATAAAGGGCTGATTAATGGCAATGGCTTTACCAACGGTCTAGGCGCGAATAATACCCCTACAGGTTTGATTAATGGCAACGGTCTGACCAACGGAAATGGAATGACCGACCGTAAATATACACGCATACCATTGATCGAATCCAAGCGTTTGAAACGACGGGTTTTAGGTATTATACTGGCCTTTGCGTTGATCGTAGCACCTTTATTTATTTATTTGATCGAGTTTGGTGATACACCAAGTGGAATGATAATCGATGGTAATTTTAGTGATTGGGACGATAAAGAAGGTTACCGCGATTCATCCAGCGATGTAACCGCCAATCCCAACATAAATATCGTCGAATACAAGATGTTGAGGGAAGACAACGATGTCCACTTCTACGTCGAGGTTCAAGGTAATATGCTAAAGGGCACGAACTCCAAAGTTACCGATACAATGCATATCTTCGTGGACAGCGATACCAACTCCGAGACTGGTTATTCGGTCGAGGGTTTAGGCGCGGATTATATGTTGGAAGCCCAGGGTAAAAGCGGACGAATAATTGAATCAAAGGTCAAGATCTTTGACCCCACCTATCGCACCGAAGCCGATGATATTCGCGAGCAAAATGATTGGAATGGCTGGACCGACCTTCAGAACGGCGAGCTAAAATGTGTAAGCAATAAAATGGAAGCGCGGATGGCGTTGTATGACCATCAGGGCACGAGCCCCGCGATCTCTGAAAATGTGTTTGCGGTCATGAGGTTGGCGGATGCGAATGGCAACGAGGATTATTCGGATACGATCGCGAGCACCGAAAAAGGCGCGTTGATCGTCAAGCAAACCCCATTAGTTGATAATATTGTGGCTGAAGATATCTCAGAAATCCTCGAGCTTGAATTCACTGCTTTGGATAAAGATGTGACCATAACCACCCTCAACTTGGACCACACCGGCGGCGGCAAGCTTTTTCCGATGCCGATGCCGATGACGATCACCCAGGGCTCGACCGAAACCGTAACCGTCACCCTAGATACGACCACTGCAGCTTACGGCGATTATGCAACCGTAGCGGTTAGCGCGATCACCACCCGTGATAACGTACCGGTCACACTTTCCGGCGAAGGCTCGAGAGCCTATATCAAAGCCGTGCCAAAAGTGATAAACATAGACGGTGTGTTTGCGGATTGGGATAATATTGCCAGCGTTGTCGATGAACAATTTGAAGAGACCCTGAACGGCAATGACAATATCGATATCGTCGAGCACCGCAATGTGAACCAGAACGATAAATTATCATTTTATCTAAAGGTCGACGGTTCAATGATGGAAGGCTCGAAGGTGCTGACCAAGCCAATGGTTTGGGAAAGATCCAATAAAGCATCTTCTAGCGACCCGGACGTTAAAGCTAACGATCCGAACCTTGATCTTTTACCGTTGCCTGTACGTGTGGGTAAAGATGCAGCGTATATATTGCTCGATACCGATAATAACCCCCGCACTGGTTATAGGGCACGCGAAATGGATATCGGCGCGGATTACATGGTCATGGTCACAGGTCACGACGGCTCGATACTGTCCCGTGCACTTTACAAATACGACCCGGTATTTTATAATCAGGGATGGAGCTGGCTAAACCTTGAGAACACAGAGGTACTTGCAGCAACGGATGCCACCCAGCTTGAAGCCCAGATCAATATTGTAACTTTTGAGTTGAACGACGAAGATAACATTGGTGTTTACTACATGATGACCGATTGGAACGGCGCCAAAGACAGCTCTGAGCGTGCCGTGAAATTGGACATCCCGGGTATCAATGCATATCTCATGGGTGACGACGCGAAAACTTATATGATACGCGGTCAGCAAGGTACAATCACTTACGGCGATGGTTTGATCGATGCTACTTGGGCAGGGCTTGCTGTAGATATCGGCGACGGAAACGATGTCGGTGCGCCAAATGGCGGCGATATCATAGATGTTACTGTTTGTGATAATTATACTGCCACCGGCTTCAATATCTCGCAAACCTGGGTAAATTTCTTGATCGAGATGCAGGCTGCAATCACAGAGAATGTGTTCGTATATATCGATACTAACTATGACGGCGTTGCAGATTGGGCACTTGCATTTGATGTAGTAGTCGGTATTCTACCATTTGGCGCGTATTATCAATGGACCGGCTTTTGGAGCGCAATGGGAGCAATACCGTTCGACTGGCCCATGGGCTCGGATGTCGAGTTTGGTATTAATTTGACCATGATAGGTTCACCCCAGAAGTTCCAATATTATGTAACAACCGAAGCAGGCACAGGAGTTCTTGATCCACCTGGCGGCGTTATACAAGACCGTGCACCTAATGCTGGTTGGCAGAATTATATTGTCATCCCCGAGTTCGGGGCATTGATCATTCCCGTACTCGCAATAGTGCCAATATTACTAATAATCCGTCGCAAACGTCGCAAAGTAACTCTTAAAAAGGAGGTGAGCTTGTGAAATTTCAGGAAGGTTCAATAAAGCCGAGAAGCAGGTCGATTTTGGTTGTGTTATATGTGATCTATGTAGCGTTTATACTTGTATCTGCAGTGCCGTATTTAGCCGAACAAGAAACCCGAGGTAAGTTACAAAATGGTGTCTATGAGTCTCATTTAACCTTTCCAGAGAATGGTGAGTATGGACATTATACAATTGTAGTCTTATCTAATACAGATATCCCTGGCAGAATCGATCTAACCTATACATTTGCAACTAATACATTAAATATAGAAAAATGTGACAATATCGTGGAATTAACTATTGATTGTAAATTGATGTATGAAAATAAAGCCTTAGAGGTATTTGAAGATGATCCCAGCAATCTTGGAGCCGAATATTATAAAGACTACTTTATAGAAACAAATGATGGAATATTTACTATAAATGTAAATACCGATACAAAGATGACGAAATTAGTATTTAAGAATACACCGTTGCCATATAGTGTTACAGTCGACTCTACAGAATGGTGGAAGACAAATACTCACTATACTGTGTCTAATAACGATGTTACAATTACGGAAGTACCGAAAGGATCATCCAAAGTAATAATCTATTTCCAAGCACCGGATAATGAACTCCCGACAGCTACCTTTACGATTGACCCCGCCACACAATTTGAAAATCAAGATGTATCATTTGATGCATCGGCTTCAAGTGACCCTGATGGAACTATTTCAGACTATCTATGGGAATTCGGTGATGGCACTACAGGTTCTGGAGTAACTACCACTCATAAATATACTACTGCAGATACATACACTGTAACTCTTAAGGTCCGCGACGATCAAAATGGTGAGAATACACTTTCAAAGGACGTAACAATTATCGAAGAGGGCGCCGGCGACCCGCCAACAGCTGATTTCAGTATGTCAAAAACACAAGGTACGGTTGGTGAAACTATCACCTTTGATGCATCTGGCTCGACCGATCCCGATGGTTCAATAGTTTCCTACACTTGGGATTTCGGTGACGGCCAGACCGGCACTGGCGAAACGGCAACCCACAAATATACTACCGCCAAGACCTATACCGTGGAATTAACTGTAAAAGATGATACCGGTTTTGAAGGTACCGCCCAAACAACAATTGTGATCAAGGATGCGCCGGTAGAGGAAGATGACGACGAAGAAGAAAGTATGTTCGGGCTGGGCAAAGTTGCAGGTATCGATCTGTTCTGGCTGCTGTTGATAATACTTATCGTTGTGATCATGGTCATAGCAGGTGCAGCCGCCGCGCGCAAGAAGAAGCCGGAAGAAGAGCTTCCACCTGAAGCGCCGCCGGTACCACCCGAAGCCGCAGGCCTACCGGCCGAGATGCCGCCCGCCGAGATACCGCCAGCATATCCACCGGAAGGTGCGGCACCGCCACCGTCTCCTGGTTATGAAGAGCCGATGGCACCACCACCGATGGAAGAGGCAGTAGCACCTTATGAAGCGCCACCGACCGAAGAGATACCGCCGACCGAGGAGATGCCACCGACCGAGGAAGGAGTACCACCTGAAGAGGGGGGCCTTCCCTCAGAAGAGGCCGAGTTACCCGAGGAAGAGCTACCTGACGAAGAATTACCTTCTGAGGAATTGCCTGCCGAGGAGCCACCTGCTGAAGAACCACCCGCCGAGGAGCCACCCGCCGAAGGTGAGGCCGCTGCCGAGCCCGAAGGGGAAGAGGGCGGTGAAGAAGCCGCAGGCGCTGAAATGACTGCATGTCCGGCCTGTGGGACGCAAATTCCGATCGGTGTTGCGGCCTGTCCGAACTGTAACTCAGAGTTCGAATGGTAGGTAAAATATGGATAGCGAACGGTAACAAAAAAGATAGAGATTATTCATATGATCTCTACTCTTTCTTTTTTATTTTTTTTATATTTTTGCTAGCAGCTTTGCTTTTATGGATCTCTCAAATGTAAATTCGACAATCGGGAACACGGGAGCCGGGAGTCGACGGCCACCCCCCTCATTAACGTCAAATATTAAACCGCTGAGTACGCTGAGCTCGCTGAATTTTTTATTTATTGATGGATTACCGATTCCAGATTCGTGATTACAGTTAACCACTGAAATGACCTTAGGGGGGAGGGGGGTCTCAAATCTCGAATCCAGCAATATATTCAGCGGTCTCGGCGTCCTCAGCGGTTGAAACGGGGGGCGGGGTAGTCGATTCCCGATTCCCTATTCCCCTACAGGACCTCGGACGATATGGTAGGAACTAGTTAAGGACTCAGGACTTAGGACTCAGGACTATCGATATTCCTGCCATATATCACCATAATATTCTCATCCCAAATTAATCGTGAATCATACTATATATTGTTAAATCTTTAAAAGTTAAATAAATTATATATATTATTACTTCTATCTCATCCCCGCAATAAAAATCAATTTAGGCAAATTAATAAATAATAGACTGTGTTATTCACCCCCAGTATAAAATTTCTATAAATTTTTCTGAGGCTGGAATATCTCAAAATAAAGATTAATGAAAAAATATTGATCGTCCCAAATTAGAAAATAGAAACAATACTAGGAAATATTAGCGAGGGGCTACATAAACAGTCAAAATCCAAGAGTCGTATTACGTTCCGGGAGGGGAGATGATAATATCCAATCTAATCCTGATGTCAAAGGGTGGTTCCGAGGGAGACAAGCATATGCCTAAGTGCTCAAATCGACTCGGGAAAGGTCTGGCTAGTGATAATAGCTTCACTAATGGTGATAGCAACAGAGACCTCTATCTCTCGTTGGGCATGACTAACGGTAATGGATTAACAAATGGTAATGGCTTAACAAATGGCGCAGGCGCTTCTCGCGCCTTGACCCTTCGTAACCCCTCTGAGGGTTTTACGAATGGCAACGGGCTTACGAATGGCAATGGCCTTACGAACGGAAATGTAATGTCGCGCAAACAGCGCAAGATCGATACATTAAAAGCCAAAAAGGTTCGCGGTAGAGTTATCGGCTTGATCGTAGCGATACTTCTCGTTCTAGCACCTCTTGGATTATATATGATCGAATTCTCGTCTGAATATTCCGGTATTGTTATCAACGGTGAATTCTCGGATTGGGAAAACACTAAGATCTATGAAGATTCCATTGAAGACCAAAGTTCACATCCAAATGTCAATCTGATCGAATCACGCGTAGTAAAAAAAGGCCCAGAAACTTCTTTCTTTATGAGAGTACAAGGCGATATGCTAGAAGGTGAGGGCAGCACCGAAGCGGATACAGTTCGAATTTTCATCGATAGCGATTCCAATGCCAATAGCGGTTACTCCGTAGGAACTCTTGGCGCGGATTATATGGTAGAGATCCACGGCAGAAATGGCAGGCCGTTAGCCGGTTCGTTATATGTGTTTGACCCTGAATATCGTACAATTGAGACCCGGAAAAATAATGATTGGAATGCCTGGAACAATATCCAACCCGTAGATGCAGCGACAAGTGGCAACAAGCTAGAAACCCAAGTGTCGTTATTTGAAACACCCAATACACTAGATTCTAATAACAACGGTCAGGTCTTGGCCTATATTCAGCTCCAAGATTCAAATGGTAATAAAGATTTTTCCGATAAGATCCTAAGTAACCGTGATGAGGCCTTGATCATAACACAGAAACCGTTGGTCACCGATGTTATTACTAATGATATTTCAAAAGTCCTCGAGCTGGAATTTCAAGCTCGTGGAACAGATGCGACCGTAACTTCCATTACCTTCACCCAAGAAGGCGAAGGAGAGCTTACACCTATACCATTACCAATCACAATTCTTGAAGGCACCACCAAGCGCTACGAGGTACAATTAGATATTGCCCAGGCCCGGCATGGTAGTTTTAATTCGGTCAAAATCAATTCTCGAAATGATATTATCGTAACAAATAATGTTCCGGTACATTTAAAAGGCGAGGGCATGAACGCCTATGCAAAATCATTACCGTCAACCGACAAAATATTGATCGATGGCGGTTTTGCGGATTGGCGTGAAGTCAACGGCAAGCTTGATAGTACGAATGAAGGGTCTGTTAATGACAATTCGAATATAGATCTCATCGAGCATCGCGGTATAAAGCACAACGATAAATTATCATTTTACTTAAAAGTCGACGGAACTATGATGGAAGGCAGCAAGATCCTTGCAACACCATATATAATTCCCAAACTCAATACTGACCTAACCCCTTCAATAATAAGCCCGGAGCCAGTTCCAATTGCCGACAAGGAACCCATTTTGCCAAAGTTGACGGGTGAAGATGTTGCGTATATATATATTGACTCCGACCAAAGTACAAAAACCGGCTATACAACGGATATACCTATTGGCGCAGAATACCTGATACGAATTTCTGGACAGAATGGTAGAATTATTTCACGAGAGATATTTGGATATTTACCTACAAAACAATTTAGTACCAGCAGCTGGCAAAAGCTAGAATGGCTTGAAGTGCTTGCCGCAACAGACGCTAAACGTCTTGAAGCACAGATATCGGTAGACGGTCTGGGGATCAATAACCAAGTTGATATATATTCCATGATGACTGATTGGGACGGTAATAAGGATCGTTCGGACGAACCCTTACAGAGCACAAGTTTGATCGCCAAGACCCGAGGTCCAGCCCAAAATAGTATCGAAGGCGAAATTGAAACAGATACTTCATTATATCTAGATATCGATATACCAGAATGGTGGGAGCCCGTAGTTTTAACGGGCAATTTTGACGGATTTCAGTATAAGGTTGATTATACCTATGACCTTTATTTCAATGATAAGGATCCGTATAGAATGCGGTTTGAAACGAACGAGAACAGTGAATATTTGGAATGGCAGTTAGAAGAATTTAAATGGACGATCCAAGAATCAGATGGGTTCAGTGAGAAGTATTCAACAAATATTGGTGACCTTCAACCCTCGAAATTAGAAATTGATAACACTCATATCCAATATAATGATATCATAACAAACTCGGACGTTTCATTACAATATGACTTTAAATTTCTATCCGTAAAGGAAAATATTATTTTAGAACAGCCATTACCAACACCTTCGGAGTTTGTGCCCGAATGGCTTACAATTGACTTTCAACTTGCATATCCTGACGATCTGAAACCGGCAATTAATAGCAATATCCAAACTGGTAGTTTTATTACTTCAGAACCAATAGAATTTTATAATAATGAAAACGAGTTAGCTTTTGTTATTAAAGAACCTTATGGTATCGATGCTGACGGCAATGAAATTGAATGTCGGTTCGTATTTGAACGATCTACCAATAACTTACAGCTTCAAACCCCTTATTCTAAGTTACTAACTGCTCAATATCCGGTATATATCGACCCGACCGCACATTGTGTTTATAGCAATACCTCCAGTGGTCAACCCTATAATGCGTCATATGATGGTGCCACTTGGGGCTTACCCAACCAAATGAGCCTATCTCATACAGATATAACCTGGGTCAGGGCTGCAGGCGATCCCAACTCATATAATCGTGCAGTGGCGGTTACATTAGATACCAACGGTGATATTCGCGGCTACTTCTGGGATGGCATTTCTTGGTTCGAACCTTTAGGCTCACCAATGAGTGGGGCGTTGGGGGCGTATACTACAACCGAATGTTGTTTCGATGTGGTGTTCAATTCTACCGGCACCGCGATCTGTGTGTTCAGTAAGAACACCGGACTTCCCACTGGTTTTCCATATGTGACTACGATCTCTTCGCCTTTTACTTCTTGGACTGCGGCCACAGCTTTGCCTGTAAGTCCTTATCTATTTTTTTCTTACCCACAAAATGTTAAATGGATCGAAATGGCAGCCGATCATTCTCAAGAACTAGTATATGCCGTGACCTTAAGTTTAAATGCCACCTCCTCAAATGATACCTACGGATATAACATGTCATCTCAAGGTTGGGGTTCTATCCCGACGCTATTATCGAATGAAGCTTTCAATGCTACCGCGGGTTCAATCGATGTCGAATTTGAATTAACCTCGGGGGATGCCGTTACGGTATGGAGCGAAAATTCCAATTATGGATCTCCCAACGGTGTTCCCTATTATAGTACTTACACCGGCGTAAGTTGGAGTGCGAAATCAATCGTGCCTTTAACTGGCGGTACACCGAACAATACAACCTTTATAAGAATGGCACCCAACACCAAAGCAGGTTCTAATGAAATTGCGTTGGTCACACTAGATTTATATAATAACCTCACAGCCAATACGTGGAATGGTGCGACATGGGCAGGTTTTACTCAACTTACGGATGATGCATTCACCAATAATACCGGCTGTTTCGATGTTGCTTATGAACACACCTCTGGTAATGCAGTTTGTGTATGGAGCGAAGTTGGCTTTTCAGGTGTACCTTACTATAGTGTAAAAACCGGGTCGTGGAGTACTAAACAGGTTTTTCCATCATTCCGCCCCACGATAGTGTGGGTTCGCATGGACGCGAACTTATCTCTAGGTTCAAATCAGCTCTTTGCAGTTGCTCTGGATGCGAATGTTAATATTATGGGCTATGTTTGGAATGGCGCGGTTTGGGCTAACCCCTCTGGCAACCCCTTTACCACTCAAGCCTACACATCGAATTATGGATGTTTCGATGTCGCCCACACCAGAATCCCGGAACTATCATTAATTATTGTAATTCCCTTTATGGCAGTATTTATACTCGTATTAACCTACCGCAAGCGTCGTGAACGAATAACTATTGACGAGGAGGTGTGCTCGTGAGAACCGAGACGACTCGTGTGAATGACGGCTCTGCAAGAATCGGCGCGAAAGCCCGTGCGGGTGTATTTAATAAAAAGTCGATCTTAATGGTACTTTATGCAATTTATATCGCATTTATTCTCGTATCTATCGTACCATATATCGCCGAACAACAAACCCGTTATGAATTCTCAGGCGGTGAGCATAAATATCATATCGTATTCGATCAAGATGGCGATCTTGAGCCACATTACTTTGATGTACTTCTCAACGATCCGTCTAAACCCGGCATTTTAGACCTTTCATACGATCCAGTTTCGCATACTTTGGATATTGACGCTACCAATATAAAACAATTGAAAATTGATAGCGAATCGATCTATAAAGATGAAGCAGATATCATTGTCGGGACGATCTATGATGATGACACCGATTATTACAAACAATGGTTCATAGATAAAAATAAATTTACAGTTCATGTAGATACCGATACCGAACTTACTAAACTTATCTTTGAAGATGTACCGCGCCCAGTTCGGGTTGTTATCA
>CBDVCJ010000056.1:0-16897 GCA_965372445.1 uncultured Thermoplasmata archaeon | reverse complement strand
AAAGATTTTAACGGGTAATAGAAAAATAGAACCTGTCTTCACTCGGGAGAATAAGGCACCCTTCAATAATGTTCAAGAGAATGATATAATTTATTTTAAATTGAGAGATGGCTATGCTGTTGCCAAAGCAACCGTCAAAAAGGTTGAAAATTATAAGGATCTGACCCCAGAAAAGGCAAAACAGCTAATTGAAGAACATGAAGAAGAGATCATGCCTGAAAATCGGATGTTTGAAAGGGATATATATTTTAATTATGCAACCCTGATATGGCTCGAAAAATTGTTTGAAGTAAAGCCGTTCCGCATCAAGAAAAGAAACGGTGCGTTCTCAAATTGGACAACAACGGAAGATATTAATCTGATAAGAGAGTAAAACTAGAACGGTTTTTATCTAATTTCAATATTTTTGCTCAATTAGTTAATATTCTTGCACCTTCAATGTCAATTTTAGATCTATAAACATTACCATATTTTTTTAATATATTGGCAAAATTCGTCGTTTTTTTGGTGTCAAGAATGAAAATCGAATTTCCCAGCATTGACATACTTGCTAAACCGTTTTTGGAATGGACCAGTTCGAGAACATTAAAAACTTCAGGTGACACTAATTGTGTGCCCAATGCAAATTGATATGAGATTTTAAATAGATTTTCTAAGTTTGGTGTTTTTAACAGTATTTTTAGGCTAATATCACCATATTTGTTAATTATATTTCGGTTCTTTTCAGAGGTAAGTATATTGTTAGTATCCAATACCGGTCCGATCACGCATAGCAGAATTTCAATATTCTCAAAGTTGCTCTCGTCTGAATTTGAGATCAATTGGATAATTTCGCCGTGGGGTGGAATTCCGGGCTTTAATCGTATTGGTACACCGCCCGCGGTTTGAGCACCCACGTCCCCCAACCCGGACTTTAACTCTACCTCAGCGCGATGTGCGAGCGCTGTAAGCTCTGGGAGTGGTATGGCTAGGTCTAATGCGTCATTGATTGCAAGTGCGGTACTTAATGCACCTGCTCCGCTTAGGCCGAACCCCTGGCCAATTGGCAGCTCAATTTTACTTTTTATTATCAACCGAAAATTAAGGTCTATCAGCCCCTCATTTTCTATCTTTTCAAGAATATATTGAACCGTCTTATTTGTTGTAATTGCATTTATTGTTCTATTACCATTAATATATATTTCGGGTTCACCGATCGTTTCAGATGATGATGACGTTATCGGGATGGCCTCCACAGTTGTTGATACACCTTTTGCTAAACATATTCCCGCACCTTTAGAGCCCTTCATGGAGGTTTGACGAGCTTCGTCACAAATTTGGAAAAAACCTGTAATATGACCAGGTGCAAATGCATGGCCAGTTTTTAGGTTTAAGGATTGGTTCTTCATAAAATTACGATCCAAATAAGATATATATTTAATTTTATATTGGACAATCTAGTAAAATCATACTATTAAAATGTCCTAACCTCTCTTTTTAATTATTTTTACTATCTCATTCAATATTTTTTCTGCGATCAGCTCTTTTTTTCCCTTGACCTCGATCTCGGTCTGGTCGCGATGGATAATGAACACGCGGCTTGTTGTGGTGGCAACCTCCGCAATGTCATTTGCAACAACAAGATCCAACTGTGTATTTTTCAATAATTTGACCGCTTCTTCGAGTAATTTGGCTTTAGATCGTTTTGACCCTAATTTGAAGCCAACAATTAATGTTCGAGGATATTTACGACGAATTTTTGATAATATTTTGGGTGTCGGCTTCAATGTAAGAGCCAATTCTGATTTATTTGATCTGATTTTACCGCGGGTTTGAGTTATCGAATAGTCTGATATCGCGGCGCAGAGTACTATAATGTCATATTTTAATTTCGAAGTCATTTTGGCTAGATCATTTACCGTAACAAAACGTTCAGTTTGAATATATTTCGGTGGAGTTGCATAACTTGTGCCATACCATAATTTGACATTTGCGCCTCTTAAATATGCATTATTTGCAAGTTCGATACCTGTGTACCCGGAGCTTTTGTTTGTAATTACCCTTACATCATCTATCGGTTCTGAGGTTGAGCCTGCAATTACCAGTATTTTCTTATTTTTCAGGTCATTTTTCCAAAGTGTTCTTATCACCTTTGCCACGATCACCTCGATTTCCGGTAATTTTGCCTTACCACCTTCTATGGCCGGGTCGATGATCTCTAAATTCTTGATGTTATTTTTTAAGATCTTAATATTAGCCTTTATAATAGGGTTATTATACATTGAACCGTGCATGGCCGGCACTAAAATAATAGGAATTCCAGAACCGATCGCAGTAGTGGCAAAAGTTGTCACTGGTGTATCATCAATTCCATTAGCGATCTTTGAAATTGTATTGGCGGTACTTGGTGCGATCAAAAGTAGATCGGCTGGGTTTTGCACATCGCCACATAACGCCACATGCTCGATCTCACCGGTAAGTTCAACTATAGGTTTGTTACCCGCTGCGAATTGTAATGAATAAGGATGTACGATCTTACTGGCGGCATTGGTCATAACAGGATAGACTTTGGCACCATGGCGTATCAATTCGCGTATTAATTTTACGGTTTCAACTGCGGCGATACTACCAGTCACCCCGATAACGATCCTTTTACCCGACAATTTTTCGCTTTTTAGGCCGCGAAGCTCCGAGGAGGGGTGTGAAAGGTCGGAGGTATCATTAGTACGGTCACTTTTTATCATAATGAAGGGTATAATAAACATTACTGTTATAATTTTTTGGGTAAAATTATTTCTATCTTAATATAAAACAGGAATCGACCCGCCACCACCAAACCTTTATATATTATATACTTGTTCTAAATTTTGGTTGGTATGAAAGCGGTGATACCTGCGGCAGGATTGGGTACCAGATTTTTACCTGCGACCAAAGCGCAGCCTAAAGAAATGTTACCTGTAGTGGATAGGCCCACGATACAATTCGTTGTCGAAGAAGCAATGGATTCCGGTATTAATGATATATTGATCATTACTGGAAAAGGTAAACGTAGTATTGAAGATCATTTTGATCGAGCAATTGATCTAGAATTTGTATTAGGTGAAAAATATTCAGAATTGAAAGAGTTAGAATCCCTTAGAAATATAATAGAACATTGTTCGATCTTTTATATCCGCCAGAAATCCCCGAAGGGGTTAGGCCATGCAGTCCACTGTGCTAAAGAACATGTTGGGAATGAACCGTTTGCGGTCATGCTTGGAGACGATATAACCCTAAACAGCATACCTTTAATGAAACAATTAATTTCGGTTCATGAACGCTATAAAGGCTGCGTAATCGCGATAGAAAAGCTTCCGGCAGACCGGATCGTAAATTATGGCGCGGTTACAATAGAACCTATCCAACCCCATGAAAATCATAATAATATAAAGGGAAATGTGTATCGTGTTTTGGATATGATCGAAAAACCAACCAAAGCGGAAATACCATCCGACTTTGGCGTGATTGGTAGATATATCCTCACCCCAAAGATCTTTGAATGTCTTGAACAGGTCAAACCGGGCTTGAATGGTGAGGTTCAGCTTACGGATGCTATTCGATTGCTCATGGAAACCGAAGAGATCTATGCATTGGAATTTCAAGGTAGACGTTTTGATATCGGTAATAAAATTGATTGGATAAAGGCAATTGTGACTTTAGCGTTAGAGCGCGAGGAGCTTGGTGATGATCTGCGGGCTTTTTTACAAGAAATACTTTGAGGTCAGAACTCAAGATCGTCATCATTGAGATTTATTTATACAAAATCTCTCAGTAAGGGTTCGTTCATCATCTAATTTTGGAAATAGAAATCTGTATTATTTAAGAATTATGGTCAATTGTTTTTTTACTACTAATTATGTGAAATTCTTGATGTAAATTAACACAAAAAAAATATATACTCAAAATAATATATCAATATTTAGGGATGAGTAGCATATAAGTCCCATTCCGAGTCGTACCGTATTTTTTAAAAAAAAAACGAGTACATCGAAATTTACTATCGGAAGGCCTTGCGTCAGGAACTCAAAATTGCCTGCTCATCCCATTTCGACTTATTTTTTGCTAAATTTTAATCCCAATGTCCTGACTCTTAGGTCCGTAGTCCCCATATGGGTGATAGTTACCACATTTGGAATGGGGAAATGGAACCTCATGTTCCCACATTTAACCGCTGAGGACGCTGAAAACGCTGAACAATTTTTTGATTCACCTCTTAGATTTGAGATTCTAGCCTCGAGATTCTAGATAACGATTGGGAAATTCAGCGAGTTCAGCGCACTCAGCGGTTGAAAATGGGGGGTGGGGGGAACCATTCCCTATTCCCCATTCCCCATTCCCGTGAAGGACTCAGGACCAAATGGAATCATATAGCCAAGGACTTAGGACTAAATGGCATTATATGACCGAGGACTTAGGACTCCGTATTTAAAAGATTTTAAATAGTCCTACACACATACAATAAATAATGACCGAAGAAGGCACCCCCAAGCCAGATCAGGACGCAGATAAAATTGCGAAATGCATCGCATTAGGTGCATTCCTGGCGGGTGTGTATTTTCTTGATAAATTATTGGCCGACGAAAAATATGTAAAAGACCAAAATGACCAGCTCGTAAAGGTCAAGGTTGGAATATTAGACGATATTTTCGATTAAAATAAAAAAATTTACCGCAGAGACGCAGAAACACAGAAAGATACATTTCTGTGCTTCTGCGGTAAAAAAGAAAAATGTTATATTTAATATACAAAGAAAAAATTACAAAACTTTTCGTGCAAAAGTCAAATATCCAGTGTGACCTAACATTTCAAAACTCGGGCGGGTACCGCCTTTCCCCACAACAATTTCGCGCTGAAGTGTTTCAAGCGTATAGGGTTTGGTAAATTTTTGGTGTTTCAATGCCTTTACTGTCTTTTCAACTTGATTTATTGTAGGTGAATAGCTTGAATAATGGCCACCGGGTCTTAAGGCTTTATATGCATGATCCACCACCGACCAAGGCTCGGGTATATCTAAAATCACAGCATCAACATTCTCTTCGCTAATGCCATCCGAAATGTCCTGGTGTTTTACATCGACATATTTATTTAAACCTGTATTTTTTAGATTGTTCAAACCAATTGTCAAGTTTGTTTTGGAGGTTTCATATGTTATGACCTTTCCATCAGGCCGCACTAAATTTGTCAGTACAGTTGTCAAAGCACCCGACCCTAACCCGCCTTCGATTATGGTATCGCCACATTTAACATCACAATGTAAGGATATTACCGCAGAATCTTTGGCAGTGATAATCTGGGCCTTCCGCTGCAAAGTGTCGAGCTTATCTAATATTGAAGGTCGAAGTATTAAGAATATCCTTCTACCAATTTCGACGGCGGTCCCATACTCCCTACCGATCAATTTTCCGGTACTATAAACCCCCAGCCCTTTGATCTTTATTGGTGACGCCGATTTCGAGGTCGACACCTGTAATAGAATTTTAACACTAGGTTTGGATGAATCAATTAATATGACCCGATCGTTTTTTGAGATCTTATTTGAAGTCGAAACCATTATGAACACCAATGTTATAAATATGTAATATTAAAAGTTATTAAAATATTTAATGGTTCATATCGTTTAAAAAGGAATAAATATATAAATAAACTTGTGAAATTTTAATCCCCGGTATTATTTTAATTTTCTTAGCTCCTGATTCAATTTTTTTACCTTGACCAGATTTCCAAGATTTTTATAAATTTTTATTGCCTTGCTCAAATAGCTGCGGGCTTTGGCCTTATCACCTTTATCGCGATACATAAACCCGAAATTGAAATAATTCTGTGCCAACATATCAGGATATATTATATCTTTTGAAATTTCAATTGCACGATTAAAATAGTCTACCGCCTTACCCCACTCTTGATGCTGTCCGTAAATCATACCATACACCATTAAGGTATTGGATATCATCCTTCTTTCATCGGTCTTAGCAAAGATCTTCATAGCTCGATTGCAGCTCTCTAATGCTTTATCCAGATGGCCTTTGGTGGTATAACATTCGGCGGCATTGGATAGACCATATCCAATACCACGGATATCACCTATCCTTTTGGAAATGTCTATACGTTTCATATAATATTCGATCGCTTGTTCTTCTTTGCCGCCTTGTTTACAATAGGTAATACCTATACGATTATAGACATCTGACATTTCATATATATGCCCCATCTGGGTGAGGATCTCTATGCTTTTATTATAATTTTTTATGGCTTTATTAAATTCACCTTTATCTCGATATACATCTCCCATTCCAGTATGAGTTTTCGCCATACCTGGCAGATAATTTATTCGCTTGGCATAATTCATACATTTACGATAATGTTCTATTGCCTTGTCATATTCACCTCTTCGCCCGAACACTGCCCCTAACCAGTAATGTGCATTAGCGACACCATAATTATCTTTGAGCTTTCTGGATATTCTTAAAGCTTTATTCAAATATTGATTAGCATTATCCCATTCCGAACGTTTGCAATGAATACCACCAATACTTCTCAATGATTGTGATATAATGATCTGGTCGCGCTTTTTTTGGGCAAGTGTTAATGCCTCGTTATAGGTTTCCAAGGCTTCATCCCACTCTGCATGGATTGTTTGGATATCCCCCTTAAATATCAAAATGATCATGAAATCTTTCAACTTTATATTTTTTTCATTGAATTCATCCAATATATTCATAAATTCATCCAGAAATCCGCTGCCAATAAGTTCAACCCCATTTTCGATCGCCATTCGAGCAGCTTCGGGGTAATCACCGGCCTTTAATAAATGATATTGGGCTTCGATGATAGACAGTTTTTCACTCTCATGTATGCCTTGACCGGGCCATTTATCGCTTGAAGTTTCTAATAATAGTTTTGCATTTTTGGCTTTGGCGTTCTGAACCTCTTCAATATAAGCTAACCGTTCATACTCCAATACATAATAATCTGAAGCGTCTGAATGATATTTCGTGCGTAATTTCGGCGGTAAACGAGTATAGAAAAAATCCTTTACAAGATCATGTGCAGAATAGAATCCGGCAGGATTTTCGATCAACAAACTTTTATTTACTAATGTATCAATCGTATTATAACTGATCTCATCTTCCACAAAGAACAATTTCGACGGTATTGGGTATCGATAAACAGATGCAATATTTAATAAGCTCTTTTCGTCTGAGGCTAATTGCGAAAATATCTCACTGTGGATGTATTTCTTGATGTCCATATCTTTTGTTAGACTTATTGACTCGTCTTATATTAAGATTTTAGGGTCAATCAGTTCAAATGATAACGGGTGACCACTAGTTAATTTATATATCAAATCAAAATTAGTGAATTGCATATTTCTAGATCTTAATAATTGCAGGCTGCTATTTTCATCCAACCCCAGTAACTCCATCTCAGCTATGATCTTTTTTACGGCCAGGTCCTTATGATCATAAAAGGGTATGTGGGTGCGGGTCAAGATAATAACCGTCACACCACTAGTACGCTCCAATACCTCGATGAACGCCGAAAATAAAGGCAGGATCTTTTTATTCATATTTTGAAAATCGTCAAAAATCAATAGCGTGTTCGAATCTTGAAGTTCTGTTTCCAGTATATTTGAAATATCAGTAATATCTAGTTTTCGATGTGTGTCAACATACGAAGATAATTTCTTGCGGTTCATTGAATATAAAAACTTTGCTAAATGACTTAAAATATTTCGTAACGAATTCCATTCATGACTTCTAAACCAAAAAATATTCATTTTCGGTTTTAGGTCGATCATTAGTTTTGCAGCCAGGGAGGTTTTACCGATGCCGGCTATGCCTCGTATGATTATCATTTTTTGTGTTGACAGCCAATCTTCCAAACTTTTCATTTCCTGTTCTCTACCAAAAAAATATTTTATGTTTGGTGCCTGGTCCGAAAAATCCAGGAATTTATAGACAATGTCAGTCTGGATCGCCTTAGAGTCCACGATGCCATTCGAAGACATATGCTTTAATATTTCCAGAAAGGTCGGTTTACTGTCCAAATAATTTTTTATCTCCTGGAGTTTCAACTGTTTCAGGTTACCTTTCAGATCCCTAAACCCGATCTTCAAGCTCTCTAAGTATTGGCGGGTACGTTGGGCAGATTCCAGACCCTGATGTGTAATAAAATACACCTTACGCCTGCGCTCGGAATCTTTTACATGTGCCACCCTTTCCTCGATAAAACCTTTTTCCAAGATCTTTTTCATGGCTCTTGAAACATTACATCTGGCTATCCCGACCGAGCTCGCAATACCCTCCTGGGTCACATCGAAAGGTACGTCCCAGTTCTGGTCGCGAAACTTTAGGTAATCTAATAAGTGTAACAATATTTTTTCCTCTACTGTTAACGATACTTTCTTTGCCATACTAGTATCACTCAAAATATAACTTATTTAACTGTATAAATAATTTATTATTAAAATATAGTCAAAAATACAAAAATATTGTTTATTGAGTCGCAGCAATATGGGTTGGTGATGATTTTCAGTCAATAGGTGGGATCCGGGGCTCAGGTTCGGGCTTATTAAGGTACTGATGTATTTTGGGTTTTAGTTTTTTTATAATTAACACCAAAAAAATTATGATGAATATTATCGTAAAAATTATTGAGATTGAATAAACATAGTTATCCTTAATAAATATTACAATTGTAAAACTTGCTGGCTCTGAATAGCCTTCATTACATTCCTCATAAATCGATTTTAAATACAAATTCACCTCATATTTGCCGGGTTTTGTTTCGGATGAGGTTTTTATTTTTACACTTATAGATCTATGTGACTTCGACTTCGCCTCAACTTGATTTAGAAATTGTATTTTCAATTCGGAGTCATTCAGTTTGTCGTTTTTATATAAAAAGAGCCCGAATTTATCATTAGCGTTCCCTATGTTATTAACCGACAGATTATATACTAAGTTATTTCCTTTAACTGCTTGTTTACAAGGTCGGTCACTTGTCATATAAAAGCGATAAAATTGCTTGATCTTAATTGTAGCTGTAGTAGATGGTATATTATCTCTTTGAGAGCCCGGAATGACCGAGGCAGTGCCACCGACCGTAAGTGATCCCATAGTATGATAGCTCGTCTCGGGGGTTACGGCTACAGTCGCACTAAAAGGTGCCTCTTCTGTGCCTGGTTGAAGTAGAACTTCAGCGGGGGTTACAGTTACAGGCCAGCCTTGATCCGTCGACCCATGAAGACATACATAAACATCCTGTGATTGACCAGCTGGAGCCAAATCAGCACTCACAGTGCCTGAAAAAGTCACAATACCCGACTGGCCAGGACCTACATCTGCTTCCTGAACATGTTGGCCTTCAGCCCATTTAATATTGACAACTGGTGGCATCACGGCACTACTGGGTTTTGGCATAATGATAAATATAAAATTTGTAATAAGTAATAAGCATAAAAAAAAGGTTACTATTTTTTTTACCATGACTAACAATATCTTGAGCGTAATATAAATAAAGATTTGAACAAAACTTGCTCTATTATTAAAATGTTGTGCGTTTGATTTGACGTAATTTATTAAGTGCGTAGGATACGGTGCCATTATTTTGGTTCGTAGGATAATAGCGCCAATAGTTTGGTGGGTAGGATATGGCGTCTTCGGTTTAGTTCGTTTGGCGTTAAATATTAATTGACGATTAAAACGAACCAATTGGTTATCAATAAAATCCCACACATCAATCTTAAGACAAACATGTCCTACAAACCAAAATATAGACAAACATATCCCACAAACCATCCAATTGACAAACATGTCCTACAAACCAAAGTTAAGACAAACATATCCCACGAACCAACAATAAGACAACATTATCCAACTTACTTCTTCTCCCACCACTCCTCCCCGCCCCGATAGATAGTTTTACCGGCGAACTCTAGGGTCAGGGCTTTGTCGGGACAGGCCTCAATACAATCCAGGCAGTATGTACAATTCGTATCTACCACCCGTGTATCCTCTTTCTCATCGATGACCTTACGCACACGTGTCGGACACATATCTGCGCATACCTCACACTTGGTACATTTAGCATGGTCCTTTTTGATCGACAACACACACGATTTATTAAAACATGAGCTCAAAGCGCCCATCGGGCAAAGGTATCGGCACCAGAATCGAGGTATTGCAACCGCACCGACAATGAATATCCCGAAGATGAAGATCTGCAGCCAACTCGTCCAATCCGCTAAATTCGGTTTGCCGTAAAAACCGATATCCATGACAATATAACGAATTATTGGTGTCGGACATCCCACACAGGTAGGTGCACTTTGCGCCATTGCAGGGAAATAAGAGTTATAGATCTCTCCCGTGGCCTGGTCCGCCATAAACGATGCACCGATACTAATTGACAGAACCATAACCGCGAATAAAATTGCGTATTTTACAACGACCATTTTTTTATGGGTCTTTAACGAAAATTCCTTTGAACTGATCTTAAATACCGAGCGGGCTTTGGTGATCAGGTCCTGGGTCAAACCAATTGGACATGCCCAACCACACATCGCCCTTCCGATCAAAATGCAAATAAGAAAAAGTACCCCAATAATACCAATAATTAATAATAGCGGCCAAACGGCAGTCAGCGTCCGTTCCAAGCTTCCAGTTGCACAAAGTGGCACCCCAGATCCTAACTCTTCAATTTCGAAAAACTTCGGGAATCTGAGTATAGGCAAGAACGGTGAGATGATCAACGAGCCGATAACTGTAAAGTTCAAGGTTAATAACGCAACAATTTGCACTGATAACCGTACATGGCGCGGCCGTAATATTCTTGATCTTAATGATCTTGTTGGGATGTTCAGCCCTCCAAAGTCTTGTCAAACAGCTCTGTGAATAGTCCCAAATAAATCGCCCAGATAACAAAAACTATAGCACATATTATAACGAATATTATTACTAAATATCTAACCATTTCAAGTTGCTTACTTGGTTTGTGCAATTCGGGTGCGTCCGTTCTATAAGGGTCTTCATAATATTTACCACCAAGCGGAAAAATACCTTTTATGGTGCCAGTCTTTTCCACCCTTTTTAATTTAACCAGCCAAACCCCAATAATTAATATGACTCCAACGAGTAAAATGAAAAAGGTCGTCCAAGTCGTCATGAACACCATATAATTTGTATATTCAATATCTTCAATTTCTAAATGGTAAACGCTACTGGTAGTGTTTGCGCCATCATTTGTTGTAACGACAAACCATAAATAAACCTCGGTTTCTTTGGCGAATCCAGAAAGTCTGGCTCGCCATTTATCAGTAAAACTCACTGGTTCCATTGCAATTGCGTTTCCACCACCCAGTGTTTCTATTTGTAATGATTGTAATTCATCATCAGCCTCGGTTTTCAGGTAAAGGATCTCGTTTTCGGCAAATAATTCTCGAACGTCATATTTATTTTTGGAAGAGAGCACATAAATAGTAGAATCTTGGATCTCAAGCCCCTCACGCCCGATCTGTACCTCAACAGACACCGAGATGTCTTCATCTAATGAGGGGCGTTGAGGATAAATATCGAGATTCGAAATCGATGCACCTTTGGTGATCGTTATTGAAATACTATCGGTTAGGCTACCACAATTACTGGTGGTTACAGTTACATTCAATCCATAAGTTCCCGGAATATTTCCAGTAATTCGCCATTGAAATCTTTCTGAGGTTGCTTGACCGCCCGGCTTGGCATCCACTTCTTTGATCGTCCCTTGTGGCGTGCTCGTTATTTTTAGAATGGCTGGTACCTCGAGCTCTGCACTTACATCATATGCATAGAGATGATAGCAACACCCGCCAAAGAAATTTGCAAGTGCACTTATAACTATTTCACCGCCCATACCCTGTACCTGAGGTGTCGCGGTTAGTTCGATCGAATTAAATTCGGCATCTTCTCCGGCTGCCGAAACATTAGTAAATAGACCTAGTAATAAACAGAATGAAATAATGATAACAACTGTAATTTTAAAGTATTTTAAAGGTTTTGGTCTTTTTACTTTCAATTATTTTACCTCCCTATTTGATTTCAATATTCGTCTATTTTTGTATTTTTTTATTTTTCGGTTTTGGACGAGCACCTTAATTGAGCCAATAAGAATCAATATAGCCAGGATAATAATAATTGCTATCATCAAATTTATTTCTTCTTCGGCAACCGAAAATGATTTCTGGTCTGATTCAGCTCTATTTCCCAATATATCATAGGTAACAATATTAAATTCTACGGTTGCGCCCCATTCCTGTTTTGGTATCTTTGCTTCGTAATGCCCTTCGTCTAACTCGTGCATTAGTTTTGTGCGCCAAGTCTTGCCATTATCGTTACTATATACTAACGTTACATTTGAGATCGAGCGAATATCCTCATCTGTTATAATAGCCTTGACCTTTACTTCCTGCTCGAAGTTCCAACGGGCCGGGCCGAACTCGATATTTGAGATTACCGGAGGGTCAAAATCGGTTAGATTTATATATTCGACTTTAGAGGAACTCAAAATCAGATCATATTCTTCAGAAATGCCAAAGTACGAAATTATACATTTGAAATGCTCATATTCATTGGTTCCAGAGATATCGATTGTTTGGTAATTTAAATAGAAGATAGCTTTTCCATTGTCATTGGTTTTGGCTCTGGTAATTAAATTGTTATTCTCATCGAAAATCTCAATGGTTGCTTTTACGGGTAATAAATTTAAGTTTACATTTATTTCATATTTATGCTGGATATATACAATTACTTCTTCATTTCCCAGGATCTCGGGGATCGGAAATTGGGAACTGACATTAATGAATGTAAATGAAATGTTCTCGTATTTAAATTCTGAAATTATTATTTCTTTTATGATCGTGTCGGTTAGATCAAAAACAATATATTCGTCATCGTAAGTTCGTACATTATCTATTACCGAATTGACCAATGTTATATGCAATTTGGTGAGGTTCAGATCTCTATCATAGCCCGCGTCATATTGCACAGGGTCAATTTGGATCGGCGCGAGGTTATCTCCGGGCCAGATCTCAAACCTACCGATCTCGGAGTTCTCGATCTGAACGATGGATTGACAATTATAACCTGTCCTGATCCATTTGATCTTCTCTGGCGAATTTGTCACTGTTAATCTACTATTTTTTTCTATGAAAATATTCGATGTTTCTGAATATTCTGAATCTAACACGCCATTATCATAAACCGTAATACGATTCACAGTTGTATTTTTTAAAGTTGCGCTGCCATTATTATTAATTGAAAACTCTGAAGCATCACAATTCCGTAACTCTGCGGTCGCATTCCCAGACATAATAATTGCACCGCCGACAAATGAGTCTTGAATATCGACTCTAGCTACAGGTGCAGAGCCACCGGTTTCAGGCGAGAAGATCGCAGCACTTCCAATGTCTAGATTATGGACGATATTACTATCTTTGATCGTCGCCTGGGATTGGTCACGTACATTTAGATGTGATATCGTCAAATTATCAACTTTTAATTTTGAAATTACTTCAGCGTCAATTATTCCACTGGTAATTTTACAGTTTTCGAACTCTAGTGTACCCGAAATCGGTTTTAAAAGCGGCTGGTCCTCTTCATTAAGTGCCAGGTTTGTATCTACTAATTTTAACTTCGCCTTACGTTGAAGTGTTAACCAGAACCATCGCCCCTTCATAGGGTCGGTCGCATTTGATTCGTCATAATTTATATTTCCTTCCAGGTCGGAGTTTTTCACGGTCCACTGAGTTTCACCGGTTAAAATATAAGTGCCCGCGGTCGCCGGGGTTTTGAAAATATCTTGATTGGTAATTGCAGGTAAATAGGCAATGATCTTGGAATTGTCGACGTTAACAGTAGATCTATCATCAGAAATTAAATACGAAATATTGGTAAGTGACGGCTGCTCGTTGGTTATTAAGGTCGAGTCTTTTAACTGCACCATAGCTTCGCCTTTTATATTAACGACAATAACATCATCCCTCAAGGCAGGCGGGCTAATTGTAACTGTGGAGTTGATAATAAAAAGCCTGGAATTATCCAATATCGATACTGTACCATTGAATTCTAATTCGGTATTCTCCACAATTAGGGTCGCATAGTCCATTAAAACCAGATCGCCATAGTTATCGGGTTGAGTTATCTTTTTGGTTTCGCTGGCTTCCACTAACAGATCGGATTGATCATTCCCTCTAGTATCACTATTATTACCATTCCATCTAAATTGATCGTTAGATCCATTGCAAACCGCTGTAGTTGATACATTAATTATTAGTGAAAGAATAATTATAAGCATAATTAAGTATGAGGTGCTGCGTTTACTAACTACCAGTTTTGTCAACTTAAATGCCATCAATAACCCCTATTTTTAACTTTTATTAATTACGAACTTAATTCAGTTTCTACTTATCCTAATTTTTACGGTTTGGCCTCCTTCGATGGTTTTTACTAATTGCCAATACTAACAGCATTCCAATAAAGATCAGAATGCCAGCTTCAAATGCGGGTATTACCCCTTCGGTCGTCTTCTTCTCAACATAAACCCAATATTTTGCAGTGATATCGTCATACCCCGCCTTCGAAACTGTAATCTCCATCAAATAACTACCTTTTGCTTGCGGGGCGGTTAACTGCACATTATTACCTCCAACACTTTTTTCATTGAAGGTTGTAGTTATTGTTGTATCTGTTATGGGTTGCTGTGTCTCCAAATCGCTGATCGTAATAGTTATATCGAATCCTTTTTTAGATCGTGGTGCTTCTGATTCGATTGAAATATCTAGCTTCTTTTCGGTTTTAAATGCCACTTTGGGTTTATACGGCTCAAATGCAGGGTCACCGAAAATATGAAATGTCGGTCCGTCCGGCTCTTCACGCTCATCATTCGGCATATACCATTCCTGATACGCTTCCCACTTGGCTTCCGCAAATGCTTGACCGATCGCGATATTTTGAGTACCCAACTTTTGCCAGAACAATTCGGTTTGGGTCGCCGCGACACCATAAGGCGCACCCTCCCAAAAACAGATCGATTGACATGTTACTGGTGCGATATAGGCTACTGCCCCGGAATGTATGAATGCCAGAGGTAACATTTCTAAAGGGTCGATATCTAAAAATACATGGCCGGTATGACATGCGATAAAATGAACGACCGAAGGCGCGTAACTGCGTGCCATTATATCGCTTGCATAAATATAATGCTTCTGTTCTTCACCCGTGACCGGATCATTCCCAACTTCCATCCAAACTTGTCTGGGATTGCCCATACTTCCACCGTGAGCGATAAATTGTATCATAGATGCATTTTGAAGCGAGTCCATTAACATCCCCGCCGGTGGATTTGTATCGGTTGGATCTGTTTCGTTTCGCGGGGTATAATACTCTATATTATAATCACTATTTTCAAATGCCGCAATAATTTCATCTGACGGTGGAAAACATTCATCTGCCGAACAGGTTTGGATACCGCCTTCACGAGGCTGGTTCTGACGATGCCCATCTAATATCATTGCATTGTCTTGCCAATTCTCAGAGGTCAGGCCAGAATATTTACCGCCTTCTAAAAAATCTTGATAAAAGAAAGTTCGTATTAATTGGTTTGTCGCATCAAGAATCGAATGGGCCAGTATTCGTCCCACCCCCAGATCCTCTCTGACCGACTCGTTGGTTGGCATTAGTGGTGTTAGGTTACCATAAGGACCTGCGGACGGAACATAATGTACCTCTTGCGACCAATATTTGTATTTAACGTGAATATCATAATAATAATCCGGCAGTGCGAACGCGCCACAAACCAAAGTAATGAATTCAGGGGCATGGCCTTTATCAATGAGATATTTTTCAATATTATATGAATCGGCCTTAACTTTTTCAAAATATGGTTTAACTTGTTGATACAACGCATCATCTCGACTGGAAGATTTATGGATCTTGTCCAATAATATTCTATCACCAGTATAATCCCCGGTTTGCATCATCGCATTCCTATAGGCAGCTAACGGTGCTGAAGCTAAGGACATGTATGGCCATTTGATATTTGGATCCAGTTCATCATCAGTATCATGTGGATTGGTAACGATAATATAGTTACATATTTGGCCTTTGGTATCAAAAAGCTCTAATTGGAACTGCCAGACCTCTTCTAGGGTTTCAATCTCAATAATTTCATCTAGATCGGGTGGTGAGCCCTCCCCGATCATAATTGCACTTTTGGTATTCAATGATCGAAGAATGTCGTGGGGGGGTTCGATCAGGATCGGAGCAGTCAAAAACGCTGCAATTGGTACGGCCCATAATGTATGTTCATAATTATCAGTGATCACCACAATTTCGGCTTTAGACCAATAAGATGTTGCAATATTTCCGGTTGCAAGGGTTGCATCCGCGCCAAATTCAGTTACCTTTTTGGTATCATGTGGTATTGCGATAGTGCTTAATTCAGAGCCATCATCGAAAAATAAGGGGGTTGCGTCGAACCTATTAATGAAGGCGGGAGTTATAGCAGCTGCAGCCGTTGCTTGCCATTGTTCATGTGCCATTTCGAGTACTAATGCGTTGGGGGGTTGTGTATGGATATTTTCATAATTCCAGATCGAAAATTGTACATGCTCGTCTTGATAAATTGAGGGGGTAGCATAAACATTCAATATTAACGGCATCGTAAGTATTAGAATCACAAAGATCGAGCTAAAAATTATTGATTTTAGTCTATAAGTATAATTTTTATACATCATTAGCCTCAACTTTTAACTTTTACTCACTTAACAATTGTTAAGTATATACATTGTTATATTTATTAATTTAACCATTAAAATCTTAACAGCATTTCTATCTTTGACACCATC
>CBDVCJ010000055.1:0-17025 GCA_965372445.1 uncultured Thermoplasmata archaeon | reverse complement strand
AGCAAACAGTTAGCAATCCTACACCTAATGGCAATAACTTAGCAGTCCCACACAAATTGGCAAACAGCTAGCAATCCCACACACTTAACCATAAGGCGTTATTATCCTACAAACAAACGTAATAACGCCGTATCCCACACACCAAACATAAGGCGTGAATATCCAACAAACCAATACAATGGCGCCATATCCCACGCACCAACATAATGGCACCGTATCCAACATCCATTCGATATTTGTCCTAAAATCTTTATATATAGGGTTTTACAATAATGTAGATTGGAGATATTATTAGATAACTAAGGTGCACTAAATGAGCCATAAAACTTTGAGAAAACATTTGGCAATTTCAATTGCTGGCATTCTGACCTGTTTAGTCTTTATAACGTTATTATTCAGCCTCCCGGTGGCAGCGGAAGGCGACGCGGCGATTGCGGGCACACCCATCGATTACGGGACGGATAGCGATGGCGACGGGCATTTTAATACGTTGACGGTCGAGATGGATATCGATGTGGCTGTCCCTGGTATCTACAAAGTCTATGGCTCGATGTGGCCGTCCAGTATACCGGAAAATGTTAACAGTAAGATTTATTTTGAAAAAGGCGTTAATACAGTTTATCTTAATTTTGATGGTAAGATAATATATGAGTCCACCAAAGACGGCCCTTATGAGATCGAGATCGCGTTATACAATAAGGACCAGATCGAGAACCTGACCTATTATACCGCGGATTATTCCTATAGGAATTTCAACCCCATCCCATCGGTCGAGCCCGAAACTGGCACGTCATTAGAGGTCTATAATGACACGATAATTTTAAAAAATAGTGTATTTGTTGCGGTGATTTACGAGCAAAAGCCCGAGATCACATTCTATTATTCCATTGATGAAGGTAGATCCGCAAAGTTCAGAGTAACTTACCCAAGAATCATCGGGTTTGATGACATTAATAATAATGGCGAATATGACGGCCCGTCCGAGTTCATATGCGAAGCCGATTTTTATAAGGTTGTTTGGACCTCAACTAAAACATTAATGGAGAGCTATGAATCATTTGATTTCGAGGTTTCGGCGACTATGGTGTTAGTAGATGCCGATAATAACCAAATTAGCCCGATCGCAGTAAACTTCCATTATTCAAGCTTGGCGGAACTGCCCGAAGATCTCGAAGCTGCGCGTAAATTTGATATCAATATCGAACTTTTCAATTCGATAGAAAATGTAGATTATTTTGCAATTGAACATCAATTATTTGACGAGACAAATAGCCATAATTTTAAGTTGGTCCAGACCGCGTTCGGCCCAAAGATCAGTCTTGAGGACAATAGCGGTATTGAGCACGGCTATTATCTTTGGAAGTCCACTGCTAATGCCGGAAGCGGTGATAATTTTAACGAAATTGAAGTTGGATATAATATAAAAATTGACAACACCAAAATGACACTCTATTTAAATTATCATTATGATCCTGAATATCGCCAGATCTTACACGATCCCGCAGTATGTGTGAACCCCGCAAACCAACCCGAACTGCCTGGCTCAACGGAAGAGACGATAATCCAGCACCAGATCCTGCTATATATACTTGCGTTTTGCATTGGCGGCGCGATCATTGGTGGAAGCATATATTGGCAGCGCAAACAACGATGATCAAATCAAATTTGAATTGCTGGTGATCGGAATCGTATTTTGTTACATATATGTTCATGTTCCAAATGGATTTATGTAGAGAAAGGTTAATTTTTTATATTGCATTACCTGGTAATAGATCCAAACCTCAAATTCCCAACCTAGGAGTTAGGAGTCAGGATATCACAGCTATGAACATTAAACGATAAGTATCCTATACCCTCAATCCCACCCTGACTCCTAACATTAGACAGCCAAACCTAAATCCTGACTCCTAACCCCTAAATTTGGGATTTACTAACCAATATAATAGCCATAATGGAGGCATCATAGTGGAAGACATAGAGTATCTAGTTCAGGATATTTTGATCGCGTTAATTACGATCTTTGCGCTTGTGTTATTAATTATTGCGGCAATGGCATATTCACGCACGCGTAACAAGAAGATTTTGCTGATAACTGCGGGTTTTGGCGCTTTTTTTATTAAAGGTTTGATCTTAAGTGTGGGGCTCTATACTGAAATGCTATCGTCCAATAACCTCCCTTCATCATTTGTTGTGCCTTTTGATATATTGTTAATGCTGGATTTTTTAATTTTGTTATTGTTATATTTTAGTGTGTTTAAAAAATGACCATTAAGTGTGGAGATCGATGAGTTTTAATCATTTGGGGCTTAATGGATGGCAAGAAGATTTCGAGATGATGAGGCCGAAAAGGCTCTTGAACTTGATACCCGTCGTATGATCTATGAACACATTGAAATGGTGCCGGGTACACACTTTAGAGAAATCCATAGACGTTTAAAAATACCGACGGGCGTTGTGGAATATCATCTAAAGTATCTTGAGGACCGCGAACTTATCGTTGCCAAGAAAGAGGGGCGCTATAAACGCTACTACATCATCGGCACTATGGGTTCCCATGACAAAATGATCTTATCGTTGTTAAGACAGAAAATACCGCGGCATATAATAATGCATCTATTGCTGTATCCGCGCACCTCCCATAAAAAATTAAGAAGTCTATTTGGTATCTCGGCAAGCACACTTTCATTTCACTTAAGTAAATTATTGAAGAATGAGATTATCGAACAAAAGAAGAGCGGTAGAGAGAACGAATATATTGTAATTGACGAAGAGGCAGTTGCTAAAGCACTGGTGAGATTCAAAAAGGGATTTGTGGATGTGGTGGTGGATGACTTTGTGGAGACGTGGATGGAAATTCATCCCTGAAGTTCTGAATTGGATACCTTGCATAGAGAAGGCGGTGGGATACCCTGTCCCTTATTTGTCATTAGGATTCCGGATACCCTGGTTTTAATTATTAATTAGTTATTTATTAGGCTTTGAGTGACGGGTTTTATGGGCATTTTCTACTGAATTAATAAAATTGTTTATCATTCTTCCCAAGTTATCATATTCCTCATAATAATTTTCAAAAGTTTCTTTTTTAATATAACCAGAATCTAATATGAAATTTAAATGGACTTTAGTTTCATCACAAGAGGCATGGGCATAAGTTAAGAATTTAATGAATTCGTATTTATACCGTCTTCTACCAAATCCTTCTACTATATTCGTTGCGATCGATTTTGAAGAGCGTCTTATTTGACTACCTTCTTCATATAATTCAAATTTTGGAAATTTCAATGATTCCATGTGGATTTTCATTGCAAGCTTATAAGATACACTATAGATTTTCAAGTCGTTAAAACTACTTTTAACCATTCAACTTTCCCCCTAACTTTGTCATAATATTATAAATCAGATCCTGGTCCAAAAAGCCAAACCAGGGAATCCTAATGACAATAATTAAACTAGGTATCCACTAACAATTAGTTAGCAAGGTATCAAATATACCTTAGGTGATAAATTTATTCATTCCACGTAAATTGATAGTCACAAACCACACATGTTCCGGTATTGTTTTCGCCGAACTCGATATTTTCGGCTGAGCATTGTGGACAGGCGGTAGGTTTACTGTCTAAGATCGGCATTTCCTCGACGGCCGGGGTTGGGACGGGTGTAGGTGTGGGGGTTGCGGCGGCGGCAACGGCAGGTGCAGCCACAACGGTTTCCTCAACCGCGGCCGGAGTTTCTGCTTCCTCGCTCGGTGCTTCTTCTCCTTCCGGCACCGCGGCGGCTGCCGCTGGCGCGGCGGCTGCTACTGGCGCGGCCTCGGCCTCTGCACCCTCAACGGGAGGTTGCTCCTCGCCGGGCGCTACCTGCTCGGGTAATAGCCCTACTGTTGGAGCGGCCTCTACAGCCACTGCCGGCGCTTCGCCCTCACCTTCGGCTGCTTCTTCGCCTTCTGGTGCGCCTTCTTCACCCTCGGCGGGCTCGACGGCCGGTGCAACGAGCGCAGTTGGTATTTCGCGCTCGTCGATCGGTGCAGCCTCCACGGGCTTCTTGCGCTTGGCCATCACCATCATTACAATTACCAAAACAACTATTATGACAACCATTATCAGCCCAATCACTAACACACGATCCAGCCCATCATCATCATCTTTTTTCGTGGGAGGTGCGGCGGCTTTATAGACATTTAAGTTGCCGTCCTCTTCTTTGATCTCGTAGATATTGTCACCGTCCGTGATCTTCCAACCATCAGTTTCGGTGGTGAGTACCGCGTTCGCAGTTAAGGGTTGACTTTTAGCAGCAAATGCATCTTTTAGGTCGGTTGAAAGGTTGCCGGCGTTCAAGTTTTCCTTGTACGTGGGATCGAGCGTGAATAAATAGTTCTCGCCTGGGGGTATCGGAGGTTCAACAACCTCTACGATTATGACTTTGAATTTCCAGGTACCGTTTAGACATATACCATTAAATTCGCCGTCGTTGGGTATCAAGGTCCAATAGTATACAGTATTATTGTCCAAATTAGTTAGATCGTAACTCTCCTCTGTTATATCGGTTACTTTTTGGACTGTGGCATTCGTGGCATTCAGGCCTTCTACAAGAGTCTTATTGGTGCCATAATAGAGTGTATAGGTTACATTATCGCCATCAGGATCGTTGCCTTTCCACCTAAGTTCAACAGTACCGGTTTCAGTTTCAACGGTCATATTATCCCTAGGTGAGATCAGGAACACGGTCGGGGGTTGGTTTGTTATTGTGGTATTGACCTCAAAACTCCACACACCCGACACACAGGTGCCGTTCTCAAGCTTGTCGCGCGGCAAGATCGTCCAGTAATAGGTTTTACCTTCGACCAGCGGTATGGTGAGCTTGTAGGTGGTCGTTATATAGTCCTTCCTGAGTAACGCTGAGGTGTTGTATTGGGTTACTGTTGATTCGCTCTCGCCAATATATATTGAATAAGTTACATTATCGAATGGATCGGTATCCTCCATCGTCCACCGTAGTTCCGGGTTGAGGCCGGTCTGGGATTTGTCCGGCGGGGCTTGAAGCGTTACTATCGGCACTTGGTTCTCGGCGTTGATCGCGAATTCCCAAATTCCATCTTGACAAACGCCGGTAAGTACACCATCGTGTGGAATTACGGTCCAGTAATATACCGCATCTTCCTGTAGATCGATAACTGTGTAATTGGTTTCCGATAATGCGGTATTTTCAACGATCTTGATCATGTTGCTTTTATCGGGGCCGAGATAAATATCGTAGAACAGCGGCCAATCGCCATTAGCATCGAAAGCTTCCCAGACCAATTCAACGGTTGTGCTATTGACAGCTGTTTGGTTCGCAGGCGATTTTAATAATACATTGGGCGGTGAATTCGGTGCAAAGATATCAACAGTAAAGTTCCAGACACCATCAATACAAAATCCTTTCAACACTTCGAAACCTACACTGTCAATTAGTTTTGGTATTACGGTCCAATAATAGACAGATTGGTCTTCCAATGGGCTAACAGGAGAATGACTTTCATCGGTCTGGCTTTCGGATACCAGTGTGGAGACGTTTAGATCCGTTACATTAGTTGCATTTGTATCCAAATACACATCAAATACCAATTCCAGGTCTTCAAACCCAGACGGTATGGCTGAGGACCACAATAATTTAGGCGAAAGGGTGGTGACCGTCGAGTCATTGGATGGCGAGCGTAGTGACGATACCACATCACCAATGATCGAGATCACACTGAACTTATGATAGGCATAGTCTTCACCATCATAAGCCGAGACGTTGATGACCGCAAAACCGGAATAGTTTTCATATTCAAGTTTTACATCAACCTTGTCGTTGACATCAATTGAAACGTTGATGTTCTCGGAATTGCTGTTCGATACCATATCGAGCACGAGATTCCACTCTGCAGTGTCAATATCAGATAAATAATCCCTGAGTGCCAGCACGTCCTGGGTTTCGTTCTCGGTTACAACCACTTTAGCGATCGGCGCCCAGACCGGCGGATCGTTGACGGGTGTGAGATTGACCCACACACCCTGTACGTCGACCTGGTTCGCGGTGTCGGTGAGATTGATGTGCATTAAATTATTGCCGTTCGCATCCGGCACAACCCCGAACTCGAGAATATCGCCGTTGAGGTCCACGGTATAAAGGGTATCGTCAACATCGTACACGCCCCAAGTAAGCTGTGCGGCCGGGTCTTCAGCATCGAATTTGTAGGGTGTGAGATCGAGCGTCCAGTTGGGGCTGTCCTCCAGTTTCTCCTGGTTCGGGATGCTAGGCGTGATCTCGGGTATATCATCCACGGGATTGACATAAACCCAGAATTGCGTCGAGGCCTGCGCACCGTCGCTATCTTCCAGCACCAATGTAACCTGGTCGGAACCGCTGGTCTCGGGTAAAAGATTGAAGGTCAGCACATTGCCGACAATATCGATCGATGACAGCGGCGAATTGATATTTGTAACGTTCCAGAACAATGCCCCGCCCGAATCTTCCAGATCGGTCTTGTTGAGCGATAGGTCCAGATTCCAGGATTGGTCTTCATTACCGTACTGGTCAGGAATAGGTCCGAGTATCTGGGGCGGTTTGTTCAGCACAAAGAAATCGTTCTTGCTAAAATTGGCGATCGGTGTGCCGCCAAGCCCCAACCCATCGACAAAGGTCCAGGCCCAGTACTGGCCTCGCGGGGAGGGCGTCAATAGATTGTGGTTGTATTGGAACACCCTGTAGTTCGGTCCCTGGGGGGTCGGTAATTTCACCATTGATTGGTTGGTGACGATATCGGTACCTGCAGGGTTTTTGATCGTGATGTCCGCGGTCTGGATATTGGCCTGGCCCCAGTTGTGAGAGACATTACATCTGACCGTTACGATCTCGCCGGAATAGAATTGTTTGGTCTGTGCCGGGGTGGCGTTGTAGGTAATGACCGAATCGACCGTGAAGTCGATCGGCGGCAGCGCTGCGCGCGGCACCATCGAGGAGTTCGGCGGTGAGTTCGGTAGCACGAAGAATACCCCGCCTCCACTAGCTTCAGAAATATCGGTGGTCAATGTGATCTCGCAGCCATGTGTACCAGTTGCAACGGACGCGAAATCGTAGGCTACCCATATATATTTGATACCTTTGTCGTATTGTAATCCAGTGGTAGTAATCGTCGCCTGGTTGCCGGTAAAAGCCGTTGTGGGGCCTCTTTGGGGGTCTACTCCAGACTCGAATACATTGTTGGTATTTATATCATCATAGATACTAACCTGAACATCCGAGGCCGCACCTGAGCCTGTATGAGTTATAGTTATTGAATTGATATTTACCAATATATTAGGGCCAGCTTGACCTTGTAGTTGCACGCCCATCAACCCGAAATTATTTACCGGCGGGTTGTAGGTCGCCGGGGGTGGTGCCAAGTCCAATTCACCTATTACATTCAATTTATCTGTCAACGGTGCAGGGGGGGACCCGGCGGTCGTCACCATCGGAATCATACTCATGATTAATATCAAAACCAAAATACTCGCAATATACTTACTACTATTCACAATAAAAGCTCGACTAAACATTCTTTCTGCCTCCTCCTGATTTGGTCCCATGGGGGATTCTATAGGTTTATGAGAGCATATATAATGATTTAAATTATATAATCTTTATGTTAATTATAATTAATAGATAATAAAATTCGCTAAATTGGGATGTTGGATGCCGTAATTCTGTATTGCAATTATGAAAAATGAGTCAGAATTTCAGATTACGGCATGTTTATTGTTGAGTTTGGAGTTTTCAGTTTACAGTTTGTAGTCCCCCCTCCCCCCAACATTGATTAAAAGAATGATTTTATGTAATGTGAATATAAATGGGGTGGGGGAAGGGGGACCACAAACCGAAAACCACAAACTCCAAACTTATATGGAAATTCGTAGCAAACTGGAATCTCGAATCTGAAAACTGAAATCTTTATATCAGCCTATATCCTAAATAAAATCCAAATTAGGGTTAAAAAAAAATAGAAAAAAAGATCGAGCTTTAAATTGCTTCGCGGCTGCGTATCCAGATAATCGCGGCGATCACCGCCACGATCACGATGATAATGGCAATGATCGCGATCAATAACAACAGGTCGCCGATATCACTTTCGCCCGAGGATTTGCCGCTGACCTTTACAGATACGCTCGAGGCATTTGAGACGCCGCCGTTATTGTCTTTGACCTGTAACGTTACATGGAAGGCACCGGCCTGCGCGAAACTGTGGTTGATCTTAGTATCATTGGTCCATATCGGGACACTTCCATCGCCGAAATCCCACAGGTACGAGACCACATCACCATCGGCATCGTCGGAACGATCGCCTGAGAATATGATATTCTGGTTTTCCTTGACCTTACGGTTCGTGCCGGGGTGCGCGATCGGCGGGCGGTTCATGATCTCGATCGCAAATTGGGTGTTCGTATCTTTTATATCAGCTTTGTCCCAGACCGTCAGGAAGATCTTATAATAGCCTTTCTTAGCATAGGCATGGGTCGTGTTCATTTCGTTCGAAAAATTGCCATCGCCGAAATCCCAATAATATTTTACAATGTCATCCTGGTAGGTCATCGGGTCTTTTGGATTGTAATGATAACCGTCGGGGTCATAGGACCAGACACCGTCGAACCATATATCGGTTAGGGAATAGGTTTGGATCGTGCTGAATCTCGGGACCGCGACCGGAGGTAACGGTTTCTGTTTTACATCCACAGGCAGCTTGAACGGCTGGGTGACAAAATCGCCATCCGATAGCGATAATTTTACAGTATACAGACCTTTGGAATCGTACACATGGGTTGGGTTGACGGCATGCGATTTTGGGCTCTTATCACCAAAGTCCCAGGTAAAATTGATCTCGTCGCCGTTCGGGTCGTGGGATTCGTCGCCAATGAACTGGATCGTCGAATTGGTCTCCAGCAAACCTCGCTTGCTATAAGAGGACTCGTCGATATACGCTTTGGGGACCGGTGGCACATTCATATAGACCGTAAAGTTTCCCGATCTGTTGGTTGCCAGCCCATCATCAACCTCGAGGATCACAACATATCTGAATTCACTGTTCGCAACCGGATAGATATAAGATACTTCTTCGGTATTCAACCATCCACTTGTAGCGCTCTGGTCATAAGCATAATCAAAATACCATTTGTAACGCAGGCTATAATCCGGTGCGAAATCCTCGTCAATATCGAACCCGGGTAAATTATCGGGATCGTAAGAATCTATGCCGTTGAAAATTATCTTCTGGTTGGTATGGATTACGATGGAGTTATAATACATATTACTATCGCCGTCTTTTTGCGCGTATATCAGCGGCGTGGGTTTCTTGTTCTTCAAAAGTGTGATGTTGATACTGAAGCTCGCGTTTTCGGTCTCGGGTGTGCCGTCAGATACAACCAAGGTGACTTCGACCAACCCGGGATCATTATACAGCGGGTTATAGATGAACGATACTTGCGTTGCAGCCTCCTCGCCTTCTTCACCGCCCTCTTCGTCAAATTTATCGTCGCCGTCCAGGTCCCAATGATAGGTCAGATCGTCATCATCCACATCCGAGGCGATCGCGCTGAACTGCACATCCTGATAGAACACGACCTGTTCCAGTGGACTTGAGGGTGTTTTAAATAACTGATCTAAACCATTGATCATCATAGACTCTATTACCGGCGTATGATTACCCCGAAAGACCTTGACCCACGTCCAATTATCGTCGGTATGACCTTCTGGGTCCTGTACAATTAAATGCACATTAAAGATCTTGAACATCTCTCCCTTCGGGATCTTCTCTTTGGTATAGATATGTGAGGGTCTTGAAAGGCCAGTCTGGAAGCTCGTCTCGGTATTATCGCCCCAGACCCATTTGTATCTAAGGTTGTCGAATTCACCTAAGCTTGGCTCGATTACTCCGTTACCATTCAGGTCGTCATTAGGGTCAAATGAATTATTACCGAAGAAGTAAACTAGATCGCCAACGAGGATTCTTGGGTCGGGCTCGAAACCTTGGCGCGGACCGGCAATGGCGATCGGTATTAAGTCCTTATGGTTGAACGGCAATGCGATCCAGCTGAGTTTATAATCAAACCCGCAATAGAGTATCATATCTTCGCCATCCTGGTTCGTATGCCAGACCACGACCTTGATCGAACCTTTGATATTCGCGGGTGAGGTGCCGCCCTGCCAAGTGCCTTCGGCTTCATATATCTCCTCCTCCTGCGTACCGTCGGCGTTATTTCCGGTGGTCAGATACGGCGGGTAATCCAGAAATGCATCTTCATTACCGTCACCGTCAGTATCGATCTGTACCTGGACTTGAACTAGTTTCGCATCGTTGTCAAGACTGTTGATCGTCAGGTTGAGGTAAGGTCGGCGCTTTTTATCGAAGGTCTCGTTTTTGGTGAGTTCATAGAGTTTGGAGCCTCGACGAGGGTAAAAAAATTCTACGGAATTCGAGGTGCCCATTACCACATGTGCTTTGTTTCGTGATTGGTTGCCACCGTCGCTTATGCGCGGTGCACCTGCGAGATAATGGTCGGTGGATTGCGGTGCGGAATTAGGTGAGATAAAAAAGTATACATTATGGTCCGCAAAATCTGATGGCTCGTAATGCTGACGCGCACTCCGCTCCTCGCTCGCTTCAGCTTCAGGTTGCGGGTCTTCCGGGGTTTCATCATCATCATTTATCTGGCCAATAGTTGAATTCATAAACGTAAAACCAACTAATACCATAATTACGGTTAATAATAAAGAAATTAGTTTTTTCATTATCTGCCCCTCCACTAATCTACTATTTGTGGTTTTTCGAAGTATTAATAAAGATTATATATACTTTACTACCTATTTATTATATAACCTTATTCCCAATATTAAATTATTATATTTATAAACTCTTGCTGTTCATGAACATATATGTGATAAATTTGAGATATTTTAAGCTATACGGTTGACCCACCCGGATCTGGATCGGTTGTTAAGTGCTAATTACGGATTTATCTTTTAAATCTGAGTTTTATAACCGCATGATTATAATTCTAGACGCGGGCTGCCAGGCATATTATATACCCTTACGGCTGCGAATATATATTATCGCGGTAAGTATCACAACAATAAGTATTATTACAATAATTATGGTCAAAACAACTAACTCACCATAATTTGTCCTTTCATCTTGAGATTCGATTGTCACAATGATATTCGCAGCTTCTGAAACTGTGCCGTCATCGTCTTTTACCTGTAAAGTTACATGATAGGTGCCCGGCTGGGTATAACTATGATTGGTCTTGAGTGCCTCAACCCATGCGGGCTCGCTGCCATCCCCGAAATCCCAAAGATATGATGCAACCACGCCATCAATATCTGTTGAATGTTCGCCCGAAAATATAACGTTTTCATGCGCCACAGATTGGCGATCCGGGCCTGGGTGCGCTATTGGCTGACGGTTCAAGATCTCTATTATGAACTTTTTATTTTCGGCCTTAATATCTGTTTTGTCCCAGACCCGTAATGAAATTTGATAGACGCCCTTTTTTGCATAGGCATGGGTCGTGTTAATTTCGCTGGAATAATTACCATCGCCGAAATCCCAACGATATTTTATTAGGTCTTTGCCAAATGTGCTCGGGTCTTTTGGAGCGTAGTAATAACCATCTGGGTCATACGAAAGTGCGGCATCGAACCAGATATCGGTCAAGGTATAGGTTTGCAAGGTGCTTAGGGTTGGCACCGCTTTCGGTGGTAATGGCTTTTCTTTGATATTGACCGCGAGTTTGAGCGGTTCGGTCACAAAATCGCCATCAGAAAGGGTCAATTTGACAATGAAATAGCCGGGAGTTGCGTAAATATGTTCGGGGTTCATCTCAGTCGAGACTGCGCTGCGGTCGCCAAAGTCCCATATAAATTCGAGCTCGTCGCCGTTTGGGTCATAGGAGCCTGACGCATCGAAATAGATCGGGCTTTGGGTGTATAAAAGACCTGTATGTAGATATGAACCATCAATAATTGTGGCTTGCGGGACTGGCGGCAGATTTATTATAACTGTGAATTTCTCGGAAATATTAGTATTCAATCCATCATTGACTTCCAGAGCCACTATATATTTTAGTTCCGGATTTTCAACCTGATAAATGCACTCGACTTCACCAGTATTTAACCACCCACTATTTACAGAATGGTCATTTTCATGATCAAAATACCATTTATATGTCAATTCATTATATGGGTCTGCAAAAAAGTCAGGAAAAGAGCTTTCATAATACAACGCCGGCAAATTATCCGGATCGTACGAATCTGTGCCATATAATGTAATTTTTTGGTCTAGCCTAACTTTAATGGAATTATAATAATGATCTTCATCGCCCTCTTTCCGGGCATATATCCTTGGAACAGGTTTGAGATTTTCAACAACTTTAATGAAGGCACAAAATGTATCGTTTTCGGTCTCGGGTGTGCCATCAGATACCATTAAAGTTATTTTAATGAAATTATCATCAATATAATCCGGGTGATATACATGTTTAAAACTGCCTGCGATATCCTGTAGCCCCACTTTATCAAACTTACCGTCCTCATCGATATCCCAGTGATAGGTCAGCTCGTCTTCATCGAAATCTACTACTTTCGCTTCAAATCGTACTTCCTGATAAAACACGGCTGTTATTTGATGTGGGCTGCTCTTTAACATAAATTCAACATCATTGATCTTGAACGAATAGATCTTCGGCGAATGGTTGCCCCTGAAGATAGTGACCGAGGTCCAATCGTCATCCACATGCCCTTCGGGGTCCTGCACCCATAAATGAACATCGAACCTTTTATATTCAAACCCTTTTGGGATTGTGGCTTTTGTATAGGTATGCCACACTTTTTTATTGGCCGCCGCAAAATCGGTTTCGGTACCGTCCCCAAAATCCCATTTGTATCGTAAATTGTCGTGCTCGCCTAAGTTCGGCTCGATCGTGCCGTTACTATTCAGGTCGTCATTCGGGTCGTAAGAGCGATTGCCGTTAAACACTACCATATCACCGGTGTGTATGAATTCAATGGGCTCTACCGGCTCCGGCGTGCCGGCATCTGCGACCGGCACCAAGTCCTTATGGTTATACGGCAACGCCAGCCAGCTGATCTTATAATCGAACCCACAGTATAAAACCAAATCTTCACCTTGCTGGTTGGTCTGCCAGACCTTAATCCCAATATTGCCTTTTATCGTACCCGGTGAAGTGCCGCCCTGCCAGATACCTTCAGCTTCATAAATTTCTTCCTCCTGAGTTCCATCCTGGTTGTCCCCGGTAGTTAAATAGGGTTGAAAATCCAAATATGCATCGTATGTTTCATCACCATCTGTATCTATTAGTACCTTAGCTTGTACAAGTTTATCTGCATTATTAAGACTATTAAGTGTTAGGCTAACATAAGGTCGGCGACCCTTATCAAAAGTAACGTTCTTTTTAAGTTCATAAGGGATTGAATAACCGCGGAAGAGGTTCCATTCAACAGAATTTGAAGTACCCATTGGCATTACAACCCTACCAACACTCGGATCCGTGCCATCGTTAATTTTTGGCATGCCCGACAATCGCCCATCGGGGTTCAAGTAATATGTATTATAATCCGCAAAATACGACGGTTCATAATGTGCACGAGCACCTCGGGTGGTGGTGGCGGCTGCCTCAGAACTATCACCAGTGCTCGGCTCTTCGGGTTGTTCAATACCTTCAGCGCTAAACATATTTATCGTGACAATATTAATGTTCACCAATATTAAAAAACACACAAAAAATAAAGTTATAACTTTTTTCATAATCTACCCTCCTGAAACTTAATTTTTATTCTTTTTTCTAAAGCTTTCAACTTTCGAAATTAGATCGAGACCCTCTACTTTAGACATTACAGAATAAGATAAATAAAAGCTCGGTTTTCATGAACATCTAGAAATGTACATGAGTATTGTTGTGATAAAATTTGGTTCCTATGGCAAGAAAGGATTAAGGATTAAGGATTGAGGATTGGGGCCATTACAGATTCAGGATTCAAGATGGAAGTTTTCAGTTTGTGGTTTTCGGTTTGTAGCCCCCACCCCCTACCCTATTTACGAGCATAAAGCGTAAAATTATTTTTTTAACCAATTTTGGGGTGGAGGGGTGACTACAAACTGTAAACTGAAAACTCCAAACTTATATAGAAAATAGTAGCAATCTTGAATCTCCAATCCTCAGCCTCAGCCTTATCCTTAAGCCTCAATCCTCCAATTTCAACAATAGCATAGCTACCGCTAACCACTGAAAATACGCAACCCTTAGAAAGTTAGTAATAGACCTCTTGCGGCGGGCGCTGTGTTGGGGGTTGGCCCGGTGGTGGCTGTAGAGCTTGGCTCTCGCCAGGCCCCGAGACCGCTGGTGCGGCCGGTGGCGGCGGCGGTGCATTCCCACGGGACTTGAGTTTACGCTCCGTGGCTCCGATACCACCTCCGCTTGGGCTCTTATCCTTGGGTTTGATCGCGCCTTTAATTATTATCGCGGCGACGATTATTGCAATTAACAAAATTAATATTCCAAAGATAATTGCCACACCAAAATCGATCGTAAATTCCTCTTCCTCTTCCTCAGGCTCTGCGCGCAAGGTCAATCCTAATGAACTTCTGTCATTAAACCTGACTTGGTTACCTTCAGGATCCTTGTAGCTTAATAGAATCTGGACATTATGGGTCGAACCATACTCTATATCACCGGCTTTGAGGTTGAAGGTCAAGGTTTGACCATTGTTGACCTTGATTAACGGATAGGGGCCAAGAACCGCATTTTCGGCCTCGAAAAGATTGGAAGTTCCATTGAACAATACAAAAACATCCGAGGCGTCACTTCCACCGCTATTTCTTAAGGAGAGCGAAAGTGTGAATGATTTACCCGGTTCAATATTCGTTGTGATAACTTTGGTGATAACAAAATCAGGCGGGATCGAGGTCACCCTCAACTGCACCTTCTTGATGATCGCATCTTCACTGCCAAGCGTATATTCGTTCTTGAGCTCATCAAAACCAGTAACATACAGATCCACGTCATATAACCCTCCAACCGCATTCGCATCTACATCCACGACAAATGCAACCGTTGTCGTGCTTGACGCCCAGAAAGTGCCGATATCTTCAGGGTCCAATTTATCGGCCGTCCCCGCCGTATCGCCGGGTTGAAGTATCGGGGTCGTACCGCCCGCTTCAAGATAGACCTTAACACCCGTGAAATCATAGCTTTCCTGGTTCTCAATAGTTATATAAATCGGCACATTGCTCGAGCCAGGCACTAGGGTGGTGGTGGATTTGGCGGTGATATCGATCGAAGAATCCACGACACTGATATAAATGTACGGCCCTCGAGTCGAATGCTCGATCGCATACTCGATATTCTCAAATTCGTAATTGGACGTTTGGACGAAACCTGTTGATTGGCCGGTAGAGCCATCATCATAGTAATATCCGGTGTAGGTTATCGGTACAAGATATTTTCCGGGGGGTACCGAGGGGTCTGCAAAGAATTCAAATTGTACTTGTTCGCTATCATCCACAGGCAGGTCGTCAAGTGTTTGGGTTAGCCCAAAACCAGCCTGGTCTGCCCAGTCTCGCTCGTCATAGAAAAAGCCTAATGGTCTGATAAATTTGGCGTTGTCAAGATCAAGCGTAACTTCGATGTTGCGAAGGTCCACATTACCGGTATTACGTAAGTTTACATTAATCGTCTGTGAGGTATCGATCTTCTGCTCGATCTCATAATTGGTGTTCTTGAACTCATTATCTTCTGGTGGTGAAAGGACCGGCGTGTAGTCGATGATATAGGTTACGATATTGGATTGGGCGGGTTCGTTGATCGTCACATCGTCCGAGGTATCGCCAGTTCCGTACGTTCTGGTATATTTGAATTTGATACCGCCATTTGTATATATCCCAGCATCGGCATTATCTGCTACATCAATACGCCAAAACATGCTCTTGGACCATGACATCGAATCGACCTTTGCCATCTCGGTGCCGGATTCTACAACTATATCCTCAGGAGTTGAGCTCAAAGTTGCCTCTACATCATCTAGAGTATCAATTTCGGTGATCAGTACGATTTCTATCTTCTGGAACTTGGCGCCAGCATATAATTTCATATAAGAGTTGGATTCGGTCAAGGCATAGACCTCGAAATTCTGCTCTGCACCGGCTTGGGCACGAATGCCAGAACGGATCTTCAGATCCAAGTCTAATTTACCCCAATCTGTCCTTTTTTCACCTACATCATTAACTCTGACATACTCTGCCCTGATCGTGATCTTATGACCGTAGCCTAGCGAGCCGGAATTCTCGATATCGAAATAAAAGGTTTCCGAAAGCTGCTGGCCGTAATCGAAACTGCGTTCGGAGCCGTCGCCATCAACAACATTAAATATCGGGTCTGTGCTCGAGATATTAATATAACATTGTTCTATGGAATCCCACCATGCATCGTTATCATAACCGTTTTCGAAATAGACCCTCAAACTGGTACTTTTGTCACCTAAATAATAGGGACCGTCGAATTTCAAGTCCGGGCGTTCTGGGCCCCACGAATCAGATAACAGTATCAGGTCGTGGTTGATATCGATCGCTCGGGTGCCGCGGGTGGTATCAATGCCCGAGGTCTCTTCAGTTTCGGCATTCACAGAAAATATTCCAAATGCACTTAGCACAAATATACTTAACAAAAACACTACTTCTAACTTCACCAAATTTCTCTTCATATTAAATCAGCCCCTTGGGTTATGGGTTTGAGTGTGTATGGGTTTAGGGTGCATATTTATTTAATAGTATATTAAGGTTATTAGACAAACATATAAATCCCAACGCTGGCAGACCATTATGTGATATAAATAGAAGAACGGTAATAGGTAAATTTATTGTCATTTATTGAGTGGAGATTGGAGCTTAAATCAGAAAGGCAATAGGCGGATGATTTTTTATCGTCCATGGCGGCAACTTACTTCGTCAAGTTGCCTCGG
>CBDVCJ010000054.1:0-17462 GCA_965372445.1 uncultured Thermoplasmata archaeon | reverse complement strand
TTCGAGATAGCCAAAGGAAAATTCAGCGTATTCAGCGTTCTCAGCGGTTTTAAAGAGGGGGGGGACTACAAACCAAAAACTACAAACTGAAAACTTCCGTTTTGAATCCTGAATCCAACTTCTTACCACATTAGCCTATAGGATAGTTACCACTTATCATTGGTACTCCTTAAATTCATAGAAGAACTCAAAAAATAATAATCATGCCATTAATTTCTGCTCGATCAATTGTCGAAGTTGAGGGTCACGAGCATGTTGAAGGGCTTCGGACAGCATATCTCGTGCTTCGGTGAACCGCCCCCGATCCATCAATAAAGTGCCCAAATTGATACGCGGGGTCACATAATGATTTTTTATTTCTATTGCCTTTCGATACGCTTTTTCTGCCTCGTCTATATTGCCCTGGTGATGGAGTATTTCGCCTAAGGCACAATAGGCCTCTGCAAAATTAGGCTGACAGTCAATTGCGAACCGATATTCCTTCTCGGCGGCCCGAGGCCTTTCCGTCATTCTTAAAAGGTCGCCGTATTTGAGGTGAGCTTCGCTATGTTTGGGGTCGAGGCGTAAGGCTTTTATATATTCTTCCTCGGCCTTATAGAAATTACCTTTCTCATGGTATTTAAAGCCAATTTCGAGGGCTTGGTTGAATTTTTTTCGCTTTTTATCGAAAAGCTCCAAATTTACACCTCTTAAAGTGAATAATTTCTGAGTTAGGAATGCACGTGTATATCATCTGTAATATATTTAAAATATATATGTTAAACGGTTTTAATAAAAATATTGATTATAATAACAGATAGTGCCTCAATTTTTAATGGTAGAAAACTTTATTTAACGCCTAATCTATTAGTGCTAAGCCAAATTCAAGTACTGGCTATTGAGATTTACCTATCAATTATTTATCAATAAATCCAAAAATCATTAACCTCAAAACCTAACGATTTTATTGCCGGGGTCCTAGTGGGGAGATTCGTTATGCAATTTGAGTACACAAAGCAACAAATGATGATAAAGAAAATGGTACGTGAGTTTGCCGAGACCGAGATCAAACCCTACGCTGCCGAGATCGATGAATCCATGGAATTTCCCATCGAGAACGTACGTAAAATGGGTAAACTCGGGTTATTAGGGATGACGGTCGCCAAAGAATATGGTGGTTCGGGTACCGATACAATCAGTTATTCAATCGGCGTGGAAGAAATATCTCGTGTATGTGCTTCTTCAGGTGTGATCATGTCGGTAAATAATTCTTTATGTTGTTACCCATTAGAAACATTTGGTACCGACGCGCAAAAACAAGAGTTCCTTGTGCCGGTTGCAAAGGGCGAGAAATTAGGGTGTTTTGGGTTGACGGAACCCAACGCGGGCTCGGACGCGGGCTCGCAGACCACCACTGCAGAACCTGACGGCGAGGAATGGGTGCTTAATGGCTCTAAAATATTTATTACGAACGGTAGTGACGCGGATACCTGTATAATTTTCGCAATGACCGATCGCAGTCAAGGCACTCGTGGAATAAGCGCGTTCATTGTGCCAACGAATGCACCCGGATTCTCATTAGGAACGATCGAAAATAAATTAGGCATTAGAGCTTCCGGTCAGGCAGAATTGGTATTTCAAGATTGCCGGATACCACAAGATAATTTATTAGGCGGTATCGGTAAAGGTTTTAAAATTGCAATGATGACACTCGATGGTGGGCGTATCGGTATTGCATCTCAAGCTGTTGGCATTGCCCAGGCAGCACTTGATGAAAGTTTAAAATATTCCAAAGAGCGCGAGCAATTTGGCAAACCAATTTCGAAGTTCCAGGCGATCCAGTGGATGCTGGCAGATATGGCGACCGAGATCGAAGCTGCACGGTTGTTGACGCATCGCGCTGCATTTGCCAAAGATCATCAGAAAAAGTTTTCGATGGAAGCTGCGATGGCGAAACTTTACGCCTCCGAGGCTGCAATGAAAGCCACCACCAAAGCCATTCAAGTTCATGGTGGATATGGTTATATTAAAGATTATCCGGTAGAACGATTTTTCAGAGATGCCAAAATCACAGAGATCTACGAAGGCACCTCAGAGGTTCAAAGGATGGTAATTTCTGCTAATAAATTAAGTTAGGGTGATATCAATGGAGATAGTCATATGTATCAAACAAGTGCCAGATACAACAGATGTCAAGATCGACCCGAAAACAGGTACATTGATTCGTGAAGGTGTACCCAGCATAATCAATCCCGATGACAAACATGCGATCGAAGCCGCGTTGAATTTGCGAGAAGAATATGGTGGGAAGGTTACTGTAATTTCAATGGGACCGCCCCAAGCTGATGACGCGATGCGAGAAGCATTGGCGATGGGCGTGGATGATGCCATTCTGCTCTGTGACCGCGCCTTTGCGGGCGCTGATACATTAGCTACTTCGTACACTCTTGCAAGTTGTGTGAAAAAGATCGGCGATTATGATCTGGTAATATGTGGTCGCCAGGCCATTGATGGGGATACGGCCCAGATCGGTCCGCAGATGGCGGAATTTCTTAAACTTCCACAGGTAACCTATGTAAAAAATATTGAACTTGATAAGGACGGTAAAACCATTCGATTGGAGCGAGCACTTGAAGACGGTCATGAAAAGGTCGAAACTTCATTGCCCGCATTATTGACCGTGATAAAAGATCTGAACAAGCCACGATATCCATCTGTAAAGGGAATAGTCGAAGCTTTAAATGAACGTGAAGTTAAAGTTTGGACGGCTGAAGATATAGACGCAGACACCGAGAAGATCGGCCTTCAGGGTTCGCCCACAACGGTTAAGCGCACGTTTTCACCCGAACCGAAAGGCGAAGGTGAGATCATAGAAGGCAATGTCGATGAAATGGTGGATGGTTTAATCCAACGCTTAAAAGATAAAAATGTAATACGCGAAATTTAATGTGTAGGTGATCAAATGGCAATTTGGATAGAAGAGGAGGAATGTATCGGGTGTGGTGAATGTATAGATTCATGTCCTTATAATGCAATTGAACTCGTTGATGATATCGCTAAGCTATTGGAGAATTGTAATGAGTGCGGAGCTTGCATTGAGAGCTGCGAGCAAGAGGCGATCAGGACCGATGTAGAGAAAGAGGAGGAGAAGTTATCGTTGGATGATTATAAGGGCGTATGGGTCTTTGCCGAACAGCGCAGCGGTGTCCTAGGTAAGGTTGGACTTCAACTGCTTGGCGGTGGCCGGCAATTGGCAGATAATTTAGGGTTTGAGTTATGTGCGGTATTAATAGGTCATGAAATAAGATCGCTCGCCGATACACTTATTGCCTATGGTGCTGACAAGGTCTATGTGGCCGATGCGCCGATACTGAAAAATTATCAAACCGATTCTTATACCGGCGTAATAGTAGATCTAATAAAAACTCATAATCCCAATATCGTGATCTATGGTGCAACTCATATAGGTCGAGATCTAGCACCGCGAATTGCGCGTAGATTGGAAGTTGGACTTACTGCGGATTGTACTGAATTAACGATCGACGAGGAAGAGAAATTATTATTACAAACCCGCCCGGCATTTGGTGGGAATGTTATGGCAACGATCATATGCCCCACCACCCGCCCACAAATGGCGACAGTACGCCCGGGTATCATGAAAGAGCTCGAACCTGACGAAACGCGCAAAGGTGAAGTTATCGATTCTGAGGTTAAGGTTACGGAAAAGGATATGCTTACTAAGATCATTGAGATAGTAAAAGAAAAGCGCAAAACTGTGAACCTAGAGGAAGCAAGTATTATCGTTAGTGGTGGCAGGGGCGTTGGAGGTAAAGAGGGTTTCAAGGTCATTCGAGACCTAGCAGAAGTACTTGGGGGCGAGGTTGGCGGTTCCAGGGTCGCTGTGGAAAAGGAATGGATCGAACAGGACCATCAAGTCGGCCAGACTGGTAAATCCGTAAGACCTGACCTTTATATTGCATGTGGTATCTCAGGGTCGATCCAGCATCGTGCAGGTATGCAAAACTCCGGCATAATCGTTGCGATCAATAAGGATCCAGATGCAACGATCTTTAAAATTGCCGATTATGGTATTGTCGGTGACCTTCATGAGGTAGTGCCCGCACTCACAAAGGCACTTAAGGGATAATGATTCACGATTATTTTATAGGAGGAATAAAGATAGATGTTAAGAGAATGTACAGAACACGGGTATTTTAGGGGTTATCAATGCCCAAGTTGTGACGAAAAAGGAAAATTCTTGATGAATACCCAGGAGCTAGAAAGTCTAGGAAGAATGATGGCGGGTGTTTTACGGCATTTCCCAGAGAAGTTCAACCTTGAAATGGATTCGAACGGTTGGGTGGATCTAATGTCATTCATCACCGCAATCAAACGCCGACGACCTGAATATCATTGGCTAAGACACCATCATATTCAGGCAATGGTGAAAAGTGATCCCAAAGGCCGATACCAATTGGAAAATGACAAGCTTCGTGCCACTTACGGTCATTCACTGGATATAGAGTTAGACTTGCCGACCACAAAGATCCCAAATAAATTATATTATCCCGCGACCGAGGAGGAAGTCGAACTTTTACTTGAAACGGGTTTGAAACCGTCAGACCGCAAAATGGTGCATCTAAGTAAAACTTATGATGATGCCAAAACCGCAGGTAAGCATCGCGTGGATAATCCAATAATATTGGAGATCGATGCTAAGAGTGCAATGAAAAAAGGTGCTGTTATCAAACGTGCCGGAACTACGGTTTTTATTACGCGTGATATTGAGCCAAATTTTATTTTAAAAGTACCGGCCGACACCGAACCTGAAGATGCACCCGAGCCTGAAGTGAAGAAATAATCTGGTGCTAATGCCTTGGCATCATTATTTTTCACACTTTATACATAGTTTCAATTGGACATTGCATTTCTCGTGATAAAGTGCTCTACAATTGTTGCATTGTATTGCCGGTTCGCCTGCGCGTATGATTTTGTTACAATAGCTGCACAATTTTGCCGTTAATAAACGGTTTACCTTTCTATGCATGGATGTAGCTCTGAGGTCGACCTCGGCACGTTCATCGCTGCGAATTATACCACCGACCTCAGAAACATTGGCTCCGCATTTCGGACACAATATTAGTTCTTGCAGACAATGTAAATGTATAAAGGTCTTACACTTACATCGAAATGCATCCGAGCCGGGATCGTGAGGGTGGTTACAAACCGTGCAATTGCCTTTAGGTCGCCGTGAAGCTCGGTCTGATTGTCTCGTTCGCTCATACTCTAACTGTTTATTATAGCGAGCTCTATTAACCTCACTATCGTTATTAGATCTAAGCGTTTCCAATTCGGCTCGTAAACGTTGGATTATTCGATGCATGAATACCCATGTAAATATCCAGATGGTAATTATTACGATCAAGATTATTAAAAGGCACCATAACATTAGCCAACCAGGTTGGATGGGGTTACTATTGCTAGAATTAGAGGCTGTAAATATTACTTTGCCATTATTAATTAAATTAAACATAATGGGTATTGAAGTTAGCCTGACAGAATTTATCAATACTTCCCCCCTGGATCTCGAACTGTGACTAATCCCTAAAGTGTATTATGATTTGATAAACATTTCGTTTGGCAGTTAAATATCAAAACTTTTTTATGCTAATACACATTTAATGGTCAATAATTGGTATAATTATCATAATACCAATTTTTGGAGGGAAAACCTATGAGGCTAAAATTGAAATCGAGTTTTGTTATATGTTTAATGGTCTTGAGCGCAATATTTGCGGCAACAAATTTTGGGTTTATCGCAACCGGCCCGACCGATGAACGTTATGAGAATGGTTCTCAATTGGGGTTAGATCGCCAACAAAATTATCACTGGGGCCCAGCCACCCCGATCTCGGAACCGTTGTTGAAACAGAATTGGAGCGTCAAAATGTCGCGTGACCCCGAAATTGACGTTGAAGGAAATATGGTTTATGTGGTTTGGGAAGATAATAATTCTGTCAATGGTGCAGGTTTAGATTATGATATTTTCCTCAGGTCTTATGATGGCAATTCATGGTCTGATATTGAAGTTATTTCCGAGCCCAAAGCGGGCACGAACTCTAACACCGCCTGGTCCTTTGACCCCGATATTGCGGTCTGGAACGGGAATATTTACGTAGTATGGGAAGACTTAAATGATACGAACGGTGCCAGCACAGATTTTGATGTTTTTTACCGCACCAAACCCGCTGGGTCGGGATGGGAGGATATCCAGGTTATATCCGAGCCTGTTTATGGTTTGGACCAGAATGATCTTGATTCTTATGATCCCCGAATAGCAGTAGAAGATGGAAATATATATGTCGTATGGGAAGATCTGACTAATTATGACAGTTCGGGAGCCGATTCCGATATATTCTACAGATGTAATCTTACCGGCAATAACTGGGAAGCTATCCAGGTAATATCAGAACCGATAGCGGGTCAAGATAATACCGACGCCTCCAGCTCGGCCGGTCTTGCAGTTGAAAATAATAATATTTACGTAGTGTGGGATGACGTTACTGATTTTGATAGCTCTGGAGCAGATTGGGATATACACTATCGATGTAACCTTACAGGAAATAATTGGGAATCGATCCAGGTCATTTCAGAGCCCGTTTTTGGTCAAGATAATAATGACAATGCCTTTGATCCGGAAATTGTAGTTGAAAACAACGATATTTATACCGCCTGGGAGGATAATACGGATTATAATAGTGCCGGTGGTGATAAGGATATATTCTACCGCTGCAACTTAACCGGCAACAGCTGGGAAGCGATCCAGGTGATCTCGGAACCGTTACCGAACGATGATAACAATCAAGTAACCTCAGATGACGTTGCAATTGAGGTTGAGGACAGTAATATTTACCTCACCTGGCATGACCAAAATGATACTGATAATGCTGCTTCGGACGACGATATATTCTTAAAGATCAACCACACAGGTACAGATTGGGAGACAGTCCAGATAATCTCCGAACCTTCCCCGGGAAATAATAAAAATACAGGCGACTCTGACGACCCGGATATTGCGGTATTGAACAATAAAATTCACATGGTTTGGGAAGACACTAATAATACGGAGGGTGCGGGGCCTGATGACGATATTCATTATAGAGGTACATTCATTGCACCGGCACTTAATTCGCCTAGTGTGACACCTGTAATTGGCAATACAAGTACGATTTTTAATTTCACGGTTACATATCTGGATGCCGACGATGATGCACCCACCCAACTCACGGTAAAGATCAACAGCAATAACTATCCAATGATGGAAAGCAACGCTGGCGACACCAGTTATTGGAACGGCAAAACCTATTACTATAAAACCAAATTAAATATCGGGAATGACCACACCTATAATTTTCAGGCATCGGATGGGGTTTATCCGGTTTCCACCCCGATCCTGAATCTACCTGATGTCAACAATACGGCACCCAACCTCACCACCCCGGATATCCACACCGCAATTGAGGATGAATTATACGAAGTGGATTATGATTACGACGATATTGACGAGGAAAATGTGGGACAGGTTTTAACCTGGGACCTAGACTCCGATGCGAGCTGGTTGGAGCTCAATACCACAACCGGTGTCTTAAGCGGCACCCCGACGAACGATGACGTCGGGCAATATTCGGTAAATGTTACTATCAATGACACGATCGATATGGATTATACCGATTTTAATTTGACAGTGCAGAATGTTAATGATCCACCAACGATAATTACCATTGATAACGGTACCGCAACGTCGGGCGAAATGTACTCAATGGAATATGAAGCCGCAGATATCGACCCCACCAATGATGTATTGACCTGGGCCTTGAACACTGATGCGAGCGATTGGCTAGGGCTGGAGAACGGTAATTGGGCAAATGGCACACCCACCTTTAGTGATGTTGGCGATTATTGGGTAAATATAACTGTTAATGATGGTAACGGCGGTAGTGATTTCCATAATTTCAGTTTGAGTGTGGCGGGTGGTATCTCACCTAACCAAGACCCAATTATATGGCCGCGGGGATTGATTATGGCATTTATTAATGTTACTTATTATATAGATTATAATGCTACTGATGACCGTACCGATCCCTCAGACCTAATTTGGGGCTGGGGAACAAATGCAAATTGGTTGTCATTTAACCTTACCACGGCAATACTCAAAGGAGTACCTGACGAGTCCGATATTGGTACATATTGGGTGAATATCACAGTCAATGATGATGAAGGCGGCACCGATTTTCTTAATTATTCAATAGAAGTGAAAACGATCCCAAACCAAAAACCAGATATTACTACTACAGATGTAACGACCGCCGAAGTTGGGATGGAATACAGTGTGATCTATCAAGCCACCGACGACAGCACCGCCGCCGTTAATTTAACATGGTCAATGGAGACAAATGCAGATTGGCTTAGTTTCAATACCACCACCGGCGAACTTGCAGGCACACCCACCGAATCTGATGCTGGACCTTACTGGGTAAATATTACGGTCAGAGATGATGAAGATGGAATTACGATACATAACTTCACGATAATTATGCTGGAACCCTCCAACCGCCCACCAACGTTGAACATAACAACTACAGATGGCAAGAAATACAAAATGGGAGACAAGGTGGTGATCGAGGGCACTTCGGTCGATCCTGATGGTGATGAGGTTAGAATCAAGGTGAAATTCCGCTTCCCAAACGGCACTGCAACCGATTTCTGGTATATCACCGACGAGGCTGATATTCCTAGTTTACCGGACGAAGCCAAGAAGCTGGTTTGGCATTATATTTCGATTAATGCCGATGGCACTTGGAAATATACATTTGATACCAAAGTTTGGAATGATATCGCAAAATACTTGGGTGATCCGCTAATTAAAGGTGTATATTCACTTAGTTTCAAAGCTATGGACAGCTATTTTGGCGGTGAAGAATCTGAGGTTGCTAATATCACATTCGAACTAAGTGCTAAATCGGGCGGGAGCGTCACTGGCTTCGATCTGGGCGATCTGATGCTGTACTTGATAATTATTATCATAATAATTATCATTGTTGTGGTCGTTATTGTTCTTGCCTTACGCCGCCGCAAACCAGCGGCACCAGCCCCACGACCTTACCCCGCCGGGGAAGAGGACGAGGAAATGGGTGAATATGACGATGAGTATGACGAAGAGTATGAAGATGAAGATGAATGGGACCGTGAAGAGGGTGAGGAAGAAGAATGGGCCGGCGAAGAAGATGAAATAGAATATGAAGAAGAGCCGGAAGAAGAAGCATGGGATGAAGAAGCGGAAGAGGAGGAGGAAGAGGAATGGGCAGCCGAGGAAGAATCTGAAGAAGAAGAGTGGGAGGCCGAAGATGAAGCTGAATTCCCAGAGCTTGAATTATATGATTGCCCAAAGTGCGGCGAAGAGATCGAGATCCCCTATTCTGATGACGGCAAAGTTGCACTTGAATGCGAATCATGCGGTGCAAAAGGAATGATACCCAATCCTTATCTTGAAGATTAGTAGCGATTTGTATAGTGGTAAGATCGTTATATGATTACCATGGTGGATTGGAGATTTTAGATTTGAGAATTAAATTGAGTTACAAATACTCGGGAGTATCGGGAATCCGGGAATATCGGGAGTAACGGAAAAGGTTACCATTCCTGAAATTTTCGATACTCCCGGTACTCCCGGTACTCCCGACTGAGGTAATTATCATCAGACTCCCGCTCTTTAAAAAAGCCTAAAGGGATTTTTTAAAGCGAGGCAGCTTGGCGAAGCAAGTTGCCGTAGACTCCCGATTGTTGACCACAAAGGTCACCCATCGCCTTTCCAATAGCAAACTCCAATCTCTAATCTCAAATCAAAGTAAGCAATACTTATGGACTTACCACTTAAAAAAGTGCTTTCCCTAAATTCGGGTTAAACTACCAAAAAATTGATTAATTAAATTTCAACTTAGTGACCTAGTGCCTTTTTTGAATCGTAAATTTTATTTCATTCAAACCCTATACCGAAGTTAAAATCTGAACCTAAAGGGGCAAAAAAATTAATAGGGATGGATGAACTTGGAAAAAATTCGCAGTGGTATTTTCGGGTTGAATCCTCTATTAGATGGAGGTATCAATGCCAGATCCGCGGTTGTCATCATAGGTTCTTCAGGAACCGGTAAAACTACGTTTGCCACCCAATTTATCAAGCGGGGTTTGGAGAACAATGAGCCTGGAATTTTTGTTAGTTTAGATGAGAACCAGGACCAGATAATAAAAGAAGCAAAAGAGCGGGGTTGGGCTGAAATAAATAAATATATTGACGACGGTCTTCTATTATTTATCGATGCTTCCGGCAGGGAGTTCTCGACTTTCATTAGTGAAGAGTTACCCGGTTTCGTGTCGGAATGGGAAGGTGCCCGTGCCAGGATCGCGATAGATCCCTTAACACCGGTTTTATGGGCAATTGAGGAGCGCTATAATCAACGTGAGCTATTGTCATTTCTTCTAAAGGAGATGAAAAAGATCGGCACTGTAGTATGTACTCTAGAAGAACATGGCACTGCAGGTGACCTTTCTGGAAATGAAATCGTAATTCCAATGTATTTGGCCGATTGTATTGTCCATTTGAAATACATACGACCTGTTGGCCAAGATAACTCGGTGGTGCGAAGGTTGGAAATTGTCAAATGTAGAAATAGTCGTCATAGCAAATTATTACATTCATATAAGATTATTCATGGGTTTGGCATCATGATCCAGCAAAACCTAATGGAAATCAACGATTCAACAGAAGTTCCGGAGAGGTTAAAAAAAGAGTTATGGAAGGGTAAACGAGTTTCGAAAACGTTAAAGGAACGAATTGAAAGGTATCTTGACGTTCTAAGGGATGAAGATTTTGAAGATATGGATACCAGTGTCGTAATGGCAAATATTTTAGACGAATATCTATAGGTTAACTACTTAATTTGGAGGATTAACTATAAAGAAAGGCCGCCAATATAAGTTAGAAGATGAAATGTTAAAAGCCTTAAAACAAACCATAACCCGAAAAGATAGTATACCGGATATTGAAGAGCCCAAAGTACCAAAAGGAATATTAATGAATTCGACCCGGCGTCGTATTTTACAATATTTATCCAGATATCCATGCATATATCAAAATGGAATTGCGGCGGAGATGGGGCTTTCACTAAATAATGGTCGATGGCATTTAAATAAGTTAGTAGATAACGGTTATCTTTCAACCTCAAAAATCGTTAAAAAGCGGGTTTTTTACCCAACCGGTTTAATTGAACCTGAGGATATTGATATTTTTACATTAGTTAATAACAAGAAAACAATTAGGATCTTTCCGATCGTTGCGGGCACACCCGGAATTACGCAAAAAGAAATTTCGGTATTAACTGATATCAACATCCAGACCTTAACCACAAACTTAAAACAATTTGAAAGCCAAGAATTACTAACATCAGTTCGAGATGGTTCGCATAAAAGATATTATCCGACGGATACCTTTATCACCCGAGAGAAAAAGAGTCATAAAAGATTTAAAGAGTTCAGGCAAATTATGTTAAAAATATTGGTAAGAGATGGCGTGAATCCAATTATAATAAGAACTACGGATCGTAATATTCATATACAGATCACTGCCGGTAAAGCCAAATCGAATTTAATACTATATCTGAATCCATATAATCGATTTTTAAGTATGGTCAAGCCCGCCCAAGGTTGATTTTCTCTTCAGCGCCTCACATAACTTTACACAACACAGCTATGAAAGCGTGCCACAATGTACTTATATCAGACCAAACAGTTTTAGTACATATTATATAAGTTTAACAGAAGGTCTCATTGTAGATTGTTTGGGGAATAAAATCAACAATATTAACGTTGGACGGTTCAAGGTGGGATTTTTATCTACTAATAACCCTAAATATTAAACTATATAAAATCCTTACAGGTAAAACCAAGGGGTGTTAGGTGAGGGTAAATGGAGAAAGAAGACGAAAAGGTTATGCTAACCGATTTTCGTAAGCGTTGGGAAAAATCATTTGATGGCCTAGATAAGATCTTAGAAAAGACTATTGAATGTCCGAATTGTGGCACTCAACAGGATAAAACTAAGACGGTCTGTGGGGCTTGTGGCGAGTCACTCGAAGAGCTCGCCAAGCCATACAAAATTGCGGCTGCAGAAGTCCCTTTAAAGGTATTAAAACCTAAACCCCTAAAATCACCTGCACCTATCAAGGTATTGAAACCGATGCAAATCCCAATTCAACCATCTAAACCGTATAAACCCACCAGACCACAAAAATTGTTAATACCACCGCCTATGGCGGGAAAGGAAACCACCGGGATTGAGATGGGGCTGGTAAATGGTAATGGGCTTACCAACGGTCTTTTTAAAAGGGGCGCAAGAGCCCAGAGAATGCGATTGCAAGAAGGTTTAATAGATGGTAATGGTCTTACAAATGGTAATGGTCTTACAAATGGCTATAATCTACCCTATAACGAAATGAAATTTAGTCGTATTGCGGTAATAAAAACAAAACGTTTGAAAAGTAGAGTGGCTTCGGTTATTATCGCGTTAATTTTAATTGTTTTACCTGTGGTACTATATTTTTCGGAATTTATGCCTGAAAAAGAAGGGATTATTATTGATGGCGAGTTCGAGGATTGGGATGAAGTACCAAGTTATGAAGATACATCCCCAACGTTACCCGATTCGAATCCTAACATTGACCTCATCGAATATCGCTTAACGAAAAATGATATCGTTGCCGATTTTTATTTAAAGACATCACAACCGATATTACAAGGTGAACCAAGAGGAATTGTTGGTTATGATACTGATACGGTTCATATATTTATTGATCAAGATCGAAATGAATATAGTGGCTATTCGATTGGCGGCATTGGTGCGGATGGGTTGGTCAGGGTCAATGGATATAATAATCGAGTGATAACGGCCTATTATTTTATTTATAACCCTACCTCTTCTCGTGTTAATATTCCTGCTGAAGGGCAAAGAGCCCACAACTGGAATAGCTGGGAGAAGATAAGAGGTGTAGCTGCCAGATCATCAGGTAACGAGCTCGAGGTTGAGGCATATATCGAAGATATGAGTGAAAATATTGATGTATATATTAATAGTCTAGATACTAACGGCAATCAGGATTTTTCGGATAGTATAATCAGTAATGAACATGGGGCTATTGTGAGTTCCCAATATACTATTGCTGCCGATGTAATACCAAAAGATACGGAAGATAACAAGATCCTTCAGATAGATTTGCATGCAGAGGCTGCAGATATCGTTATTAAAGATATTTCATTAACTCTTGAAGGCACTTGTGTTGAAAGTGATATTGGAGAAATAACGTTCTATGTTGATAATGATCGGATTTTTTCTACGACTGAAGATGAAGTATTAAATTCGCAAACTTTAGGTTTTTCTAATAGAATAGCAACCTTTACTTTTTCACCCCCTTTTGAAATACCAGAAGGTGTGACCAAGAATCTTTTTGTGACGGTTGATATTCCATATAGCGCATCTACATACAGTACTATTGGGTTTTCGGTTTCTGATATTAGCTTAACCAAGGGTGCAATTACAGGTATCGATTATATGGACGGTTCCAGCAAATCCTATATTGGGGACGCACCCACAGATAAAATAGTCATTGATGGTGCCTTTAATGACTGGGACACCGTTGAAACTGTAGAATCTTACCCGGAATCAATTGAGAATTTTGGTTATAATAATGTAGATTTAACAGAATATAAACTAAACCAAGATTCAGAGCATTTATCATTATTTTTTAAAGTCGCCGGTAAAATGATGGGAGGCACAAGAGTACCTGCAAGTCCGGAATTTGTCTCGACCCAACCCCACCCAATAGATACTGATGGCGATCGTGTGCCGGATGACAAAGACCCCCACCCCGATGAATTTTTAGATACTGATAATGATGGATTATCGAACGATTTTGAAATTGTATATCGAAAAACGGACCCTAATGATGACGATAGTGATGATGATGGTTATAATGACCTTAAGGATTATTATCCCCAAAATAACGAAAAATGGAGAGCGCCGTTATTACCCTGGATCTTGGGGCAGGATCAGGTATTTGTTTTTATTGATAACGATAAGAATCTTAATACCGGTTATCAAGTCCGAGCACCCAACCAGCAATTTACTGTCGGTGCAGAATATATGCTAAAAATCACGGGCAAATATGGTAACATTATAAATAGCAACTATTATCAATTTAAAGGCACCGATGGCCGGCGTTGGAGCTGGAACTCACTAGGTAGTGTGGCCGTAGGAAAAGATAGTTCAAAACTCGAAACGCAGTTAAAATTATCAGAGCTTGAAATCGCCGAAGGTCAGGGCTACGATTTATATTTTTATTTTGCGGATTGGAATAACAATACCGTTGATAAATCTGAAAGTATAGAGCTAACATATACCAATATTGGCCTAAGATCGTCGAGCACCCACCAGGGAGGAACGAGAGCAGATGTAGATTCCTTATTAGAACTTACTTCGGGTATTGGCGCTGCTGCCAGTGGATGTTTCGGTTGGAATGTATCGTACGCGGGCGATCTGAATGGTGACGGTTTCGACGATATTATTGTTGGTGCTCCTTATAACGATTCGGCAAATGGCAACAAGCCAAATGCAGGTGCAGCCTACATCTTCTTCGGCCATTCCGATATACATTTGAATAATATTAGCGCTGCATTAGCTAATGTCTCGATCTACGGCTCGAGCGCAGGCGATAATCTTGGCTGGGACGTATCAGATGCCGGTGATGTTAATGGCGGCAGTCCTGCATATAGTGATATCATAATCGGCGCGCCTGGTAATAACAGTAATCGTGGAAATGCGTATATTTTCTATGGAAAAGCCAAGGGATCATGGCTTAGTAGTTATGATGCCTCTGCTGCTGATGTGATTATTACGGGTGCAAATAATGGCGATCGATTTGGTAGTGCGGTCTCTACTGCCGGGAATGTCAATGGCGGTGCCAATAACGATATAATCGTCGGTGCGCCTTTCAATGATTCATATAATGGTAGTTTAGCTAATGCTGGAGCGGCTTACATATTCTATGGCGGGGGCTCAATCCCGACCTCAGCGTTAAATGCAAATGGTTCATTGTATGGCGAGGCTGCAGGCGACCTGTTCGGGCACTCGGTTTCAAACGCGGGAAATATGAATAATGATAGCTACAATGATATATTTGTCGGTGCGCCGTATAATGATGAGAGCGGTACGAACGCTGGAAATGTCTATCTTTTTTACGGCGATCCGAATATGATTGGTGAGATCAGCTATTGTGATAGTTTAGAGGTTACTACCGGTTCGGGTATTACAGGTTCCCATTCCAATACCCATTCAGTTGGCGGGGGTACACACGATATCGACGAAGGTGATTATGAACTTGGCAGCCATTATGCTGTTGTGATTGATGTTGTGGGTGACGAGACCATTACAGAGGGCACGAATCAATTTGGCAGCACTTATGTAGATACCCAAACTGATAATGGTGTGACTCAAGATATAGATGAGATATGGACTATATACAGCAATACATATGACTTCGCTTCTGGCGCGGGTACCAATAAATGGGCATATGAAATTGCCGATGATGCAAGTGGAATGCCACCATCCTCACCGCCAACAGGCTCCGCATTCTCGAGTTATACCGAGATAGCGAACTCGGATAATATTCGTTATTCTACAGCCTATGCAAAAAAGGAATTCCCCAGTCATAATTTTAGATTTACAATTAATGAAGCGGAGGCGGATCTATCACAAATTTATGTCGAATGGGAAGGCTATGCAACCAACGCGGGCAGTACAATTTTGACATTATATATTTGGAACTCTGACACAACTGCCTGGCAATCCGTAGGAACTGGTGGTTTAACCTCAAGCGATAATGTAATCTCAAACACATATACCACGAGTCTGGGAAGTTATATAGATGCAAGTAGCTATCTGTATTTAGCTGCAATCTGTGAATCTAGTCAGGGTGCAGGTGGGACTTTCTATACTGATTTTGTTGAAGTGGTAATTACGATCAATACCTATACACTTAATGTTACCTACACGCTCGATAATATTCCTACTAACCGAGATAATTATAATCTTGCAGTCCAAGCCAGTACGAATATGGCTTCCGCTGAGGACTTTACTGTATATTATCGAAAAGACAGTGGGAGCTGGAATATATTAGGTTATATCGAAGGCACCTCCGAGACATCGTTCAATATTTCGGTTGGAGCCGCACCCACAACCTCGGTCGAAGTACGGTTCTTGGATAACACTACAGGAGTATCACCTGCGAATACAATGATTCAAATCGATTTGATACATCTTTATTGCTGGAATAACACAAAATATGATCTAAATATTACATATATATTTGATTTTGAGATGGTGCCTCAAGGTACATTCGATGTTTCTATATATGCAAAATACACCGATGCCGGAAATGAAAATGTTAGTGTTTGGGCGTTGGATTATGATGAGACCACGCCTAGCTATGAAGACACCGGTATAAATGTAAATTCAGGTGCTAGCCCGGGCTATGCGTGGACAAATATAACCGCTCTCGGGAACGAGTATATTAGCATTATAGGCGAAGTAAAACTCATGTACAAATCAGATACAATAATTGGGGATCTAACGAATATAGGTACCTTAAGTATTGATTATCAAGATGTACGGAATGATACCTTTAGACTAGCTAACGTTACTTTATATGGTGATGCTGCAGGCGATAAATTCGGTTGGTCGATCTCAAATTGTAGCGATATTAATAATCAAAATTATGACGATATTGTTATAGGTGCACCGGGGACCACTAATGGTACTGCATATGTCTATTACGGCGGCAACCTTACAACCTCAAGTTCCAGTCCGATCACCAACAGCACCGCTACCGAATTTAATGCCGGCTCACCCACCAAAACAAGCGTGGTTGTGATGGGCGACCAGAGTAACTTCCCGGGCGATGGCCACCTAAACTTGACCTCTAGTGATACGTTTAATGATAGCTTTGAAAGTGGAAATCTTAACACTTGGGATTATAGTAATCCTACATATTGCAGTGCCAGCCAAGTAAGTTCCATCTATGGATCTTGGAGTTGTGAAATTGATGACAACTCAGGTGTTGCGTTCGGCCAGATCAGGGAGGAGGGGATGACGCTGCCGACCAGGGGCACAGTTGAGTTCTATGTAAGAACCAGTGGGGATGGCTTGTGTATTATTGGGGTTTATAACGATGGTACAAATAATTATGGCACCTGGTGGCTCGGGTGGGATAATAATTTTATTCAATATCGAGATAATACTGGCTGGAATAATATAATGCCAAATATAGCCAACACGTGGTATTGGATCCAGCTGCATTACGATAATTTAGCCCATCAATATG